>CAZZET010000030.1:29775-35423 GCA_964653275.1 uncultured Methylococcales bacterium
GCGATTATTCAAACCTTGGGAAAAATAAAGTATGAGCAGGCAATCCCTGCGCTACAGAAATTGCTTAATGATCCAGACGAAGAAGTTGTCTACGAAACCGCCTTTGCGTTGGCAAAACTGGGACATAATGACGTCACTCGTATCCTAGGTGAGCAACTTGAAAAACTGATTAACCGACAATATTCGGTTGATAATCGAAATAATAGGATAAGTGAACTACTAGATATACTCGGACATTCTAATGACCCCGAAACATTGAAATTATTTCGCCAACTTGCCGACAATAAAAATCTGAACAATTCACAAAAGCGAAGAGTGATTGCAACGTTGGTATCAAGCAATAATCCTGAAGCCACCGACCTCTTAATTAATGGGCTCTATGGAGGTCAATATGAACTTTCGATACAAACCATGAAAAAAAATAACAATCCATTACTCATCCAAAAACTCATTGCACAACTTGATAACAAAAACTCACAGGTAAAGAAAACAACGATCAAGGCATTGGGAGGCTTAGCCGACCCTCGAGCGCTTCCAACACTACACAACCAACTCGACGATAGCGACGTCAGTATTCAAAGTGCCGCGATCAGCGCCATAGGCCAAATTGGTAGTCCTAGTTCTATCAATGACCTTTTAAAATTACTCTCCCATCCAAACCGCAACATTCGCAATGATTCGGTGACGGCCCTGGGTCTCATACAAAACCCAGACGCAGTCCCGGCGCTGGAAAATTTATTATCCAGTAAATCATCTTCTATCAATATCCATTTAATTCTTGACGCATTTGGATCAATTGGCGACCCACAAGTAATACCGCGTTTGATTGAGATGCTTACCGATCCAATTTCACCTAACCTGGATACTAAAAGAAAACTCATCGAAAACCTGGGTAAATTACGCGCACAACCGGTGGTATCGGAACTATTGCAGATCTTGCAATCTTTGGACTTTAACGACCATTCAATAGGTCCAAAGAATAAGGAAACAAAATTGCGATCTACCATTATCCAGACCTTGGGCGATCTTCAAGATAAAACTGCTATAGGAACTTTGATCCGGTTGGTACAACAAAAACAAGATCCCGCATATTTTCCATCCGAAACTCTTTTAGCACTCGCTAAGATTGATCCTTCAAATTCTCAGATACAAACAACTATTACGAATATTTATGAATCTGGCTTATCATCAAAAACCAAACCCGATCTGAATACTGCTTTGGCAATGGCTATTATTAAACCTGAGGAGCGTACTGCAATTCTGCAACCAATACTGAATAGTCAAGATCCAAAAATACGAGAAAAACTAGCACAGCTTTTGAGTTCGATAGGAACAAACTGGAGTCTTTCTACGCTGCTCTCATTAGCTGATGGCAAAGGCCCAAGCGTTAAAAGAGCCGTTTTAACGGCAATTAAAACTCATGGCACAATTGAGCACCTGCCCCAAGTACAACAATTGTTGCAACACGAAGACCCTGAAATCCGAGCAATCGCTATACGACATGCGGGCCGAATGAATACCCCAGATAGTCTTATATTGTTAAAAACTATTTCGAAAGATACCAATCGACGAATAGGTGATCGTGCAACAGCTCTCTCTTCGCTCAGCCAAATTGGCACAGAGGAAGCCACAAAGATCATACTCGACGTGTTGAAAAGTGATACTAGCTCTCTAATATCGATTGGTTATTTTTACTTGGCTACCGTAGATAAACAACCGGCAGAAGTACTTACGTTTCTAAAATCTCAACTCCAAGTCATCGACAACAAGATACGTAAATATCGCAATCGTCGCAACCGTATCACTCTTGATGAATCGAATGGTGTCGATAATGCTTCGAGCCCACCACCCAGTCTTCCCTGGCAATACAATATCGCTTATGCCATTGCCAAAAATTCACCGAATGAAGGTATCGACCTGCTTTCCCACAATCTTGCTAGGGTTCGTCGTGGTGCAGCGTCAGGACTTGGGACCGTGAGCGATCCCAGCTTGCTGAAACGGTTATTCTTGTTACGTAAGAACGCCAAAAACACGCTGTACGGTGTTGCCGCGTATCGCGTTATCGATAACACTTTGAACACTATATTGAATAACAACAATATTGATGCCCTAGTCGAACTGCAAGCCTTGAGGCCCCCTACTGGTAATCTGAAAGATATCCACGCTCGCCTAGAATGGACTATTGAACAACTTCGTAACGCTCAGCAAAATAACCAAAATAGGCAAACAGGAACGTGAAACAAAGAATGCTGGAAATAAGACGGCAAGAACTATTAGTTCGATGGGACCGATTAACTAAAATTTTGTCGGAACTCACGCAGCAGCGGGACGCTGAAACTCGCGTGGAGGAGCAACTGCGGATGGATCAGAGAATTTCAAAAACCGAACTGGAGCGATCAGAACTGGAAGCACAAATAGAAGCACTTGGAGAGTCTGTAACCACAACATCATCTCCAGAGATCAATACTATGCAAGCAGAACAGATCAGACCGATCACTATTTTTTACTCATATGCTCATGAAGACCAGCTTCTAAGGGATGAGTTAGATAAACATCTGAGTATTCTGAAACGACAAGGGATAGTAAAGAGCTGGCACGACCGTAATATAGGCGCTGGTAATGAATGGGCCGCCGAGATAGACCACTATCTGAAATCAGCAGACATCATCTTACTGCTAATCAGTCCTGATTTTATCGCTTCGGATTATTGTTGGTGTAAAGAGCTTGAATGTTCTATGAAGCGCCATACGCAAGCAGAAGCACGAGTTATTCCAATTATGCTGCGCGAAGTAGACTGGTCCGGAGCACCTTTTTCTAAATTACAGGCTTTGCCTGTCGATGCTAAACCCGTAACAAGCTGGGATAATCAGGATCACGCCTTTAGCGACATTTGCCGAGGTATCCGAGTTGCAGCACAAACAATAAATCGATCCCAAAATACCGCTTACTGAATCAGACACATGTAGATTGAGTAATGAAATTTCAGAATATTGTCTTCCTACAGGTGGCCGCCAACCACACGAGAATTCTAAACTCACCAATCATCAGTACTTTTCAATTGACACACCAACCGGAACCAGTATATTTTGGAAATGCGATATAATCGTAATCGATCAAGCCTGTCTAAACATTATCTTGTATCTAATGAGTAATACTATACTCCACGCTAAAGCTACCAGGCCTCCTAAAATTCGAGGCTCGATGCCTGAAGAAAACGGACAATCGGCACTTGATAAACTGACTTTTGATGCAATTGAGGTCGATAAGCTATTCGATGTTCTAAATTATGCCCAAACACGCGTAGGGCAGGCGTGTTTGTACCGTACCCTTGCAACCCCTCCAACTGACCTTAAAAATATTCAATTACGACAAGAAGCCTTATTGGAGATTGACTCCAATCCCGCGCTCAAAACAAAAATCGACGAACTCATTAGCGAAGCGGCAAAACGAGAAAAGGACTTTTATAAACTACTCTACAATAACTTTCTTGGATTTTTCGGAGATCCAAAAAATGACTTGGAAAGCGAAGGATTCGGTTATGAATCCTACCAAAAGGGCACGCGTTTCTGGCTAAATTTAATCGCAGGCGCGAAAACTATCACGCCCCCGAAGTCCGAGTATTTGAGGACTTTGTTTTCACAACTTAAGGCATTTGAAAAAACTCGTGTTTTCGCTTTGATGCGCGGACCGGTTTATTGTGCCCACAATGGCATGATAACTGGCCAGGAAAAACATTGGAATACACCTGCGGCCCGTTTTCGACCCACTTTATTTAAGCCGTTCTTTTTGTTATTTACCTTCGGGATCTTAATGGCTTTGGATTTTTTCGGCAGTCTACTATTCGACTTACCGAGTACTGGCTCGATGCTGACTATCACCAGCACAATCATTTTTCCGCTTTTTCTTATAGCTTACTTTGCAATGGTAGGCACTTATGACCGTGATTTTTGCATTTTCCCGCTCAGAGAAACTTTTCGAGACTCGCCCGAGGTTCATACCAATCTAGACGTTATCGGCAAACTTGATGAACTTCTCTCTTTATCACAATACGCCCAATCTTTTGGCTCGTATATGACAATGCCAAAGCTATATGAATCCGAAAAACATTGGCTCGCATTAACTCAAATAAGAAATCCGATATTAGCTAAAGATAACCCGAATTACGTACCGAATAGTATCGAGCTTAAGGATAGCCAACTTTGCTTTATCACCGGACCCAATAGTGGTGGAAAAACTGCATTTTGTAAGACCATAACCCAAATTCAATTGTTAGCACAAATCGGTAGCTATGTCCCTGCCAGTGAGGCACATCTGAGTGTTGCAGACCATATTCATTATCAGATTCCAGGGTTCAGTTCTTTGAAAGAGACAGAGGGGCGATTTGGCACAGAACTGAAACGCACGAAAGCTATTTTTTTGTCCACAACATCCAAAAGTCTGGTAATCCTCGACGAATTGTCTGAAGGTACGACCTACCAAGAAAAGTTAGTCACGTCCTACAACATTCTTCAGGGGTTCTTCCGGAGAAATAACAATACAATCCTGATCACGCATAACCATGAATTGGTCGACCAATTCGCAGAAGAAGGAATAGGCCTAACCAAACAAGTCGAGTTCGATGAAATGAATCCGACCTATCGGTTAATTGATGGAATATCAAGGGTAAGTCACGCTGACTACGTTGCACACCGGGTTGGGTTTTCAAAGGAAGATATTGACCGCTATCTCCAACAACCCAACGATAAGATATAAACTCAAAAAGGACACCTATAGCCATCACCTCTGCACACGTTTTTGCCAATTTACTCCAACGACTACTCCCTGTTCTAAGGTAATCGAAACAAGATGCCTCCCCCCTACTGATTTATCTAGAAAATACGACCATGTTTCTACAGTACTTGCGCCTAAATTATGGTTTACCGTTAAAGCACTCGATTCAACTTCACGAAAGGTCGGTTTGCCTATTAGAGATATAACTTCAGTTCTTGTCATCCCATTCTTCAAAGTACGACCATCAGCGAGATCAAAATATTCATTCGCGTGCAGTTGTGCTGAGCCAGTGAAGAAAACGAACATCCATAGAATAAACCGAACCCATCTAGTCATATTCATCTGTATACCCCTTGCAATAAACTGAAATTAAAATCTTAATCCCCTACTCGTAATAAACCTTTTTGTTGCTTAGCCTCCTTACAGGCCTTTGCTTCCCGAATCACCGTTGGGAACGTTAGAAGTTGGTTGAAATAGGACTTTCATTTCAACTCAATAATCACTGCTCTAAACTCATGATTGAACACTATCTGGAGAATAATGGATCTGTCGTTTGCGTGGTACTTCGCCATGTACTCGTGCATGGCCTTAGCTTCGGAGCCTATTCGTCAATCGAAGTATAGGGAGCTTTGCATAGCATTTTTGTGGAGTTTGTCAAAGATTAAGATGTTTTAGTCCGTGAGGCGTTTCCTCAGGGACTAAATTGAAAAAAAGGGGAGATAAAATTGGCAATAAAAGCCTCTACGTTCAGCAAGGGTGTAGGAGTCACAAAACCTCCTTAAAGCCCGGTTACACCCCATTGCAGCTGGGTTTTTGTGCTTTAAATAAAACGCGCCGTTTAATCCATAGTCACTCGTAAACCGCAATACATCTAGCAG
>CAZZET010000031.1:0-26533 GCA_964653275.1 uncultured Methylococcales bacterium
CTAGTTGCTATATTGGCTGGCCTGGTTGGTGTCTTGATCATAGGACTGTTAGTACTGATTGTCGCCAGTGAATGGGATCTGCTTGGAGAAAGTAAAAAGATGCAGATATCGAAAACAGAATATCAACGCAAAGCACTGCGCGTGCACAAAATGCTCGCAGATGTTTCGTTACATGATGTCTGGGTATTTCAACTTTCCGCTGGATGCGGAGATCACAAACTTCGTGATTTCCGAACTCTTTGGTCAGAAAAACACATTCAGGATCTCAGCCCTGCTGTTAAGCAATTATTCAAACTCCGCAACATACTGGGCGATTTGTTAGGGTGGGACAATGCGAATCAACAAAATACGGCTTCGTCTTATGCTGGAAGGTTGACCAAAAATGAATTAGACCATTCGCTAGTTCAACCAGGGACTCCACTCATCGGTTCATTTCACGCCCTATACGAATTCGAGAACGAGGCACTGGACGAAATTGTCAACGCCACTGTACACGCATTTTCGCTGATGGCCATGGAGCGAACCGCGGAGGGCTATCGCATCTACTGGGCCATCTATATAAAAAACACCAGTCAGCTAACGCCTGTTTATATGAAAGTCATCGATCCCTTTAGAAAATTATTTGTTTACCCAGCAATTATCAATAAACTGGAACAAACCTGGAAAATAAAATATTGTTCCATCGCTAACCCGCGTGTTTAGGACACAGACTCCCAACCTGGATAGCCATTATGCCTACGCTTTCATGGTCGCTGATATCTACACATATACGGGATACACAACTCGCCTTTAACAAGCTGAAATGAAGTTAATTTTTATTTGAACTGAAAATACTATTGGATACTGCTATTTGAATCCGGACGATTATCGTTTTGATCCCCTGTATTTGGGTTGATTTCATCTATGTCATCGAAAATTTCATCGGTTCCATTAGTTCGCGTTGTTGTCGATTTGCTTGATGGATTGCTAAACGCATTATTCAACGATTGAACCAATTCCTTCGACTGCTCAAGGATGGACAAGATTTTCATGTGTACTTGGTTATTCCACCCTATTGGGCGCGTAACAGGCAAAAAGATCCGCAGAAACGTTGTATTTTGGTCAAAAGCAAACTCGAGATTTTCGGCCAAATTAAGCTCTATCCTGCGTTTTTGAAGCTGTTTTCGAATACGCTTTGCAAAAAATTCGCTAACATAATAGTGAAAAAGCGTCATCACTAAAATCAAAATGCCTAGTTCAACCTGCACAAATGACGGTTGAATGAGGAACCCCAGTAATCCGGAATAAAACGCGAGGAACCCAACGCCACCAATAATTGTAAACGCAATCGCTGCATCTGATAAATGAACGAGTTTCTTCCACCGTTTAAGTGCATCCCAAACTTCTGGAATTGCAATTTTATCGATTTCGCGTGCGGTATTTTCTAACGCACTCAAAATTCGATAGGCTCTTTCGTTCCCGACAGTGTTTATCCGCTCATAGATATCCTTCAAGTCAAAATCCCGCTTCTTTTCAAACTGCTGGCGTATATTGGCATCTTCAATCGGGATAGCAGCATCTTCGGAATAGATCATAAAAAACCGTCCCGCAGTCAGACCGTTTTCTGATAACGCCCGTTGCCAAGCCGACACAACATGCTCAGGATTGTCTTCTCGTGCAGTTGCGTCCATCTGATTTAGGATATACACAAACTTGTTCGAATCGTGCCGCTTAATCGTATCCGCCACTAAGTGTTTCAGCGTATCTCGCATTGCACCGACTTCCGGCCGCCTCGCATCGAAAAAAATCAGGACCAAATCCGATAAATCAATGATATGCTTAGCCACCCGTAAGGTAGCTGTTCGCTGAGAGTCCGCATCAAATCCTGGAGAATCGATTACAATTTTTCCTTTAAGGTGCTCGCTTGGACAAGTTTTAAGTTGAAGATAGGCATTAATCCGCTGCCCCTCGCCTTTCGCAACATCTTCAATCCGCGTACTAATCTGGTAAAAAGGAAAACGAGGATCAGCGTCCAGAGCAGAACCGGGAAGAGTTACTGTTTCTTTATCGGAACTATAATGTAAAACGGTAAATTTCTCATCGACTGCCTGACTGCCGGTACGCTGTATTTTCAGACCTAGGTATTGGTTGATAAAGGTCGATTTTCCCGCTGAAAAGGTACCAAGAACGGATATCAGGGGCCACCAGGATATTCTCCATGCAGTCGACTCGTCCATTTCAATCAATCGCAGATCGTACGCAATATTATCTAAGTCATGAAATGCCTTCGCTGCCTCTAACAAAATAGGGTTTTCATCTTCGAGATGTTTCTCCAAATTTTGAAGGTATTTACTGATTACTTTCTGTCTCATAACAATCCATTTACTCTTTCGATTATTGAGTTATCCGGTGCTGACTGAAATGCAAACGATACTTTTACGGAAAGATAATACATTAGACAAACGGGGTCAGACAAATGAAGCACCAGGTAAACCCACCGCTATATAATAAGTAGTTGTGCGTTTTGGTATTATTTCGGAGCTACCGGCTATTGCACCAAACATATGCTGGATCACATAACCAGAGCTAATGGCAAAACTCTTTCCTTAAAATTCAGGGTGCTATATCTCTCTAATTTACATAGATAGGTATCATGGACCATAGCACGAACATACTTGCCTATTGTAAGAACAGATATGAGGCAGGGGGCGATACCGACCAAATCGATGAAACCAAAACAATTTCGGATGTAGGTCATCCACAGTCAAAGACGGAAGGTATTGTTTTGCGAATTCAATAACAACCAACGAGCCCATGTCAGCTTCGCCAATTATTGTTGCTTGGGTTTTCATTAATTAAACATCAAAACCGAGTACAACATTAGTTTAGCCCTAATTGCTCTAAAATGGATCAGCGTCCTTTCCCTACTGAAGAAACCGACGATCAATATTTCAATTCCGTAATATTCAAAAATTGGTCAAGGGACTCCGGATTGGCAAGGGCCTCTTTATTCCTAATGGCACGCCCGTGGACGATATCCCTCACCGCCAATTCGACCGTCTTGCCACTTTTGGTCCGGGGAATATCGCTGACCTGAATAATCTTTGCCGGAATATGTCGAGGGGACGAATGGGCTTTTATCTGTTTCTTTATTTTCTCCGTCAAAGCTTCTGTAAGTACCACATCCTGACGCAACATAACGAATAAGATTACCCGACAATCGCCCTTCCACTCCTGACCAATTACTAAACTATCCACAACTTCATCGATTTGTTCCACGGGCCGATAAATTTCTGTAGTACCAATTCTGACCCCCCCTGGATTCAATATCGCATCGGAACGTCCGTGGATTATTAAACCATCATGCTCGCTGAGTTCAACATAATCTCCATGACACCACACCCCTGGATATTTTTCGAAATATGCTGCTCGATACTGTTGCTGATCCGGGTCATTCCAAAAACCAACAGGCATAGAAGGAAAGGGTGCCAAGCACACCAGCTCTCCTTTTTCCTGACGAACCGAGAGTCCATTTTCATCCAACACCTCCACTTTCATTGCCAACCCCCGGCACTGAATTTCTCCCCGACGCACAGGAAGAATCGGACATCCCAGAACAAAGCAAGAGATGATGTCCGTCCCGCCAGAAATCGAGGACAGACAAACATTTGATTTCACCGAATGATAAACAAAATCAAAACTTTCGGCGACCAACGGTGATCCAGTTGACAATATGGTTTTTAAAGATGAAAGATCGTGACTTTGGAATGGCACACAACCAGACTTCTTGATCCGATCGATATATTTGGCGGAAACACCAAAAATATTGACCTGGGTTTCATCAACCATATCGAAAAGAGTGGTAGATGATGGATAAATAGGAGATCCATCATAAAGCACCAGCGTTGCAGCCGAGGCCAAAGCCGAAACTAGCCAGTTCCACATCATCCAGCCACAAGTGCTAAAGTAAAAAAGTCGATCCTTTGGGTGTATATCGACATGAAGTAGGTGCTCTTTTAAATGCTGAAGCAAGGTACCGCCAACACTATGGACAATGCATTTCGGAACCCCAGTAGTTCCGGATGAATAGAGGATAAAAAGCGGATGACCGAAGGAAACCTGCTCAAATTCGATGGGCATATTGCCCGAAAAATTCGCCACATAATCGTCCCACCCGGTGATCACACTATTTTCAGAGGCTTGATGGCTTTGGATATAAGAAACCATAATAGCCTTCTTGATAGATGGAATAGCGTTGACCACACGGTTGATCAGCTTCGAGGTGTCGAATACTTTGCCATTAAAAAAATAACCATCGCAAATAAACAATAATTTCGGTTCTATCTGACCGAAGCGGTCTATAATCCCTTGAACTCCAAAGTCGGGCGAACAACTTGTCCACACCGCGCCGATACTGGCAGTAGCCAGCATGGCGATAATTGCTTCTGGCATATTAGGCAGTACGCCGGCAACTCGATCTCCCGGATTAAGACCATCTCGGCGTAATGCTTGAGCTACCTGCGATACACATGAATATAATTCACCATAAGTAAGACTGCGTTTTTGTCGATCTTCACCCCAAAAAATAATCGCGCATTCATTATCGTTTCGCTTCTTTAGCAAGTTTTCAGCATAGTTCAAACGCGCTTGCGGAAACCATTTAACCCCCAGCATTTTTTCTCCGCCAATCAAAATATCGTTACCCTTTTTTTTGGCGATAACAGAGGAAAAGTCCCAAAATGTACTCCAAAACGCCTCAGGGAAATCTATCGACCATTGATATAATGATGCAAAATCAAAAACATCTGTGCCTTGGTCCGCCCTCACTCTCGCCATAAAACGCGTTAGATTAGCGGCTTCGATACGTTGGGGGGATGGCTGCCAGAGTATGGGATTCATTTATATTTCCACAAGGAGTTGATTTCCTAGATTGGCCACTATAAAGCCAGGTTCAAGCTAATAACAGGCTTACCCTTGTAATGTCTATAACAAGAAACTTACCAAAGATTAAACGCAGATCAACAAAGGAACACAAACATTTGATAAAAAAGTACAACAATCAACCAAGAAACTATCCCAGGATAAAGCTCTGTAATTCAGTATACAGTCTTACCCATATCCTTTTACCCTTAAGAAAAAATTAGTTGTTCAGGATCGATTCTATTTAGTTTAAAACATAAGGAAAAGACATGCGATTTACTTGTACCCACGAGTATTTTTAACACTGAATATAACTAAAATATAGGTGAGCGAAATAGTTTAAATAAAAAAGTTCCTTTAGATAGCATATTCTATGAAATAATAATTCTTTGTTTTATACATGATTGAGGGAAATTTTGACTAACCTACCGACCGGATTAAAATACGCTGAATCCCACGAATGGGCAGACCTTGATGAACAAAACATCGTAAAAGTAGGTATTACTGATCACGCTCAAGAGGAGCTAGGAGACTTAGTTTTTATCGAACTGCCAGAAATTGGAAACCGGGTATCCGCTGGAGAACAATGCGCCGTTGTGGAATCCGTTAAAGCGGCATCTGATATTTATAGTCCAGTTTCAGGGGTGATAGTGGAAGTGAATGGAGCACTATTGGATAGCCCCGAAAAAGTTAATGACGATGCCTTCTCCGCATGGTTATTTTCTGTAAAAATAGATAATGCGGATGAGCTAGAGAAATTGATGGATGCGGACGGTTATAACGCTATGATCAACGCATAGATCTAACCACAACCGAACCTAGTTCATTGACTTCAAAGAGCGCTTCGCTTAGGAAAACTCCCCTTTTCCTCCTGCATATGGAAAGCAATGCGCGCATGGTAGAATTTGCAGGCTATGAAATGCCTGTCCATTTTCAATCTGGCATCATCAAGGAGCATTGCCACACCCGTGCTCACGCGGGCTTGTTTGATATTTCTCATATGGGGCAGATTAGGGTAAGTGGCGATAATGTAGGTACGTCATTGGATCGACTGGTACCGGGTGATATTTCAAATCTCCAGTTGAATCGCCAACGCTATACTTGGTTAACGAACGACCAAGGTGGTGTCATCGATGACTGTATGATCACTAATCGTGGAGATCATTTATTGATTGTGGCTAATGCTTCCCGAAAGAAACACGTACTTAACCACTTAAAGGCTAATCTCATCGAGTGCAGTATCGCTGAACTCAAAGATAGAGCCTTGTTAGCTCTGCAGGGTCCTAAAGCATCTAAAGTTATTGAGCGATTCGTGCCGAAAGCCAAGCACTTGCCCTTCATGTCTTCGGCTTCATCCTCTATCCAGGGTGCCGATTGTATAATGAATCGGTGTGGATATACCGGGGAAGACGGGTATGAAATAATGGTACACAGTGATCAAGTCGAGGAAATAGCTCGCCTGTTTATTGCTCAAAAGGAGGTTGAACCTATTGGATTGGGCGCTCGAGACTCGCTGCGACTGGAAGCAGGCCTATGCCTATACGGACACGACATAGATGAAAACACATCGCCAATAGAAGCTGGTTTAGATTGGGTGATCGCGAAAAAATACCTTGGAAGAAATGCCCAGCCGGCAATATTCCCCGGGGCTAACAAAATACTTCGAGACATTCGGGAACGGCCAGTTTGTAAGCGGGTAGGCCTCGTTTCTGAAGGAAGAATACCGGTTAGGGAAGGTGCACAGCTTTTTAATAAAGCCGGTGACATCGTCGGTCGCGTCACCAGCGGTGGTTTCGGTCCCACGGTAAACAGCCCTGTAGCAATGGGTTATTTGAACACTAAATTCGCACAACCCGGTACGCTGTTGGATGCAATGGTTCGAAATCGCCTCCATCCAATTTCCGTCGTTAACCTACCTTTTGTCCCTCATCACTATCATAAATAGACCCATGTCGGATTCACTTCGGAAATCCTTAAAAGAGTTGGAAATGGGTGGCGATTTTATACGCCGTCATATTGGTCCTAACTCTAGACAAATTGGGCAAATGCTCGAATATTTGAACTTAAGCTCCTTGGAGGAACTGATAGACAAGGCGGTACCTCAAAATATTGTTTCCCATGAGCCGCTATCGTTAACATCTAATTTCAGTGAAACCGCAGTACTTAACTACAAACGTAAGATGCGCTCCCGCAATAAAGTTTTTGTGTCGATGATTGGGATGGGATATTACGATACTATCATGCCCGAGGTCATCAAACGCAATGTTATGGAAAATCCGGGGTGGTACACCGCGTATACACCATATCAAGCTGAAGTCAGCCAAGGGCGATTGGAAGCATTGTTGAATTTTCAACAAATGATCGTCGATCTCAGCGGTATGGAATTGGCCAATGCATCGCTGTTGGATGAGGCGACTGCCTGTGCGGAAGCGATGGCAATGGCGAAACGGGTATCAAAGAGTACATCGAAAAATTTTTTTGTAGATCGAGATTGCCATCCGCAAAACATTGCTGTAGTCGAAACCCGAGCTAGAGGATTAGGATTTGAGATTGTTGTAGGAGATCCCTACTCAGACTTAGAACTCCATGATGTTTTCGGCGTATTGATTCAATATCCTGGATCAAGTGGTGAAATCAGAGATTTCCAACAAATTTCTCAACAAGCTCATGCCAAAGCGGCAGTGCTGATAACGGCTGCTGATCTTTTAAGCTTGGTTCTATTAAAGCCGCCAGGTGAATTGGGTGCTGATATCGTTGTTGGAAGCGCCCAGCGTTTTGGTGTACCAATGGGCTACGGTGGTCCCCATGCTGCTTTTTTTGCCACCCGTAATATTTTCAAGCGATCCATTCCAGGACGGATCATTGGAGTTTCGGTTGATAACTTGGGAGATCCAGCGTTACGTATGGCCTTGCAAACTCGGGAACAGCATATCCGGCGAGATAAAGCGACTAGTAATATTTGTACGTCCCAGGTTTTGTTGGCAATTATTGCAGGGTTTTACGCCATCTATCATGGACCAGAAGGGCTAAAACTAATCGCGGGTCGGATTCACCGATTAACTCAGCTTTTAGCCGATGGATTGATTAAACTAAATATTAATGTAGTTAATAAAGCTTTTTTCGATACTGTTCTGGTCAATGTTCCCGGAAGGGCTCGGCGCATTGCTGCAAAGGCTCGCGAATCGAAAATTAATTTTCGAGAAATAGACGCCGACCATTTGGGGGTTTCATTTGATGAAACCACAACTCGACATGAGCTACGAACCGTCTGGCAAATTTTCTCATCACATGCTGGTGAAATGCTCAAGATCAAGGAGATGGATATAAAGTCGGAAGAGTGTATTCCACAGAAACTCCTTCGAACCGATGAATTTCTAACGCATCCAGTATTTCACCTGTATCACTGTGAAACCGAAATAATGCGCTATATGCGCAAATTGGCACGGCGCGATATCGCCTTGGACCGATCGATGATTCCGCTTGGCTCGTGTACCATGAAACTAAATGCAGCTACCGAATTACAAGCGCTATCCTATCGCGAGTTTAACGCACTTCATCCTTTCGCTCCCTTGGAGCAAACCCAGGGTTACCAACAGTTGTTCGAAGAACTAGAAGAAATGTTGTGCGACTTGACTGGTTTCGATGCTTTTTCGTTTCAACCCAATGCTGGTTCTCAAGGGGAATATGCGGGTTTGCTTGTGATCCGAAAATTTCAAGAAAGTGAGGGTGAAGGAAATAGGAATGTCTGCCTCATTCCAGCCTCCGCCCATGGTACTAACCCTGCAAGTGCGACGCTTGCGGGTCTTAGCGTTATCGTAGTCGCGTGTGACTCAGCTGGAAACGTTAGCCTTGAGGACCTCAAGGCAAAAGCAATGGAACATGCCGACCATCTTTCGGCTTTGATGATAACCTACCCATCAACCCATGGAGTTTTCGAAGAAGCATTTTGTGATATCTGTCGAATTGTTCATGACGCGGGTGGACAGGTCTATCTCGATGGTGCAAATTTTAATGCCCTGGTGGGAATTTCCAGGCCGGGATTAATTGGTGCCGATGTCGCTCATATTAACCTACACAAGACCTTCAGCATTCCACACGGCGGTGGTGGGCCTGGTATGGGGCCTATAGGGGTCCTTGGTCATCTCGCACCGTTTCTTCCAGATCATCCCGTGGTTGGTGGTGTCAATCCTGATGCGGCAAAGTCGGGTACCATTGGAACCGTATCAGCTGCACCCTGGGGATCGGCTAGCATTTTGACAATACCATGGGCTTATATCGCGATGATGCGGGCGGGCGGGTTGAAGCAAGGTACTTTGACCGCAATATTGAGCGCCAACTATATCGCCAAACAACTTTCTTCCCATTATCCTGTTTTGTATACAGGAAAAAATAGCATGGTTGCCCACGAATGTATTATCGATCTTCGTCCAATCAAGGCTGCCTGTGGAATTACTGTCGATGATGTGGCGAAAAGGTTAATTGACTACGGATTCCATGCCCCAACAATGTCCTTTCCAGTTGCCGATACATTGATGATTGAACCTACTGAAAGCGAAAATAAACGAGAATTGGACCGTTTTTGTGAAGCGATGATTGCTATTCGAGGCGAAATTTCTGCAATCGAAAAGGATGAATGCAATCCGGTTAATAATCTTTTGCGCAACGCCCCCCATTCCCACAAGCTTTTTTTAAAGGACAAATGGGATTTTCCGTACAGCAAAAAGCAAGCATTTTTCCCGATTTCCGGTTTGGAAAACGATAAATTCTGGCCACCTGTAAGCCGAATTGACAATGTATCAGGAGATCGCAACTTAGTCTGTACCTGTCCATCAATTTCGTCATACCAAGACAACTAAAAACCAATTTTTTGCTCTAGGGAAAAGTTAAAATACCTTTATCCGTTAACCGAAAATTCAATTATGGCAGCACAAAATCGAACAGGTATAGATCGGCTATTCGCAGCCACATCAAACTCTTTAGTGGGAATACGTTCAACCTGGCGGCATGAAGAAGCGTTTCGCCAGGAGGTATTCATATTTTTGCTTGCGGTCCCGGTTGGCTTTTGGTTAGGATCGGATCGTGTTGAAAGAGCGCTGCTGATTGGGAGTGTCGCACTTATTCTTATAGTAGAATTGATTAATTCTGCGGTGGAAGCAACCGTGGACCGAATCGGGCTGGAACATCACGAGCTATCCGGTCGGGCCAAGGATGCGGTTTCGGCAGCAGTATTGTTGACCATACTATTGGCTGGCGTAATCTGGTTGTCGGTTTTGTTGTAGTAAAACTCTATTCAGTGCAACCCAATTTTGGTCTAGAACAGCGTTAATAATGCTTGTTTACACGCGTAAACTGTGAGTTTTTCCTTGTTCTGAAACAAAATCAAGGTATCCTAGATTGTTAGATTTTAGTTTTAAAGACAAGGAGAACGAGGAATTATGAAAGCACTCATTTGCGGATCAATCGCCTATGACACGATAATGGTGTTCCAAGACTGCTTTAAAAATCACATACTGCCAGACCAGGTGCATATTTTAAATGTTTCGTTCTTAGTGCCGGAGTTACGTCGGGAATATGGAGGCTGTGCTGGAAACATTGCTTATAACCTCAAACTTTTGGGCGGCTCGCCGCTACCCATGGCGGCTGTAGGCCAAGATTTTGGACCCTATTCGGAATGGATGACCCAATGCGGAATTCCTCAGGAGCATATTTGGGAAGTAGAAGATAGCTATACGGCACAAGCCTATATCACCACTGATATGGACGACAATCAGATTACTGCATTTCATCCCGGCGCTATGAATTTTGCCCATGGGAAAAAAATACAGGTGAATAGCAATGTAAATATCGGCATTATTTCACCCGACGGAAAGGACGGCATGGAACAGCACGCAACACAATTCGCCGACGCTGGAATTCCATTTATTTTTGATCCAGGCCAAGGGTTACCGATGTTCAATGGAGAGGAATTGAAGCGATTTATAGATCAGGCAAGCTGGGTTACTTTAAATGGCTATGAAGCACAGTTGGTGCAGGAACGTACTGGCCTGTCCCCGAAACAAATAGCCGAGCGTGTTAAGGCGGTCATAGTAACCCACGGAGGGGATGGCTCTGAAATCTTTACACAAGAACAATCCTATGAAATTCCAGTGGCAAAACCTAATAAGGTTGTCGATCCGACCGGGTGCGGTGATGCTTACCGAGCAGGGTTAATTTATGGATTATTGGAAGGTATGGATTGGAAAACAATAGGTCGTATTGCTTCATTGATGGGTGCAACCAAAGTCGAATCCAGTGGCACTCAGAATCATTCGTTCGAAATGACTTCGTTCAGGGATCGGTTTCGAAACAATTTTGGGTACGCTTTATAGGTGTGAAAAATACAAAAAGATTATTAGGGATTATGGCTCGGTTGCGTGATCCAGAATGTGGATGTCCATGGGATATAAAGCAGGATTTCTCTAGCTTAATCCCCTATCTGATAGAAGAAGCCTATGAAGTAGTCGATGCAATCGAACGGAAAAACCTCCAAGATTTGCAGGAAGAACTGGGAGATTTGTTGTTACAGGTCGTATTTCACTCACAAATTGCGCAAGAGCAAAATCTATTTGATTTCGAAGCGGTCGCTGGATCTATTTGTGACAAACTCACGCGCCGTCATCCCCATGTATTTAGTGATATCCGCTATGACAATGATGAACAACGAACATTAGCCTGGGAAGCCGCCAAAGCAGATGAAAGATCCAGTAAAAACGGTGACTCCAGACCACCTAGTGTACTAGATGGAATTATCGACAGCCTACCAGCTTTAATGCAAGCTGAAAAAATTCAAAATCGGGTCTCTAGACATGGTTTTGACTGGCCTGAAGTAGCTCCCGTATTCGCTAAAGTCGAAGAAGAACTAGACGAGGTGCGTGAAGCATTTGAATCAGGCAATGCTAAGGACATTCGAGAAGAAATAGGTGATTTATTGTTTGTTGTGGTCAACCTCGCTCGCCATTTAAATGTTGAACCAGAAACTGCTTTAAAACAGGGAAACCGTAAATTCAAATCTCGATTTCACTTTATTGAACAAAAAGTTTCCCAAGCGGGGCGTAAACTTAAAGATTGTGAATTAGCCGAACTGGATGCTTTATGGGATGAGGCAAAGGTCAGTAAAAATCGATCAGATGGGATTCGCAATTAACGATTCATCATATGCGAGCACGTCAGAAAAATTAAGTTTCAACAAATGTGGAAAATTCAAAACAATCTAAAAACACTGTCATATTCCAAAAGTTAAAAACTCATCCATCGAAAAGAATTATGCAAAAACGCAACATTGTTAAAAAAAAACAACAGATTGCTGGTTTTTAGCCACAAATTTTAGTATGCTTTTTTGTTAGACAAAGGGTATTTAAAAGCACACCCACCAAAATATCCCTTAGAATGATCGAAATACAATAGGAGAAAGCGAATGAGTGTACCCCTACGCCAACAATTAAGTGTTGCTGGTTATCTTCTTAAACAGAAGATTAAATCTGTAAAGCGTTATCCATTGGTACTCATGCTAGAACCGTTGTTTCGCTGCAATTTAGCATGCGCTGGCTGTGGAAAAATTGATTATCCAGAAGAAATTCTGGATCGACGCATCAGCGTTGAGGATGCACTTGGTGCTGTCGATGAATGTGGTGCACCAATTGTATCAATCGCAGGGGGTGAACCTTTATTACATAAGGAATTACCGGAAATTGTCGAGGGGATCATCCAACGTAAAAAGTATGTGTACTTGTGCACTAATGCTCTACTCATGAAAAAACGCATGAAGGATTACACACCATCTCCTTATCTTACGTTTTCTGTGCACTTGGACGGTAACCGTGACCGTCACGATCAATCAGTTTGTCAGACAGGTGTTTTTGATCGGGCAGTCGATGCCATTAAAATGGCGATGGAACAGGGATTCCGTGTGACGGTAAACTGCACACTCTTTCAGGGAGAAACTTCAGAGGAAGTCGCCGATTTTTTAGATTATGTAACCGAGCTTGGGGTCGAAGGTATTACCATGTCCCCAGGGTTTAGTTATGAAAAAGCGCCTCAACAAGGAATATTTATAAAAGGGAAATCGGTTAAAGAATTATTTCGAGGAATTTTCAAGTTAGGCAAAGGACGTAAGTGGCAATTGAACCATTCCAGTCTGTTTCTCGATTTTTTGGCTGGGAATCAAAGTTATAATTGTACGCCTTGGGGTAACCCGACACGCAATGTATTTGGATGGCAAAAACCGTGTTATCTGCTTGTGGATGAAGGTTATGCATCAAGCTTTAAGGGCTTGATGGAAGAAACGAATTGGGAGAAATATGGTACCGTTAACAATCCAAAATGTGCCAACTGCATGGCTCATTGCGGATATGAAGCAACTGCGGTTGAAGACGCCTTAAGAAATCCGCTTAAAGCAGCGTATGTCTCGTTAATGGGGCCACGAACCGAAGGCCCCATGGTTCCGGCACCGGAAGCGAAATACGATGACTATGTAACGCCAGTTTCTGGGCCGGTTGTCAGTTTAGAGACCGCAGATTAAGCACCAAATAACGTCTAGTAGGGGGCAAACAAGCCCCAGAAGGCATTACAATGGAAACTAACCTTTGGCCGTCCCCTCTTGTGCGCCAGTTTTTGCCAGGTCACTATTCTCGTCTCATGCTGGCAAGCTTGGTGGTATTGGGGACCTATTGATATCAATAGGGACTATATATCAGAAAACCTTTCCGATGTTGGTGTCGTTATCCCCACTGGATGCGAAACAGAAGCAATTTTACAAACGCTGCGGTTAAAAAGCCCAACGCTTAACATTTGTTTAATGGTAATAATTTGATCGGTTTAACCGTACAGGTCGTCGAACATTCTTATTATTAACCTAAAGATAGTCCTTAATCCCACAATTGAACCCAGATGGAGTAGAAAACTCCAAACGGACAACTTTAAGTATCAAACAGTTTACCTCAACTGACCCTACTTCTTGATGCCGATATCAAATTAAGCCCAAGGTTTAACAACGATTCGATGGTTACCATTCAAGATCTAGGTTATTTTTTGTTCCAGAAATATGGTGATCAACTCCGCTATCACCTACCAAAGCATTACCTTTTAGCATTAATCGCGTTTAAAAATTATGTTACGAACAAATTTCCAAATCTTTAAGAATCGTGCTATCTGCGCAGCAGTATTGGTGTTGCTTGGGGTTCATTCCGTTAAAACCCAAGCCACGGACGAAACACCTCAATCCGCTGTTAAAGTTGTAGAAAGTTTTCAACGCCATTTACTCGATGCGATGAAACAAGGCGATGAGATGAATTTCGAAAACCGGTTCAAATTCCTCGACAAAATTGTGAGATCGACCCATGCCGCACCTAAAATCTCGGAAATCGTTTTAGGACGCAAACATTGGAAGAACCTGACTGAAGAGCAAAGAAAGGAATTTATTGAGGTGTTTACCCGCTTAAATATTGCTACTTATGCTCATCATTTTAAGTCATACTCAGGCGAGTCTTTTGAATTCATATCGAAACAAAAAACCCGTCGAGGTAACATGCTCGTTAGGACTGTTTTTGTAGAATCCAATGGCAATGAAGTACAATTCGATTATCTGATGATAAAGACTGATGGACGATGGCTGATCATCAATATTAAAGCCGATGGTGTAAGTGATTTGGCTGTTAAGCGCGCCGAATATACGAATGCGCTTAAACTCGAAGGATTTGATGCTTTGCTGGAAAAACTTAAAAATAAAACTTTGAAATATACCAAAGCGGGTTAACAGGTGTGAAACGTGCCAACTGAACAATGGAGCGGCAATGTTAAGTCTGTAAAATCCATTATATGGGTCGTTCTTGCTTTATTTTTAGGTGGCTGTGCAACAACGTCAGGCGATAAATCGGACATAGACCCCTATGAGGGTTTTAATCGGACGATGTATTCCTTTAATTCCACTGTAGACGAACATATTGCAGAGCCTGTCGCCGGAGCGTATACGACGGTTACCCCTGAAGTCGTTCAAACGGGAGTGTCAAACTTCTTCCAAAATTTATCCAACATCAATGTTATCCTGAATGATCTTTTACAGGGGAAGGTAGAACAAGGAATCCAAGATTCGGGACGGTTCGCCATTAATTCGACCGTCGGTATTTTGGGACTCTTTGATGTCGCTGAAAAAATCGGATGGGAGCAACACGATGAAGATTTTGGACAAACTCTAGCGGTATGGGGTGTTGATTCGGGTCCCTATTTGGTTTTGCCATTCTTCGGACCAACTACCTTAAGGGATACGCCAAGTTTTGCTGTAGATGCACTCACAAATCCTCTCCTTACTCTGTATCCAGCGCTGATAGGGCTAGATTTTGTTGATACTCGAGCCAGAGCAGATGGCTCTATACAATTTGTAAATGAGGCCGCTTTGGATCCTTACGTATTTACCCGTGAATCGTTTTTACAATGGCGAAATTTTCTGATTAATGACGGGGAAACACCCGTCGACAAGATAGATGATGATATTGAAGATATGCTGTTCGAAGATGAGGAACTCGAAGACATTAGCGCACCGACATCTATCGAAGTAGATTCCAACAACACCCAGAAAACTGTATCGGAAACCCCAGAACTGAATGACAGCAAACAGACTCGACCGATTTCAGCGGACTTGTTGTAGCTCTAATACCGAACCAAGGAATGAATCCAGCGATCAGACAATACCTCTCTACCGTTTAAAAAATCCAACTCAACCACAAAAGCGCATGCCACAACTTGCGCTCCAAGACGTTCCACCAAGTCGCAACTGGCCTTCGCAGTACCCCCTGTAGCTAAAAGATCATCAATTAATAAGACTCTATCCTCACTTCCCAAAGAATCGGTATGGGCTTCCAAGGAAGCAGAGCCATATTCAAGGTCGTAGGATACACTTTTGACATTGTGGGGCAATTTTCCCGGTTTTCGCAGTGGAATAAACCCTACCCCAAGCTCCCAAGCCACCAGAGAACCAAATATAAAACCACGCGCCTCCATTCCTGCCACAGCCGTTATTTTTCGACCTAAAAACGGAAATAGTAACTGATGCACCGCTAGACGTAAGGTCGCGGGATTCTTAACTAGCGGTGTAATATCCTTAAAGTTGATTCCAGGCTTCGGAAAATCTGGTACTTCTCGAATTTCAGACTTTAGACGATTCACTTCTCGCTACGAAATCAATCGATCTTTGGTTTTAGCTTCAGAGGAATATTTCTGTTGGTGCATAAAATGCTCAATATTCTTAGCGACCCCAGCTGCGTCAAGTTCACCGCTAGCCAAGCAATCCTCCCGACTACCATGTTCGATAAAAAGATCTGGCAAGCCTAGATTCAATACAGGTATCTGAGCCTGATGGGCGAGTAGAAATTCATTCACTCCACTACCTGCACCACCCGCAACCGAGTTATCTTCGATCGTCACCAATGCATCATGATTTTCAACCAATTCCAAAATTAACTTCTCGTCTAGTGGTTTCACGAATCGCATATTGACGACAGTGGCATTGAGTGGACCGGCTACCTTCTCTGCCAGTGACACCATAGCACCAAACCCCAACAATGCAATCCGTTGGCCTCTTTGGCGAACCTCCGCTTTACCAATAGGTAATTGGGCCATTTCCATATCTACGGGGACTTCGGGACCTTTCCCTCGAGGATACCGAACCGAGGCCGGTCCATCATGGCAAAAACCCGTGTATAGCATCTGACGACATTCGTTTTCATCCGCTGGGGCCATAATCACGATGTTCGGAATACAACGCATATAGGAATAATCAAAACTCCCCGAATGGGTTGGGCCATCGGGTCCAACAGGTCCAGCCCGATCAATGGCGAATAAAACCGGGAGGTTCTGTATCGCTACATCGTGTATCAGCTGATCATAGCCACGTTGCAAAAATGTGGAGTAGATAGCAACTACCGGCTTATAGCCTTCACAAGCCATTCCTGCAGCAAGCGTCACACAATGTTGTTCGGCAATCGCCACATCAAAGTACCGTTTTGGAAATTGCTGTGCAAATTTCACCAACCCCGAACCCTCCCGCATTGCCGGAGTGATCCCCATTAAGCGTTTATCTCGCGCCGCCATATCACATAGCCACTGGCCAAAAACCTGGGTATATGTGGGGGTACCTGGCTTGGATTTAGGTAAGTGGTCTTGGGTTGGATCGAACTTAGAGACCCCATGATATCCTACCGGATCTTTTTCTGCCGGCAAATAACCTTTACCTTTCCTGGTCGCAATATGAAGAAATTGCGGCCCATTCATCTCACGTATATTTCGTAGAGTACCCACCAAAGTTGGCAAGTCATGCCCATCGATTGGGCCAATATAATTGAAGCCTAGTTCTTCAAAGAGCGTACCAGGGGCCACCATACCTTTAACATGCTCTTCAGCCTTTCGAGCCAACTCCCAAGCGTTGGGCATGACGCTGAGTACTTTTTTACTTTCTTCCCGAACAGTCGAATACAGTTTACTTGAAAGTATCTTAGCTAAGTAGTTATTTAATGCTCCAACATTAGGCGAAATCGACATTTCATTGTCGTTAAGAATGACCAGCAAGTTGGTATCCAAGGAACCTGCGTGGTTCAAGGCCTCAAAAGCCATACCCCCCGTCAGCCCACCATCACCAATAATCGCTACCATACGCTGATCCCGACCGTCCTGTGCAGCCGCTAATGCCATACCCAGAGCTGCGCTGATGGAAGTACTGGAATGGCCAACACCAAAGCTATCGTATTCACTTTCACCACGCTTAGGAAAAGGCGTCAAACCATCCTTTTGCCTGATGGTCTCCAACTGTTTTCGACGACCCGTGAGAATCTTATGAGGGTAGGCCTGGTGTCCAACATCCCAGACCAGTTTATCGCGGGGCGTGTCGAAAATGTAATGGAGTGCAACAGTCAATTCTATTGTCCCTAGCCCAGCGGCTAAATGCCCCCCAGACTGGCTTACACTCTCTAACACAAAAGCGCGGAGCTCATCAGCCAACGGTATCAGCTGTTCTTCGGGCAAACGGCGCAATTGTTCTGGGAAATCGGTTCCACTTAAAAGTGGGTACGGGTTTGTTGAATTCATGGGCTTATGGCGATATTCGAAACATTGCTGAGAACCTTCTCAAGACCTACTGCAATGCCATTATCTAATGCATCATTTAAGCTTTCAAGATAATTCGGCATCGGAGTCCCAATCTTTTTCCTGTGGGCTTTCTGGAGTATGCGCCTATTATTAAACAGCGTCCAAGTAAACTAACTGCGACGCTGGATAATATAGAGGGAAAGCGCCCTCAATAGGTTTGCCTCTTCCCCAAAATTTGCAAGGCTTTTAATTGCCTCATCATGGAGTTCTTGTGCTTTTTCTTTGGCATTTGCTAAACCAAGTAAAGCCGGGTAGTTAGGTTTATTATTTTCCCGATCTTTTCCTTGTGTTTTTCCAAGAGTCTCTGTATCGCTTTCTTCATCGAGGATATCATCTTGAATTTGAAAAGATAAACCAATACATTTGGCATAGTGATCCAGATTACTCACTAGATTTTTGTGTGCATTTGAGCATGCAAGTGTGGCTAGTTTGACACTCGCACGTATCAACGCACCTGTTTTGTGAATGTGCATATTTTCCAATGCAGGCAAATCAATATTCTGTCCAATGGCATCCAAATCAATCGCTTGTCCCCCAACCATACCGTACGAGCCACTAGCGGTAGCCAGGCTTTCAATCATTTTTAGACGATTTTCCGCAGATACGGTCATCACTTTGTCCGTAGCCAATGCGAAAAAAGCCAACGTCTGTAACCCGTCCCCAACCAAGATCGCGGTAGCTTCGTCGAATTTGATATGACAGGTGGGTTTTCCACGTCGCAAATCATCATCGTCCATCGCTGGTAAATCATCATGAACTAACGAATAAGCGTGAATCAATTCAACCGAACAGGCAACCGCATCTAGTCGATCCAGGCTCAAACCCAACGCAATTCCGGTACCGTAGGTCAAAATTGGCCGCATACGTTTACCCCCATTCAATACGGAGTAGCGCATTGCTTCATGCAGCCTTTTGGGCTGCTTATGGGTTGCTGGCAACCAACGTTCCAAAGCGGCATCCACTCGCATGCGGCAGTCTCGAGTGAATTCCTCCAAAGCGATATCAGCACTCATCGGCAAACGGTTTTAGGCTAAGATCACCATTTTCCTCAAGCAATATCTGTACTTTTTGTTCCGCTTCTCCTAATGCTTTTTGACACGCCCGCGTGAGTTGTACACCCCGCTCAAATGCTTTAAGAGAATCTTCTAGTGAACTGTTACCCTGCTCGAGACCTTCAATCAGTTGTTCCAATTCCGTTAACGATTCCTCGAATCGCAGCGGACTCTTTTTCCGACTCATGAAAATTTTGTATTTATGTTAACGATTTAACATTATATAGTTGCATAATTGAAAATCAAATAACAGGTATTTCACTCGAGTTAGTAAAATAATTTAGTCGGGTATGAAGGATCGAAAAGTAGTTTTTTAAAAATTAAAGAGGACAGGATTATGATTGGAACAATTACCTCATTGTTAGTAGGTTATTGGTTTTACCAAAGTGCTCAAAAAGTAAATGAAAATCCATTTAGATGGTTGGCGGTGGGAATGATTTTCTATTATGGCACCAGAATTGTGTGGACTTACGCTATTGTAAGACCCTTGATGGGCCAGTCTTTTTATCAACATTCGATGATGACCGGCGCCATAATAGAATCAACAGCCATCCTTGTCGGAGTTATAGTAGTAGCGTTGATTCATCGACGTTTTCTGGCATCCAGAAATTGACATTTCTCCAAGATAGGTACGATATGCTTGCCCGAATATGAAATAGAGGCGTCTCAAAACGAATCGATTTTTGAGATGGTGAAAAATTTCCATGAAAATTAATACGTTGCTATTACCAGAAAATAAAACCAAAAACCTTTGAACCTTTTTATATATATCCAGAATATACGTAGAAGTTGATACCAAACCCTAATGCTTGTTAATATTCGTTTCTCGTACTAGTCATTGCAGATAACAAGTCTTAGGGACTTTTTGCTTGTTTGCCCTCTCGATCCGACACAAATAGATGTCAGAGTGGAAACAGAGTTTCTTGTACAAATATTTGGTATGCGTATAGGGTTTAGAAACAAAGTTCATTAGTATCTTACCCGTAGAGGGAAAGAGGCTCCTTTTGGGGTGCTATTACGCACCCCTTTTTTTTGCGTATCCAAATCATATATCCTCCTTCCAAAATACTAGAAAGTTTTCCGTGAATAGAGAACCCACCACCAAGAAGCCATCTCGATAAATACTACTTCGGCACAATTATGATCTCAGATCCTATTTCAACGAAGTACCGATCCGAGGAATCGTTCGAGGACATAGAGGTAAATCTGTCCACTAGGCCCCCATAAATTTGCGTCAAAGCCATGGTCCGCCCAGTCTAATGTCACTAGCAAGTGCTTAACATTTAGTTCGGTAAGTCGCTGTGACAAACGTTGCGACTGGTGTAACCAAACCAATTCGTCACGACCGCCATGAAACAATAAAGTCGGAGGTGCTGAGGCGAGCACAAGCCGCATTGCCGAAGCTTGATGATAGGCTTCAGACTTTTCATTTGGGGTTCCTCCAAGATAATCCCTTAACAACTTATGACCGTTAATCACCCAAGGATTGCCTGGGTTATTCCAGCTATAGATCATATCTGTAGGCGCATAAAGACCGACCACCCCACGAATTGCCGGATCATGTACTCCGTATGCAACCACTAAAGCAAGCTGCCCACCAGCGGATCGGCCTAACAAAACTATACGATCCGGATCGAGTGAAAGTTGCGTTGAATGCGCTTTTAAATATCCTATAGCGGCAACTACATCGTCGCGGGCTGCAGGGAACGGATTTTCAGGCCCTTTTCGGTAATTGATTGCCGCTACCGCATAACCACGGCGCGCAAGGTAATGATTAACGGCAGGAATTTGTTTACTATCGCCAAATTGCCATTTGCCACCGTGCACAACTACTATAATGGGAAGCTGATTTCTGGGATTGTTGCGACGGTACAAATCCAATGTCAACCCAGGTTTGAAATTATGTATTTCGGGTTTAACCTTGGGTCCAGATATTTTAAAAAAATCAGAGGCGACCACCACATTAGACCGAGAAACAGCATCCACAAACAAATGCGGTACCTTTTTACCGAATGATTTCTGCACGGCATTGGAAACGTCTTGTTGCCCATAGACCGCACGAACAAGTGGACTAAGGAAAAGCGCAAAAGCTCCCAGTGCAAAAAAAAATGCCAGCCGCGACCGCAACAAATTCCACTTTCCAAATAGCAAAAGCAAAGGGCCAATCGCAGCAAAATGTCCCCACTCACTAACAAAAATGGAAGGCACCCACAGTATCTGGTGGGGCACGTGAACAACGGTCAATAACCCAAGCAAAAACAGGGTAACCGCCAAACTAAAACGCAATGTTGCGAAAAATTGGCCATGACCTCTTTTGGCATTTGGAACCATAGAATTTCTTATTGTGTTCATCACCGATTGGTCTGCTTTTATATATAATACCGTCCGAATTCTTTAACCATTCAATCAAAACACTGTATGAGAAAACACCAGCTGGACGGCCTTAGATTTGTACTATTTTTGATGGTATTCGCAACCCATTATGTCCCTAATCCAGTCAAAGTCGGATACCTTGGTTACGCATTACCAGTTTTCTTTGTCATGAGTGGATTTTTGATCACCAATGTCCTACTCTCGGCTGATGATCCGAGCCTTTTCAACCGACTAAAAGTATTTTACATCCGAAGAATTCTGCGAATATGTCCAGCTTATTATCTTGTTGTTTTTCTTCTGATTGTTATGGGTAAACTCACCTACCCTGGCCACTATCTAACTTATCTTGTTAATTTCAAACTGTTTGCGCTTAGTCTCTCACAGGATTCCTTAGCGTTTCAAGATTGGTTCGCACGAGGATGGAGAAGCGAATCAATGCATTTATGGTCACTAAGTGTCGAAGAACAATTTTACATTTTGTACCCACTTTTCCTCTATCTTACACCGATTCGCTACCGCACCTTTATGTTAGCATCACTACTGATTATCAGTATTCTGGCACGTTTCTGTTTAATCGCGCTCTATCCGAATTCATATTATGGAACCCTACTGCCCGTCTGCGCGGAATATTTTGTGTGGGGTACGCTCTTTTCTTGGTTGGAAAGTAAAAACAAACTTCGGATGCTCTCACCGTCATGGACATTGAGCCTATCAAGTGTTGTGCTCCTAGTTTTAATTAGCGCAGAATATTATCTGGGCCATCAAAAGTTTTTGCAGTTTTCTGTATCGCACTATCAAACACCCATCGCTATGAGTATGGGTTTCTTCGTTTGGGGACTATGGGCAATAAAAGATTCGCATATTGTCGCCAAAACGTTAAGTTGGAAGCCCTTAGTCTATTTTGGAGGAATGAGTTACACACTCTATCTCGTGCACCTGATTGCGGTAGACTTATTCAAATTAACGGATATCCAGCTACCTTTTTCCCAACAAACCAATACTATGGTCGGTGGTTTTTCACTCAGCATGCTGATGGCCATGGCCATATGGCATTTCTTCGAAAAACCAATGTATTCCTTAAGACATTATCTTCCCTACGCCGGAAAAGCGCGTTAATTTTTCTCTGGCAGCAAATAACTCTTCAATCTGGCCCTAAAAATCGTCACTTTAAATCTAAAAATGGGAGTTTACATGGGAAAATGAGCGCTTTTAGTGCGATGGTCGCGCGTTCGAATCGTGCACAGCCCACAATAAAAACTAGTACTTAGCGGACATTTTCATTCCACCTACTTTTTCGTTGTGTTAGTTTTGTACATTTGAGTCTTCTAGAACATCATTAAAAACATGAAGATGATTCATAATGATTATCCTCAATCCCATCCCAACCTATCTTTTTTCGGTATCTCGTGGTTGAATTTCTCAAAACCAGTGGAAATTCTTGCATTGGGACTGAGAACGACTATTGGAAAAAAAGCGCTATAATCACGAGAGGCAACTGCCCTATGTACTGAGAAGCGCCTTCTATCCTAGGCACAACAATCGAATATGTGATGTGAGACTGATACCATAATTGGGCTTCGATTTTGTTGGGAACACAGTTAGTCAAGCAAAAACGTTCACGGACAAAAAAATTGAACTACGCTGTTATTCAAAGAATTGGCGACTTCTTTGGCTTTCGTATAGCTGCACCGACAGCTTACTACTGAAGATTTGATTGCAATGATCGATACAGTGATACAGTCTACAGCGAAAGGGCAAAAAAAATCCCATACTAGGAGGCTGTTCGAGATCATTGAGCCTATTACGGAAAAACTAAATTTAGCCTTATTTTCTCATTTTTTTCGTTAAACCTGCCCTATATTCGCCTCAAATAATGAATAAATCAGCCTCAAACCAGTTTTCCCCTCGACGACTCCTATTCTCGGGCGGCCTCCTAAGCACTCTCAAGCGTGCATTAGAATAATTTGAATAAATAGAATTAAGTGCTAGGTATTTAAATTAGCAGGAGTATGGCTTTGGTTAAATTAATCAGAAATAGTAAATTTCATAATTCTCATTTGATTTTTATCGTTGTACTACTCATTGGCGTTGTCATTATTTCTGGGTGCGTGAGCCTAACGAGCGCAGACCCCTTGACGAGAATTAAAGCGTTGAGCAGCGTATCTGACCAGGATGTTTTGGCTAACGTGGCTATGTCGGATAAGGAACAGAACGTAGGTATAGCTGCAGTCAAGAAGCTCATCGACCAGAATGCCTTAGCTACGGTGGCCATGGCGGATATTTCTCCGCGCGTGATTAACGCTGCACTAAAGGAGCTCACTGACCAGAATCTCTTAGCTACGGTGGCTATGAAAGCTAAGGCAGAGTCCGCGCGTATTGCTGCTGTCGAGAAGCTTACAGACCAGAATCTCTTATCTAAAGTGGCTACAACGGATGATGATTCGAAGATAGGTATCGCTGCTGTCAAAAAACTCACTGACCAGAATGTCTTAGTTATGGTAGTTATGGCGGCTAAGCATAGGAACGTAGGCGTAGCTGCAGTCAAACTAATCACTGATCAACAGGTCTTGGTTAACGTGGCGATGAAGGCACAGGAGGGGGGCATCCGAAAAGCTGCAGTTGAAAAGCTCACTGACCAGGATATCTTGGCTAAGGTCGCTATAACGGATGATGAGTCCTACGTACGTGAAGCCGCAGTCGATAAGATCACTAACCAGAATGTTCTGGTTAAGGTGGCTATGATGGATGATAGTTCTAACGTAGGTCGAGCTGCAGTCGAAAAGCTTACTGATCAAAATGTCTTAGCTAAGGTGGCAATAAAGTCTAAGAACTCGGGGGGGCGTGAAGCGGCTGCCAAGAAACTCACCGATCAGAGAATTTTGGCTAAGGTAGCCACGACGGATGATGATACTGTCGTACGTGAAGCTGCAGTCATGAAGCTCACCGTTCAGAGTGTCTTGGCTAAGATCGCCATGATGGATGATGATGCGCATGCGAAAACACGTAAAGTTGCGGTCGAGAAGCTCACTGACCAGTATGTTCTGTCTAAGGTGGCGATAAAATCTGCGAGCGGGGAAGTACGTGAAGCTGCTGTCAAGAAGCTCACTGATCAGGCAATCTTAGCTAAGGTGGCGATGAAAAGTAATTTTACTGATGTCGCTCAAGCCGCAATCAGGGTGATCGACAACGATAACATTCTTTATCGTATCGTTAAAAAGGCAAAAACTGATTCGATAAAGGCATATGCTGTTGCGCATATAGACAGCGCCCAATATCTGAGGAAAATAATTGAAAACCGGCATGGTCAAAGACACACGCAAAACGTGGCTAAAATCAGGCTTATGAGCCTTGATCCTTTTGTGGTTCAGGCTCTTGGCAAATTGAAGGTTTTCTATAACGTAAACTTTTTTGCACAAGACCATGAAAGTGAGTATAGGTCTGAAGACGCGCTTCCTCTCTACGAGAATATTAGCGTTAAAATCCAAGATGCGTCATTTTCGGATTTAGTTACCACCCATTTTGGACCACCGGCCAACTATCGAGAAAGTTTTTATTTTTCCGAAGATCGCAGTATGGCTACCAAGAAAAATTACACCAAAGTGAATCTCAACGAGGTAGCTCTTGACCTTGTCAAAAATTTGCCGGGAGAGGTGAGGTTTAAAGTTGCCAAAAATGCTAGCATGAAATTGTTAAAGGAAGCGGCGGTAAAACTCACTACACAATAGATCCTTCAGGTACAGAATTTTTGTTTGTAACCTTGCTATTTGCAGCAAGCAAGACAGAAGTATTGAGAAAAAAGATCAAATCTTTCTTTGTCATCTCATTAGATTTACCCTGCACAATTGCTTTCCCCCATTCGATAAACCGGATCTACCCTAGGCATTAGCAATCATAAATACGTTGCTGGCTTGCACACTTAAATGATTCGGTATCTTAAAAATCGATTCGCGCCACAAACCGCAATAAGTAATATAACGAGTCTCGTTTGCGACTTATAGTTTTATTCCTCTTGTCACTTTCTTGCCGTATAGGTTTCAACATTGTTTTGAGATTTTTCTCTCTTTTTTTCTGGCATGATCGGATATCAACTCACTTTTTTCAAAATTTGTATTATCCTAAATAAGTGACTTCATTACGGCAAAGAGCGTAAGCATCGGGTTCCGCAGTGGTCAAAAAATCCGCATTTAACCTTATGGGTGGCGCTAAGATTTTTTGATCCCCTGTGAAACCAATATCTTGCACTCTGTTACCCGCATTGAAGCCATGAATCGAGGCAAAATATATTGAGAAACATCAGTAATATTAATTCCGAATTTGGCGAAAACGTAACCCATGATATTTGATCAATCCGAGAAGGATACGAATGAATCCCAAACCATGGAAGCACTTGTGCCCATGGTAGACCTTTTTGCTGTGCTTGCGATTATGTTCATGATTTACTCGAGTGACGAAATCGCTGAAACCAAATTGGAAAGCGCGAAACAGGTAAAAGAGTTGGTTGCTAAAATTGAAAAGCAACAAGATGAGCAGAAAACTCGCAGAGAGCAACTTGCCAAAAAAGCGGGTAAGTCGTTACAAGAAATAAAACAAGAGAACGAGCAAAAAGCTAAAAACTTATTAGCCCAATTCACCAAAATGGTAGCCGCTCAGCAAGCTCAAACCAATGAACAATATCAACAGCTTGTAGCAAAAATAGAATATGAGCACGAGGAACAACTGGAGAAAGAAGTGGTTTCCTTGGAGCAAGAAAAACGACAAGAAGTGGAAAGAGAAAAACAACAGCTCGCGAAGGAAAAGGCTATGGCAGTAGCGACTGCCGAGGCGGAAAAGCGTCAAGCATTAGCAAAAGCAGAAAAACAGAAACAAGCCGAATTAGCCGCCAAAGAAAAAGCTGCCGAGGCAGAGAAACAGCAAGCTTTAGCGGAAGCAGAAAAGCAAAAAGAAGCTGAATTGGCCGCTAAGGAAAAGGCTGCTGAAGCAGAAAAACAGCAAGCTTTAGCAGAGGCAGAAAAGCAAAAAGAAGCTGAACTAGCCGCTAA
>CAZZET010000031.1:26633-34259 GCA_964653275.1 uncultured Methylococcales bacterium
GCTGAAGCAGAGAAACAGCAAGCTTTGGCAGAGGCAGAAAAGCAAAAAGAAGCTGAACTAGCCGCTAAGGAAAAGGCCGCTGAAGCAGAGAAACAGCAAGCTTTAGCCGATGCAGAAAAGCAAAAAGAAGCTGAACTAGCCGCTAAGGAAAAGGCTGCTGAGGCAGAGAAACAGCAAGCTTTAGCCGATGCAGAAAAGCAAAAAGCAGCTGAACTAGCCGCTAAGGAAAAGGCTGCTGAGGCAGAGAAACAGCAAGCTTTAGCCGATGCAGCAAAGCAAAAAGATGCTGAATTGGCCGCTAAGGAAAAGGCTGCCGAGGCGGAGAAACAGAAAGCATTAGCCGATGCAGCAAAGCAAAAAGATGCTGAATTGGCCGCTAAGGAAAAGGCTGCCGAGGCGGAGAAACAGAAAGCATTAGCCGATGCAGCAAAGCAAAAAGATGCTGAATTGGCCGCTAAAGAAGAGGCTGCAGAGGCAGCGAAAAAGGAAGCATTAGCCGATGCAGCTAAAAAGCATGCAGATGATTTAGCTAAGCAAAAAGCATTAACAGATGATTTAGACGACAAGCTTGGAAAACTTGCCAAAGTAGCTGATGCCAAAGATAAAATTGTCGAACAGCTAAAAAACAATTTTAAGGATTTTGATGGCGATGCTGTGAAAATTGACAAAAAGACAGGTAAGGTAAAACTCCATTTTCAAGATTCCTATTTTGTAAGGGGAGAACATAAACTGTCCGAAGACATGAAGGAGTTTCTTAGGATAATGATTCCGAAATATGCCAAAAGTATTTATGGAAATAGAAGCGCAGCGAAACTGGTGCAGTCGCTTAAAATTTCCGGGATGACATCGCCAGTGTATTTCGGAAGATATGTGGATATAAAAGATACATCCGGGCGTTGGGAAAGAGCACGCTCCTTCAATATGACGCTGGCTAACAAACGTGCGATTTCGTTGTATAACTTTATCTTTGATGAAAAGGAAATGGGTGACTACAAATATCGCAATAGGATGAAAGCGGACATGGGCATTGCTGCCCTGGGTTACCAGAAGGCAAAACCTGTTCCTACTGAATTAGTGGGAAAAACTGCTGATTGTATTGAGTACGATTGTAAGAAGGAACAGGCAACGATCTTACAATTTAAGTTACATGTGGATGACCAAGGCGGTATTTAATCAACCTATTTCGGTGTACATTTTCAGACTACAGGGTTAAGGGGTTCAAATGTTTAAATATATATTAATGGTAATCGTAGCGGCAATTGCATATTTTGGGTTTTATTTTGAAGCTACACTGACCAATGAGAGGGTCGGACAGATATTTATCGGTACTATACTGAGCTGCTTCTTTTTCTTTGGGGTTTTTAAGTTTGGTTTGCACTATAAAATAGCGGCGATACACAAATATGCCATTGCCTTTTATTATTGTGTTTTTGAATACAAAAAGGTTCAAATAACACCTTCAGACTTGAGCTTTTACAAAAGCGTAAGGGAACAAGCCGAGGTTGCCCTTGCTGCCAACTTTGACCCCACACTGAAAACTGCTGAGCTCAAAATTCCCGTTTCACTGTATACGGGCAAGGATCCTTTTCTCGACAAATTGCGCGCCAAGATTCAAGAAGCCGAAAAACTCAAGCTCAAAGCCCGCCATCTGGACAATAAAGCCGACGTCTTATTAGAAAAAACCCAAGACGATCTAGTTGAAAAAGATCTTGTCGAAAAAAAATCTCCTTCAATACTAGATGGTATGTTTGATATTGAAAATGGTATCGCAGCTATTATTGATTTAACCGCCAGTGAAGTTAAAGAACAAAGTTATGGTCGAACACCAGATTATGAAATCATTACTCGCATCGCACTGGATAATAATCCGTACTTCGCAAAACTCTTTAAATTTTTTGATACAGAAGAGATTGCCGGCATACTGAACCGAGCGCCTTTCATGATCATTTTGTTTGGTATTATTGGCACGTTCGCAGGTTTCTACCTAGCCCTAGCTCAGGGTGGAGACATTAAATCGGGTGCGGCAGTAGCGATTATCAGCTCGTTGGTTGGTCTTCCAGTCTCATTGCTGATGGATTATATAAACACGCTGTTTCCGGATAAAAAAAGGTACCAAGAGGCATTCAATAAGTATAAAGTCAGCCTAGAAATACTCTTTAATCACGAACAAGAGTTGAGCGCCATCAGACAGGACCGAAGAAAAGGAGATAGGAAAAATAAACCAGCGTTGTCAACAATGGACAGTGAACGAGAAGAACTGGTAGTCCCTGGTTGAATAAGTGGAGCTAGTTTCAAATAGTCAACTTATGGAGCAACAGAGAGATACAGAAACAGTATCCGAAACATATACACACCGCCTTATGAACACCGCTGTACACTCAGCCGGTCAGGCTTTGCAACGGTAGGTTTCCATAAGCCTGGCTACGTGAGGTCCCCGGACCATTCTACTAAATCAGACAACCCTACAAACACCAAATTGCCGCAGATAACCTAACCGTTGTCACAAATCAGACTATCTAAAAGCCGAGGTCGGGTTTTCTTATTGTGTATGGGGTAAGTTTGCCATAGCTGACAACAGGGGTTTGAACTGATGTATGCACTTTACCGTTTTCAAGGTTGAATTGAATAATTATTACTATTTCGATCTCGAGTGTACATAAAGTAACCTACCAGCATTTCGTCCGAGCTCTTCAACCCCCACTTTATCTCTTGGGATGGATCGGGATTTACTGGATTATTCGCTGAATTATCAAAGGCCGCTTCGACCAAAATTCGCGTTCCTACGGGAAGCAATTTAGGCTGGCTAAGCCGATAAAATGTTTGCCAGTGAATATCGTAGTTGGGAACAGATAGGAGTTTTTCGGATCTTCCATCCGGATAAATCGCTTCGTACAGAAAGTTTTTGCCCCGATAATGCATATGCGGGTAGAAGCCGTGAAGCTGGCCATTTTCGGTCATCACCGTTTCCGCTTTTTCAGGATGATCCCCAGCATAGGGCGGAATACGAATCTTCATATTCGAAGCACTGACGGTCTTAAATTCCATGGCGGGAGGGGACTCGTGGAAATATAGGGCGAGTTTGGGATTATCCTCGGTTAAGGAACCTGTTGTGACGTAGTGGAGCTGAAATATAAGAGTCCCCCCTGCCGGTAGAAGTTGTCCTGAATTTTCGGGCAAAGGCAGGACGTTAACGCCAGGAACATAGGCCACAAAAAATCCATTGCGGCCTTCCATCCACAAAGGTTCACTTTTTTCCAACCGCTTGGGAAATTTAACGAAAACAAAGCCATGGTGCATCACCGCCGGGTTACTTGGTTGCAATTCGACTGCACGAACCCAAGTATCCTTTTCCAAAGGAACTTTAACTTTAACCCATCGATAAGGGATTTCGCCCTGTGCAGGAAGTTTTTGGTTTGGAAGGTCGATGACCAGATCGGGTTTCCCTAGTGGCCATTTTTCGACAGAGGCAGGCGGTGTCTGAACTAAAGGATCGCCCCCATCTCCACGAGGGGCTCCACTGTTAATCCACTGAATCAAATTCCGCAATTCAGGGATAGTTAAGGAACGATCAGGGGAAAAATGACCGATGCTGGGATCCGCGTGCCAAGGTGGCATTTGTTGAGTCATCACAACTTCTTTGATCCGAGCAGACCAATCCTTCACAGTTTGATACCGATCCATGACCCAGGGCCCTACACCACCCGGACGATGACAGGTAATACACTTTTCCTTAAGAATAGGCGCAATGTTGTCTTCATATGAAATTGAAGGTCGATATAACGGGTCAGCGAATTTAATCAGGCACCCATCTCCAGAAACCACCGGTACAGTGAGTTGCTGGTTATCAAGGACAGCTTCAATTGCATCCTTCAAGTAATAATCGACATCAGAACCTTGAGGTTGTTGCGGTCCTCGATTATCAACCGGGCCGCGATACCGAATCCCCCAAGTCGATGTATCAATCAGTACAACATCACCACTGCGGATTAAACCCAACTCTGCAGAAACAAGCTGACTAATGTCACTGAGAACTGGAAACCCAATGTCAGCTTGAGGTTGCGCAAGCTGAAAATTTTTTTCGACCTCTTCCAAGTTCGCTTTAATCAATAAAATTTCAACCCCCTCAGCAGCATATTTTTCTTTTAGTTGATGCAGTACTCGAAGCTCATCAGAAATCATGGTGCAACCGGCATCGTAGCTGTATAACACAATCGCTTTTGTATCGTTGTATTTATACAGTCTGTGAAATTGGCCAGAATGATCCAATAAAGCAAAATCGTTTACTGGTGGCATACCTGTGTACAATTCGTCGCTATTTATTTCATCAACAAATAACCAAATAGCACCAGCAGATATACCCGCACTAATAACAGCGGTAACCAGAACAATAATTGACAGTTTGATAGAGCTCATTGCGGGATTGGGCAACTTACAAAACAATTAAGAATTTTAAAAAAATCGGCGTGATGTTAGCATGGAGAAATACCGAAAACAAACGCTTCACTTTTAATTAAAACCATTCATTTTATAGGTTTTTTCTCAATGGATTCAATATCTAAAGCTCAAATTTCCGAGCCTGCTGTCAACATTTCCAATGCCGCACCGTCTTTACTCCGAACACTATTTTTACATCATGACGGCATCATTGTGGGGGCCACCGTTGCCGCACTCAACCATCACGGTGTATTAGAAACATTATTTCGGGATAAACGCCTATCAATGAAAACCTTGTTAAAAGCGCATCCCTGTAATTCCGGATATCTACATGTCGCCCTACGATGTCTTGCGCTTCAAGGATGGATTAAACGACAAGGATCTATGGCGAGCGAGGACATGGTGTTCGAAGTAACACCCATCGGCGACTTGGTTTCAAAGTATTTTGAATTATATACGGAAATAGCTGAATTTATTTATTCGGGAATTCCTCTTGAGGAAAGCCTTTTTGGGATTGAAGAGTTGGAGTCCGCATACCCCCAGCTCGTGACAAAATGCTTAAGCAATTGGGATTTACCCTACAAAAACGAAAAATCCGAGCACACAGCTATTCATGAGATTGTTACCCAACATCTCAATGGTTTACTGGCAGGACCTACCATGATCGCCCTCAAAAATTATGGACTGCTCAATGAGCGTCAACTTTCCTCAGAAAGCTTATCTAGCATGAATAAAAACCTGCACAGTGCTTTGGTATTGTTAGAGCACTTGAAATGGTTAAATCCGAGTGAAAATCGGTGGGAATTTTCCGACCTCGGAATGCTGGCCTGTGAATTCTCACTCCATTATGGTTTAACACTGTCGTATTGGCCAATGCTATGTAACTTGCAAAATCTGATTTTTAACGCCGCTCGAAATGTGACCCACGTTCAGCGGGGCGAAGAAGAAGAACACGTAGACCGAATACTGAATGTGCTTGCAAGTGGTGTCGCCCATCGACGTTATTTCGAAGATTCAGACAAAATTATCATTGAAATCTTTAACCAGGAACCCATGAGCAGGCAACCTAAATTTGTTGCAGATATGGGATGCGGCGATGGCGCATGGCTCAAACGAGTTTACCAAGTGATTAAAACAGAAACCAGGCGAGGACTTAATCTCGACCGGTATCCCTTGCTCATGGTGGGAGCCGACTACAATATTAAAGCTCAGGACGTCGCCCACCACCAGCTAACGGAAGCAAACGTTCCCCATATCGTACTTTTCGGAGACATAACCGACCCTAAACAGTTTGCAGATGAGCTAAAGACCCACAAGATCGACATACACGAGGGTCTTCACATCCGGGCATTTATCGATCACAACCGGCGATATACTCACCCACTTGACCGAGATTCGGCCAATCAGCGAACAAGTCTTTCGTCAGGTGCCTACGCGGATGATAATGGAAACCCTATCCGTAACGATTATCTGGAACAAAACTTAGTCGAACACTTTAGAAAGTGGGTACCCTTCCTACATAAGCATGGATTAATTGTAATCGAAGCACACAATGTAGACCCTCGAATCGCTTCTGAATATAACGGTAAAACCCATGCTACGGCCTTCGATACCTATCATGGCTATTCAAATCAGTATCCTTTGGACTTTGAAGCCTTCATGCAATTGGCCGAAGAAGCAGGGCTCCGAGCGATATCCTATCAACAAAGCCTTTATCCATCGAGACTGCCCTTCGTTGCCATCAGTATTAATCGGTTTAAGGCCTCAAAGACAAGGAGCATCCATGAAAATTCGAAGCCATCGCAAAAAAAACCTGATGAATGGCAGCCCACTGGCAACGAAGATTTAAATGACGGTGAAGCCCTCCACCAATTTTTATACGAAAACGGGGATATCACTCGCCCCAAACGGTGGTGCTTCCGTGCAACGGGAATGCTCGTCGAAGCAATCCTCAAAGAAATCGATGAACGAATACAGTGTATCAGAACCGGACAAAATACAAGAAAGTCAATTACCCTGATGGACTATGGTGCCGGCACAGGACTCGCTACACTGGAACTGATCAAAGGACTAGAAGAAAAAGGCTTGTTAAAGCAAATCGAAGAACACAACATTAGTTTCAGTCTACTGCTATTCGATTTCCCCTCGGGTTGGTTCGCAAAAGGATACCAATTGTTACGGCGTTTTCCATTCGTACGATTTTATTCCCTTCAACACCCCAAGACGCATGAAATCCAGCTGATTGAAAAAATACTTGGGCATAAAAAAGTGGATGTCATAGTCGCCAGTATGGTTCTGCATTTGGTGCCACCTAAAGTCCTACCCCTTCTGAGCGATAGCTTTGACGCCGTGTTGAATGACGACGGAATTCTGCTTTGGAATACGCCAGATACAACGCCGACCACGACCAATGCAGAAGTCATCCATGCAACTAATCGTGAGTTGCGTAAGACTTTTCTCGCTTGCCTTGATTCGGAGAAAAAATTTTTAGCTATTCTCTCCAAAGTTCCCAAAAACCAGCGAATGGTGTATACAGACCTACCCATTCATTTACAAGAGATCAAAAAAAACCTCACCCCTATATTGGCTGCAGAAGCACAAATAAGGGCCAATAGACAGATTCTCCCTGATCCAACCGACTTGAAATACATCGAACAGGCCCTAGATAAGCATTTCATCGGATCCCATTCAACCCTGATATCCCTTTTGCGCGAAAAGGACCTCCTTGACTTGGCTCTGCTACCAGCAAACCAGCGCTACATTAACGAAGTAGAGAATGTAAATTGCCGTAAAAGATTAATAACGCTGCTACTCAACTATGAAGTTATCCCAAAATTTTGCGAGGGTCCAACTGGACACCCTAATGGCCTGAATCTTCACTGGATCTATGGACGATATTGTAAGAAAAGGGGCTAAACGAAGAACTCGTGCCCAGTCGACTATATGAGTTGTAAATTATCAACATGGTCCATTCTTATTACTCGTACCGACGGTTTATCATCATTGCTAAAACCATAGTCCTACAGTCTGAAATTTCAAAACCTCAGAAGTAAAAACCGCACCGCACACTTTTTCTAAACCTAAAAATCCAACGATCCTTTAAACAAAAAGGTAGGGTTCCATAAAAAGATAGTTGGTAACGTTTTTTAAACCTAGAGCGATTTGTAATAGTCTTTATTCGTACTATTACAG
>CAZZET010000032.1:0-33736 GCA_964653275.1 uncultured Methylococcales bacterium
CTGAGTTGTTGAAAATATTGGTTTATGATTAAATGCTAGCTGGTTTCAATCAGTTTAATTCAGTCTCCTGTCTATGAATTTCGTGCATATCGTGCAAAGTAAGCTGGCCTTAAGGTTTTTTTAAATGCTGTTTAAAACGAAAAAAGGACTGGATGTTCCGATTATTGGGGAGCCTGAACAGGTAATTTACGGTGCTAATGAAGTAGATTCTGTAGGTTTGCTCGGGAAGGATTATATCGGCTTGAAACCGACCATGTTGGTTGCCGAAGGTGACACTGTCAAAAAGGGTCAGGCGGTTTTTTTCCGATAAAAAAAACCCTGGGGTCAATATTACAGCGCCGGGAAGTGGCATTGTAACGGCCATTAATCGAGGCGCAAAACGGGTTTTGCATTCAGTGGTAATTGCTCTGGATGGAAATGAAGAAGAACAGTTCGAAAGCTATACAGATAATGACATCTCTGGCTTGTCTCCGGATCAGGTCAGAATGAACTTATTGGCTTCAGGTTTGTGGACGAGTTTTCGAACACGCCCTTATAGTAGAATTCCATCGGTAGGTACAACCCCAAATTCTATTTTTGTTACAGCGATTGATACCAATCCCCTCGCGGCCAATCCGGAAATCATTATCAACGAAAGGGTTGACGATTTTACCAGGGGATTAGATATTATTTCAAAACTAACCGATGGATGTGTATATATGTGTAAGGCGCCGTCAGCCAATATTCCTTTGGGTGTTGATTCAGCTGTCGCAGTAGCAGAGTTTGGTGGACCGCATCCAGCGGGATTGGTGAGCACTCATATTCATTTCATTGATCCAGTCAGCGACAAAAAAACTGTTTGGTATCTCGACTATCAATCGGTAATGGCTATTGGGGCATTGTTTGCGACGGGAAAACTGAATACTGAAAGAGTCATCGCATTGACAGGCCCCGAAGTATTGAACCCTCGCCTTATCCGAACTCGAATGGGTGCCAATACTGAAGATCTGGTCAAAGGTGAACTCCGATTAGTTATGAGCCGTGTAATCTCGGGTTCGGCACTACATGGACACCATGCTGTTGCTTGGGCTTCATATTTGGGCCACTTCCATAACCAGCTTACTGTACTGGCTGAGGGGGGGGAAAGGGAATTTTTTGGCTGGATAATGCCCGGTAAAGAAAAGTATTCATCAACTAACATTTATGCTTCCACCCGCGCGCGTAACAAGGGCCGGAGATTTTTTCTTAATACCCTAATGAACGGTAGTCCGAGGGCCATCGTCCCAATAGGGGCGTATGAATCTGTGATGCCTCTGGATATTTTAGCGACTCCTTTATTAAAGGCGTTGATCGTCGGAGATACCGACTCGGCACAAGCTTTAGGTTGTCTCGAATTAGATGAAGAAGATTTGGCACTGTGTACTTTTGTTGATCCAGGGAAACATGATTTTGGGCCTGTGTTAAGAAGGTGTTTAACTCAAATAGAGAAGGGAGGCTGATGAGCACTTTAAGAGACTTTCTGGATGATATCTATCCACATGTTAGAAAGGGCGGCCGATTTGAAAAGTTCTACGGTATATATGAAATGGTGGACACGTTTTTGTATACGCCATCTGATGTCAATATTGGAACGACCCATATTAGAGATGGAATCGAATTAAAGCGTACGATGACCTATGTGGTTATTGCGACTTTTTTTTGTGTTTTAGTGGCATGGTTTAATACTGGTTACCAGGCAAATACGGTAATGGCTGCCTTGGGACAAAAATCTGTGCCGGGTTGGCGTGGCTTTTTTTTGGACTGGATCGGTTATGACCCGAGTAGCCTAATTGCTTGCATGGCTCATGGGATGCTTTACTTTTTCCCCATCTATATCGTTACACTAATCGCTGGTGGTATTTGGGAAGTCATTTTTGCAACAGTGCGCAAACATGACGTCAATGAGGGGTTTTTAGTATCGTCAATGCTATTCACTTTGACTATGCCGCCCAATGCCCCTTTATGGCAAGTTGCATTGGGTATTTCCTTTGGAGTAGTCATCGGAAAGGAAGTTTTTGGCGGTACCGGGAAAAACTTCCTCAATCCAGCTTTGACTGGTAGGGCGTTTTTATTTTTCGCTTATCCAGCGTCAATGTCTGGCGATTCGGTGTGGACCGCGGTGGATGGTTATAGTGGAGCGACTGCATTGAGCCTAGCCGCTAGTGGTGGGAGTCATGCGATTACTAATAATGGCATTAGCTGGATGCATACCTTTTTAGGTATGAGTCAAGGTTCTATTGGCGAAACATCGACTCTGGCTTGTCTGCTGGGGGCGGCATTTCTTATCTATACGAAAATAGCGTCATACCGGATTATTTTTGGGGTTTTTGCTGGTATGTTTGGGACTTCGCTTTTATTTAATGCTGTAGGTAGCGATACCAATCCGATGTTTGCTTTGCCGTGGTATTGGCATCTTACGCTAGGTGGATTTGCGTTTGGAATGGTGTTTATGGCGACAGATCCAGTCAGTGCGTCAATGACTGATATGGGTCGTTGGATTTTTGGCGGGCTGATTGGAATTATGGTTGTGTTGATAAGGGTCGTTAATCCGGCATTTCCTGAAGGTATGATGCTATCAATACTGTTCGCAAATATTTTTGCACCTTTAATCGACTACTTCGTTATCCAGGCTAATATCCAGAGAAGGTTAAGGAGGCAGTTCGAGAATATGGAATGTAGTAAGGAAAAATCGGTTTGAGTCAAAATTTTCGATCATTTGGGGTGAATAGTTGACTTGTTTAACGGGTACTATCTGGAAATCAGGGCTAAAGGACTTTTATAAAATAAATTTCCTAATATCGGGCTTTTTCCCGAATGCTGTTGGTATTCTTAGATTGGTTATTGGAAATCTAGAAATTCATTGACGCAATGCACAGCGAAAATTATTTAAAAACAATCGGCATTGCACTAGCTCTGTGTTTGGCTTGTTCTGTGTTGGTCGCAGGATCAGCCGTTTTGTTACGACCCCTGCAACAATCTAATAAATCGCTTGATATGAAAAAAAATATCCTCGGTGTTGTGGGTATGTTGGATCAAAGTGGGGATATTGATGAAGCATTCAAAAATATTGAGATAAAAATAGTTGATCTAGCGACAGGTGGTTATGTTGAAAATATTGATGTAGAAGGCTACGATCAACGCAAAGCTGCCAAAGACCCTTCCCAAAGCATTAAAATTCCTACAGATAAAGATATTGCGAGCATAAAGGTAAAAGCAACATATTCAAAGGTCTTTCTTGTAAAAGAAAATCAGCAGATATCAGCTATTATTCTTCCTGTTCATGGCTATGGATTGTGGTCAACAATGTATGGATTTCTCGCTTTGGAAGCCGATGGTAATACCATTATTGGGTTAAATTTTTATGATCAGGCGGAGACCCCTGGACTGGGTGGCGAAGTTGTCAACCCAAATTGGCGCGCCTTGTGGAAAGGGAAAAAAGTTTATGATGTCAATGGTGAACCTGCTATAGGGTTGGTAAAAGGTATAGTTGATCCGAACAGGATTGGTGCCGAATTCCAAGTTGATGGTTTGTCTGGAGCCACTTTAACTAGCAATGGTGTTACTAATATGCTCCGGTATTGGTTAAGCAGGGAAGGTTTTGCATCCTACTTACACAAAATACGAATCGAAAAGGGGCACTCATGACCAGTGAGACAAAACAGGTTTTGCTTGATCCGTTAGTGGATAATAATCCTATTACGTTCCAAGTGTTAGGGATTTGTTCGGCATTGGCTGTGACTTCCCAGCTTTTGACCGCATTAATTATGTGTTTGGCATTGACTGCGGTCACAGCCTGTTCGAGTGCTGCAATTAGCTTAATTAGGAACCATATCCCGGGGAGTATTCGAATTATCGTGCAAATGACGATCATTGCTTCTTTGGTTATTGTGGTGGATCAACTATTAAAAGCTTTTGCGTACGATGTCAGCAAACAAATGTCGGTTTTTGTAGGGTTGATTATCACTAATTGTATTGTGATGGGAAGAGCTGAAGCCTATGCAATGAAAAATCCACCTTTTCAAAGTTTTATGGATGGAATAGGAAATGGTCTGGGTTATAGCTTGATTTTGATAATAATTGCAATCTTAAGAGAACTTTTGGGTTCAGGGAAACTGCTAGGTGTTGAAGTTTTGCCCCTGGTTCAGGACGGGGGATGGTATGTACCTAATGGGTTACTGCTTTTACCGCCAAGTGCATTCTTCATTATTGGCTTGATTATCTGGGCATTCCGAACCTGGAAGCCGGTCCAAGTTGAAAAACCCGACTATGAGATTATATCGGCACATAGTGCTGAGGTACCCCACTAATGGAAGCTTATATCAGTCTTTTTGTTAGATCGGTTTTCATAGAAAACCTCGCACTCGCCTTTTTTCTTGGAATGTGCACATTCCTAGCTGTATCCAAGAAAATATCGACAGCAATTGGTTTGGGCATTGCGGTACTTGTTGTTCAAACCCTAACTGTACCGGTGAATAACATTATTTATAATTATTTATTAAAAGACGGGGCGTTGAAATGGCTTGGGTTTCCTAGCGTCGATCTTAGTTTTCTTGCTCTTTTGAGCTGCATTGGTGTTATTGCTGCGATGGTGCAAATACTGGAAATGATCCTTGATCGATTTTTTCCTGCCTTATATAACGCTCTTGGCATTTTTTTGCCGCTGATAACAGTGAATTGTGCGATTCTCGGTGGCAGTTTATTCATGATTGAACGTGATTATGATTTTGGTGAAAGTGTTGTATATGGACTCGGTAGTGGATTGGGTTGGGCATTGGCAATAGCTGCTATAGCTGGGATTCGTGAAAAGTTGAAATATAGTGATGTGCCAGATGGCCTACAGGGATTGGGGATTACTTTTATTACCGCGGGGCTAATGTCTTTAGGGTTTATGGCATTTTCTGGGATTCAACTTTAAATATTTACGATGTTAGAAATCATCCTAGGTGTTTTGGTGTTTACCGGAATTGTGCTGGCTTTGGTATGTGTTATTCTGGCTGCGAAACAACAACTTGTAGCTTCGGGTAATGTAGATATTCTAATCAACGATGAGAAAACTATTCAGGCTCCAGTTGGTTCTAAGTTATTAACGGCCTTAGCGGATGCAAATCTTTTTGTCCCTTCGGCATGCGGTGGCGGTGGGACTTGCGCGCAATGTCGTGTAAAAATATTTGAGGGTGGTGGAGAAATCCTTCCTACTGAAACATCTTTGATTACAAAACGTGAAGCCGCTGATGGAGATCGATTGTCGTGCCAGGTTGCCGTCAAACAAAATCTTAAGATTCAGGTGCCCGAAGAAGTTTTCGGTGTTAAAAAGTGGGACTGTGTGGTTCGTTCCAATGAGAATGTAGCCACTTTCATTAAAGAACTTGTGTTGGAATTGCCGGAAGGAGAGCACGTTGAATTTCAAGCTGGTGGCTATATTCAGATCGAATGCCCCCGCCATGTTTCGCGATACAGTCGTTTTGATATTGGTAAAGAATTCCATGATGATTGGGATAAATTCGATGTATGGCGTTATGTTTCTGACGTTAAAGAACCTGTCACACGAGCTTATTCCATGGCGAACTATCCAGAGGAAAGGGGTGTCATCATGCTCAATGTGCGTATTGCGACGCCGCCACCGGGAGATGATCATTTACCTCCCGGGAAAATGTCTTCGTTTATATTCAACCTAAAAAAAGGGGATACTTGTACTATTTCTGGCCCATTTGGCGAGTTTTTCGCCAAAGATACAGCTAATGAAATGATTTTCGTCGGTGGTGGAGCAGGCATGGCTCCAATGCGATCTCACATTTTCGATCAACTGATGCGAATTAAAAGCAAAAGGAAGATAAGCTTTTGGTATGGTGCACGAAGCAAAAGGGAAATGTTTTATGAGGATGAATTCGATAAGTTACAAACCGAAAACGAAAATTTTGAATGGCACTGCGCATTATCCGACCCCCTGCCGGGAGACAACTGGACGGGGTATACCGGTTTTATCCACGAGGTCATATATGATAACCATCTTAAGGATCATACAGCACCGGAAGATTGTGAATATTACATGTGTGGGCCTCCAATGATGAACGCGGCTGTGATCAAAATGCTCCATGATTTGGGCGTCGAAGATGATCATATCTTGTTGGATGACTTTGGTGGATAGGTATAGTTGGCTCTGGGTTGCTCTTGTTTCACTTGGGATTTTACCAGCTTGTTCGCAGACGTATCAGGTACCACAAACTATTTTGCACGGTACCACGATGGGAACAGTTTATTCCATTAAGATACCAAGGCTGCCCTCGCATATCGAACCAAATAAGCTAAGGCTGAATATCGAAACTCGATTAGACGATATTAACTCGAAAATGTCCACATACCGTGACGATTCGGAGCTGTCTCGATTTAATCGATCAAATTCCAAGAATTGGTTTCATGTTTCAGATGAATTTTTTACTGTAGTCCGAGAAGCCTTATTAGTGAGCCAACATACAGGGGGCGCTTTCGATATCACCGTTGGTCCATTGGTCAATTTGTGGGGATTCGGTCCAAGAATTAGTGAGAATAAAGGTGTTCCATCAGAAAAGGAGATCCGGAAGAATTTATCGCATACAGGTCATGACATGGTTGAATTGCGTGAATCGCCACCGGCTATTAGAAAAAAAGATTTAAAAGTATATTTGGATTTTTCAGGGTTGGCCAAAGGTTATGGGGTCGATTTAATTGCCGAATATCTCGAATCTCTTGGGATACAGAATTACCTGGTTGAAATAGGTGGGGAAATTCGAGTCCATGGCGCGAATGCCGAAGGTGGCAAGTGGAGAATTGCGATTGAAAAACCAAGCATGAATACTCGGTCTGTACAGCGTATTATCATTGTCGAAAATGCTGCGATAGCCACTTCGGGAGACTACCGGAACTATTTCGAATATGATGGCCAGCGTTTTTCCCATACGATTGATCCACGAACAGGAAAGCCGATTACTCATCATCTTGCGTCAGTATCGGTCGTAAGTCATACTGCCATCTACGCGGATGCTATAGCTACTGCCCTCATGGTGTTGGGGCCAGATCAGGGATTTCAATTGGCGGAACAAAAGAGACTGGCTGCTGTATTCATCGTTAGAACCCCCGATGGTTTTATCGAGCAAAGCACCAAAAAGTTTGTCCAGGAAGTTGGTGTATGACCTTATTCTTAATAACCTTCATTATCATGGTAATGGTGATAGCTGGAATGGCAATTGGCGTGATCTTTGGTCGAGAAAGTTTGAAAGGGACGTGCGGTGGAATGGGAAACGGAGAATGCCTTTGCATAAATAAATGCGAAAAGAAGCGTAAATTGGAGCTTCGAGGCACCAAATAAACCACGATGTTATTCGGTTAGTATCAGAGGGTATGCAAGCCTTCATGTGGTTTCAATTTGAATAGTTTATGTTTAAATAATTTTTACCAAGTACCCTTAATTGTTCGGATTGATAACCATACCGTTTTAGTTCCTTCGGAGGAAGTACGATGCTCTCGAAAATCGAAGTAAAAGACCATATGACCACTAAATGTATGACTTTGACGTTAGATATGGATGTTATGGAGGCCATAGAAAAGTTGTTAAAAAAGCGTATTACTGGTGCTCCAGTCTTGGATTTCCATGGACAGATTGTAGGAATGTTCACCGAGTTGGATTGTATGAAGGTCGTGTTAGATGCTGCGTATAATCAAGATTTTGGTGGGACTGTAGAAGAATATATGACCCGCGATACACCTACCGTTGATTGCGAAACCAGTATTGTAGAAGTGGCGGAGAAGTTTTCAACAACAGAATATCGGAATTTTCCAGTCGTAGAAGATGTCGATTTGGTGGGAGTTATTAGTCGCACTGACGTATTAACGGCCTTGACTTCCATCCGGTAGCCTGCAAACCCTGCATCTAGTGATTCAAATACTTATGCGAACGACCTAGATACGAAGTCGAGTTCGTATGTCGCCTCAAACATTGTACTGGTACGATTACGAAACCTTTGGTATTGATCCAATGCGTGACCGTCCGGTACAGTTCGCAGGAATTCGTACCGACTGGGAATTCAATCCAATTGGCGACCCGTTGGTGCTTTTTTGCAAGCCAGCTAATGATACCCTGCCACAACCTGAAGCATGTCTCATCACTGGGATTACGCCAAAAATGGCATTAAGAGAGGGTATTTGTGAAGCGGAATTTATCGCCAAAATTAATCACGAGTTTAGTCAGCCGAATACCTGTGTGCTTGGATACAATAATATTCGGTTTGACGATGAAATTACCAGAAACACACTTTACCGAAATTTTTTTGATCCTTATAAACGGGAGTGGCAAGGGGGTAATTCTCGCTGGGATTTGATCGATATAGTTCGGCTTGCAGGCGCGCTTAGGCCTTCTGGTATCGAATGGCCTGTTAACGCAGATGGTATTCATACATTTCGTTTGGATCAAATTACGGTTGCGAATGGAATCGAGCATTCGGGTGCGCACGACGCACTTGCTGATGTATTTGCAACAATCGCGCTGGCAAAATTACTCAAATTAAAGCAGTCGAAGCTCTATGAATTTGTGTTTCGCCATCGGGGGAAGTCATTGGCGGCCCAATTTTTAAACACAAGTTCGATTCGGCCAGTGATACATGCATCTGAAAAATACGGTATCGCAAAACATTGCATAGCCGTTGTTGCTCCCGTTGCACAGCACCCAACAAATCAAAATTCAATAATCGTTTACGATCTTATGGACGATGTGGATCCTTTAATAGAATTAAATCCACAAGAGATTCGCCAACGTGTTTTTACACCCAGAGCAGAACTACCAGAAGGTGTCGAGAGGCTCTCGCTTAAGGCTGTTCATCTAAATCGATGCCCAGTTCTGGTGCCGGTTAATACCTTAGGTTCGGAGGATGCGAAAAGGCTGCGAATTAATGCGAAATTATGTATGGAAAACCTGGAGAAAATCAAAAGTTCGACAGGACTTCTGGCGAACAAAATTCAAACTGTATTTGCCGATGGGGATTTGCCAAAGGTAAACGACCCGGACATGATGCTATATTCCGGGGGATTTTTTTCTGATCACGATAGATTGCTGATGGATGAAATTCGATCAACGTCACCCGATAAGTTAAATCACTTAAAACCGAAATTTCATGATAGCCGGCTCTCAGAAATGCTGTTTCGGTATCAAGCTAGAAATTTCCCAGAATCTTTGTCGAGTGAAGATGGTGACAGATGGGAGAGTTATCGTCGTAAGCGTCTAACACAACCTAAATATGGGGCTAGCATTGTGATTGATGAATATTGCGAGAAACTTAGGGCCTTGCGTGCTTCAGTGTCTAGTGAGAAAGAACTTGCTATCGTTGAAGACCTGGAAGAGTACGGAAATAATGTGCTTGCTTGACGTGCAAAATCCAATTGTGGTGTTGGTCGTCATTATTATGAGGAAAGCATTTAACGTTTGACTGGTCTCCGACAGATTTGCTTAACATAACTAAAACTGTCATCCTTAAAAGTCAACTGGAATTGATGGAATTCCTTTGACATAGGGCACTAAATCGGGTTTTCTCAATGGGGAAAAACGTCCGCTACGGATGTAATTGAAGATATATCGATTCTCTTTTCCCCGAATTTGTGTGCTTTTCTGTCGGTGTTGAATGAATGGTTTAGGGTTTAATTTATAATCGGAGGTAAAATGAAAAAAATCGCCTATTGTTTTTCAATCTTAGTGTTGTTTTGGGTATCCGTGGCAAGTGCTCATGGTCCGTCGAGGGTAAAAGTTGAAGAAACGGTTGAAATTAATGCGCCTCCGGCAGTAGTTTGGGCAAAAATTAAAGATTTTGATAGTGTCGAAAGTTGGTTGCCTGTGATCGAAAAAACTGTCGCTCAAGGAGGAAACAAAAAAGGTGCTACACGAGAGCTCACGCTTAAAGATGGTGGTGGCACAATTAAGGAAGAACTTAAAAGTTATAAGGAAAGTAAAATGGAATTCTCCTATAAGATAACGGAGATGAGTACGGTTAAAACTATTGAACATTCAGGGGAAACAGTACCTGTCAAAGTATTGCCTGTTACCAATTATAAAGCGTGGTTGTCTGTTGAACCTAATGGTTCTGGTGGCTCAAAGGTCGTTTGGAAGGCCAAGTTCTATCGTGGGTACATGAATAATAATCCTCCAGCCGCACTTAATGAAGATGCTGCAGTCAGTGCGGTAACATCGGTTTTTAAGTTGGGTCTTTCAAATTTGAAAAAAGTAGTCGGAGGCTGATAAACCTCGAGATGGTTATTCTTCTGCGGTATTTTTTGTCATCGGTTTTAGCTTTTTGTGTGCTCCTTGCCGGAGTTCAACATGCGAATGCAAAGTCGTATGCTTATATCACTAACCAACTCGATGATAGTTTGTCGATCATCGATACTGAGACTCGCTTGGTCATCAATACTTTAAATGTAGGGAAGAAACCAGCTGGTGTCGCGGTAACTTCGGATGGTACCCGTGTCTATGTAACAAGTCCTAAAAGCAAAACTTTGTCGGTTATTGATGGCTATAACCATTCTCTTTTGACATCGATACAGGTTGGAGAGGGTCCCCTTGGAATTGCGGTAAACCATTCCGGTTCTCAAGTTTATGTGGCTGATTGGTACAATGATTATGTGTCCGTGGTTGATGCAAAAGAGTTAAAGGTGATCTGTCAGATCCCTGTAGAAGAATCGCCGGCTGGGCTTGTGGTGAGCCCGGACGATAAAAGTATATTTGTTGCCAATCGGGATAGTAATTCTATTTCTAAAATTGATGCTATTACATCGAAATTAATAGCAACATTGAAAGTTGGTCAGCACCCATTTGGGATTACCATCGATAGCGTGGGCGAACGGATTTTCGTAGCTAATGTGAAAAGTAATGATATAACCGTTGTAGACGTCAAATCTTGGAAAATAGTGAAAACGGTGTTGGTTGGTGAATTACCCTACGATGTAACGCTGGCTCAAAGGGGCAAACGCCTATTGGTGACAAATCAAGATGACGATACAGTTTCGGTGATTGATACTGATACTTTTGAAGTAGTGACAACGGTTGACGTTGGTCGGACTCCAGAGGGTATTTTTACGCACCCAGATGATCGCCACGTTTATGTTGCTAATTGGTTTAGTAATACCGTATCGGTTTTGGATGTGAAGCTATTAAAAATAGTCCAAACTATCCAAACAGGGCAGGGAAGTCGTGCGTTTGGTGAATTTATTGGGGGTTTTAAACAGTAACAATGGCCGTTTTTTTCGGGGAAATATTTTTCAGTGCATGAATGGGAAACTACTCGGAAATATAATTTGAAGCAATTAGAGTATTCTCGTTCGTGGTGATATTTTCAAGCGGAGTCTATGCCCCGATAGTTTCCTACTGTTTTTTGTCTTGGTGAGTTGATAAATGAAGAAGTAGATTCAGCGGTGTTCCGTCTGTCTAGCAAAGAAGTAGTTGTTCCTTGAGCAGATTGCAGTCTAAACGGTATTTTATTTTCGCTATTATTAAAATTTAACTTATTAATTTTTGAAAAATATGGCTTCAACCGTAGATGAATTAACAATTGATTACTTTGACGGTGATCTTCAAACAGTCAAAGAGTTAGATAAAGTAATATTGTCCAAAGGTGCCTGGGCAACGCTTATATATAAATATCAGGATTGGGATCGCCGAAAGGAAGAATATGGCCCCGAACGTTATACCATTCGACGATATCAGAAAAGAAATGGTGAATATATGCAAAAATCTAAATTTAACATTTCGAGCAGTGATCAAGCCCGTAATGTAATTTCCGCTTTGCAGAAATGGGTGGATGATTGATGACTCAACCGTTGGATGGGATAGTTGAACATGGTATACCAAAGTCTCAGTTATAGGTAAGCGCTCTTGGTATCGGTTTCCAATGTTTTGAAAGCTCAGTAAAAAATGTGGCCCAGATTGGGTCATTACTTTGTGAGAAATTTAACCAGAACGCTAGGTTTGGAGACCAATTATTGTCGAGCCTAATTCAATTTACTTGATACACGTAGATTTTGCGTTATGGTGCTGTACCTTTTGTTTTGATCCTCTTGGGAGTTGAAAGGGAGTTCTTTTTTTGAGGATAGATTATGGTTTAATAAAAATCGCAGGGTTGCAACATGGGCAAAAATGGAATCGATATTTGGCTATTTGAATAACTACGAGTAGTAGAGTCGCCTCCAATTTCAATTGTTCACTTTCTTTAATATTAAGACTTGTCCTTAAACCTCTTTTTTCTTTGCTTTTGTTTCTTGTTTATCGTTTTTTCAAGTAACGCGCTAGGCGATGTAACTGATAATCCCTATCTCTTGCGCCTTGGGTTGGCTTTGGATCGTACGAGAAACTTTCCGGATACCACAGGAAGGCAAGCTTCATTAGCATTTCCTCTCCCAACTTCTCGTAATCCGGCAGCCGATGATTGGCTACAATTCGGTGAACTCACAGTATTCGGAAGCCTTTTGAATGTGGAAGCGTTTAGTGAGAGCGGGACTTTGATAAGTGCAACGGCCGGAACTGCGAATATATCGGTGCCCGACTTGGGCGCCCTCTCTATAACTGTTGCGCGAACCGATACGCTTAGTAAAGAAACACGCCACGATTTAAAAAATAACCTTGAATCGAATGAACTGTTTCTGGGATACAGTCGACGCATATTCGATAGAATAGCATTGGGTGGAGAGATACGATTGGTTGATGCCAAAGTTAGAGAAGAGTTTTTTACCACCGAGGTTCGTGATGTGGCGATTCGTTCCAATACAGATATTTTTACTCGCGAACTTAACCTTGGATTGCTTGCTCAAATAAACGAAGAGTGGTACACGGCGTTCACTTCCTCTATTTCATTCACAACTTCCGATACCGAACTCCGTGGGACAGCGCCTTTGGGTAGCTTTGATGACGAAAGTTGGTTGTATTCGATTCGAAGTGGTTTAGGTTACATGCCAAGCAAAAGTCTAAGTTTCTTTTTAGATGGTAACTATCTGAAAATAGATAGCGATCTCGGGGGAATAGCGGAAATTGCACGGTTTGCCTTCGGGTCGGAATTATGGGTGGCCAAAACAAGCGTTTTACGTGTGGGTGTTGGTATAGACACTGACAATGAAACTACTCTAAGCATCGGTTACGGCTATTTTGGGATCAAATCTGTCATGATTAATTTTGCCTATCAATACAATGCCGCACCAGAAATCAGAGCGGAGTTTGGTCGGTTCCACCTGCTTAGCGCGTCTTTGATTGTTCCTTTCTAATACAATTAGTCATGAAACACGAACGCTCCGTCCTCATTACAGGTTGCTCTTCTGGTATAGGTCTTTGTACCGCACAAGGACTAAAAAACCGAGGTTACCGCGTTTTTGCTACAGCGCGAAAGTTACAAGATGTTGATCGACTCCAAAGTGAAGGGCTGGAAAGCTTGCAACTGGATCTTGTTGATTCTGTATCCATCCAAAATACGATAGATGAAATACTCGTGCGGACTAATGGCAAGCTTTACGGGTTGTTTAATAATGGTGGATTCGGTCAGTCGGGTGCTGTTGAAGATTTACCCCGAGATATATTACGGGCACAATTTGAAGTTAATTTTTTTGGTTGGCATGAAATGGTTTGCCGAGTGTTGCCTGCGATGCATCATCAGGGATTTGGCCGAATCATACAAAATAGTTCTCTTTTGGGATTGGTTTCATTGGCGTATCGAGGCGCCTACAATTCCAGTAAGTATGCGCTCGAAGGATTAACGGACACGTTACGCCTTGAATTACAGGGTACGGATATTTATGTCAGTTTGATTGAACCCGGCCCAATAGAAAGTCGTTTTCGTACCAATGCTTATGCAGCTTTTAATCGAAACATCGACCGACTAAATAGTCGGCATAGTGACAACTATACTGCGATGGAGAAACGGTTTACAACTGAAGGATCTTCCGCGCCATTTACTCTGCCACCCGATGCCGTTCTAAAAGCAGTGATTCATGCATTGGAAAACCCAGTTCCGAAAAATCATTACTACGTTACTTTTCCAACTTACTTTTTCGGTATGCTTAAGCGTTTGTTGCCTTCTCGTATGTTGGATCGATTTCTTCTGTATGTCAGCGAAAATGAACGAAAGTAGAAAAGGAATTTTATGCAAGGGTAGCGTGGACCTGATAGCCTCAATGTTATAGTGGGATATGTCTTTTGGCGATTGGTATTTGAGTGTTAGCGTTTTAGATTAACGAAGAAGTATAAACCACTGAGTCCTGTTGCTGCGTTACCCGCTATTTATCAGTCTGTCGTTCAGCTGTTTGTAATCCAAATATTAGTACCTTGCAACCATGAATAACCTTGCGGCTAGAGGTGTTCTTTAAAATGCTGCTGAGCGCGGCTATATTGCAAGCAATACTCCCAGTCTTCATGGTAATATTTTCTTATTGTTTCCAATTTTTTGGGAGCTATTAATAGTTGTTGACCTGTCCATTGAAAAGGGTTCAGTTGGGCAATAAATGCGACCGTATGTAAAAGAAGGATACGAAATTTGTAATAAAGTCGATCGAGTATCTTTGAACCTGAACCCAGAGGTTTGTAGGGATAGCTGCGGTTAAAATTTCTCAATAGTCTTAGTTGTTTATCAGAAAATGCTTTGTTCACTATCGTATTGATCTGGGTATCTTCTACGAATTCGATACCTAAAAAGTCGGTGAGTTGTCTGACCAATAATTTGGGGTTGGTTCTAAGATCGTCAAAGAGCAATATAAGGGGTTTGTTGTCGAAATGTTTCTCGACCAATTCGATTTTTTTTCTGTAGTAGAACTTTTCTTTTGTGCAGAAAGCTTTATTGGATTCAATGTCGAAAAATTCCTCAAACGACATACGGCCGAGCTTCCTAATATGATATCTGTATTTTGACGCTATCCAACTGTCCTGTCGTCTTAGGACTAATATTATTCTTGCTTGGGGGAATAGATCCGAAATATCGATTATCCTTTTTTCCAAGCTGTCATCAAACTCACGGGAAAATAAATGCTTTTCGTGAATGTCGGTAATAAAGTTTTTCTTATAATCCCAAAAATGTCGTTTACTATGATATTTCACGTTTTTTAATCGGGGGAAAATAATTTTTTGCAAGTATGTTGAGCCTGTCTTACTGGGGCCTAGGTGAAAAAATATGGTTAAGTCTTGCATGTTTTTTCGTTAGATATTTTTATTAATTTTAAGTGAGGGCACAGAAATCTTAGAAACACTGAAAATGAATCCTAGAATAGTGACGAAAGTTGAAGAAATATGTTGGGTAGGAATGTCTGTCTCCTTCTATTCGATAGGTTATTAAGAAATCGATAGCATCTGATCACATCACGAAGATTTGTATTCTTTTTAGACAACCCCAAGAACTTAGGACTAGTTTTGTATCGGTCTTAACAACTCTGTTAGTTCTTCCGGTGTAAACATACCGGTTTTACTTTTGTTTTTTCCAGAATAGATTCCATCAGCCAAAGCTTGTTTTTTTTGCTGCAAAGCAATTATCTTTTCCTCTACAGTCTCGTCGGAAATTAGTTTGTAAACAAAAACAGCTTTGTCCTGTCCGATACGATGGGCACGATCGGTGGCTTGGTTTTCTACGGCAGGATTCCACCAGGGATCATAATGTATTACGGTATCGGCGGCGGTGAGATTAAGACCCACGCCTCCAGCTTTTAGGCTAATTAGAAAGACTGAAACTTGGCCGCCTTGGAATCGGTCAATTGCTTCGTCTCGTTTTCGGGTTTGGCCAGTTAATTTGGCAAAATCAATATTCGATGCATTTAGTCCTGCTTCGATAAGACTCAACATCGCAGTGAACTGTGAAAAAACAAGGATTTTGCGGCCTTCTTCTAGCATTTCCGGGAGCATTTCCATGAGTAATTCAAGCTTGGCACTTTGGTCTACGTGTTTTGCTTGCGGTAACGACAAGAGCCGTGGGTCACAACAGACTTGACGCAATTTTAAGAGGGCGTCAAGAATCGTGATATGACTTCGCGCCAAACCTTTCTTGCTAATTTCCTTTCGCACTTTCGCATCCATAGCGAGGCGGAGTGTCTCGTAAAGATCGCGTTGCTTCCCCTGAAGAATGACTGAACGGACAATCTCTGTTTTGGGGGGTAATTCGTCAGCGACTTGCTCTTTCGTCCGCCGAAGTAAAAAAGGTTTTAGCCTGCGGCTGAGCTGCTGTTGTCGTGTGGTATCACCTTGGCGTTCAATGGGATTTTTGAATAGGCGGTTGAATCGTTGAAGATTGTTTAAAAATCCAGGCATCAGAAAATGAAACATTGACCATAATTCACCCAAGTGATTTTCCATGGGAGTACCCGTCAGGCATAGTCGGTGAGAAGCTTTGAGCTCGTAGACTACTCGGGTGGTTTGGGATTTTGGATTTTTGATGAATTGCGACTCATCGAGAATGATGTAATGAAAATAGTGTGTTAACAATCGTACCTTATCGCGCCTAAGCAACGGATAGGTGGTTAAGATGACATCATTCTCCTCAATTTGATCAAAATGATCATGGCGATCAGCACCGTGTAGAACCAGAACATTTAATTCCGGAGCAAAGCGTTCCGACTCTCGCCGCCAATTTCCCATCAAACTAGTTGGTGCGATTACTAAGCTTGGTTGTTCCATACGGCCTGCTTTTTTTTCCAACAAAAGATGAGCAAGTGCCTGAACGGTTTTTCCAAGACCCATGTCGTCAGCAAGAATTCCGTTAAAATCAAAACCACGCATAAATTGGAGCCAGTTTAAGCCTTCTTGTTGGTAGGGACGCAATTCTGCGTTGAAATTTTTTGGAGGTGGGACTGGCTCGATCCCTTCAAAATCACGTAGTTGTTTGTTTAATTTTCGTAATTGATCTGCGCCGTGCCAAGTAAGTGCCGAATCATTTAGTAAATCCCCAATCTGAATACCTTGATGCAACGATAATTCAAGTTTGCCATCTACGTCTAATGGTTCATGATCATAAAGCTCCACTAGGGTATCGAAAATCGGAAGTAATCGTTCGGACGGCAGTTTCAACCAGCGGTATTCACCCACGGACACAAGAAATTCAGGGTTCTCTAGAAGGTTTTTACGCAACTGTTGTGGGCTCCCAGATTGGGACAAGATTTCAACCAAAGTAGGCAAAAGATTAATGCGTTCACCGTCCAATTCCACACCAAGTGAAAGGGAAAACCACTCAGAGCTTTCATTTTCCAATTCCGCATGCCAATCATTAGTCTCTTCGATGCGTAGGAGAAAGCTTTCATCGATTTTGATTTGCCATTTTTGAGCCTGGAGCGTGGGCACACTGTTTTCAATAAAATCATGCCATTGCATTGCAGATTCTGCGGCAGTTTCGGCGTAAAAAAGCCAGTCTAAAGATTCATGATTTTGGGCACTCTGCTGATTTATTGGTTGGAACCCTAGGTTACGAAGAATATTTATAGCTTCGGTTTCGGCATCGATATCCCGTTTGATGGTATAAATACAATTCTCAATACCGACTACAGCAATTGGCTGATCCGAGTATCCTTCCAGCAATGCGGAACCATACATAAACGATAGGTGGGCGCAGTGAAAACGATTTCTTCCCTTTGTTTCCCGATTTTGGTCAATACTCTGCAGTTTGAGGTGAAATACGGGTTTTTGTCCTTCTATCCGGATTCGCTCTATATCCAGTTTAACAGGTGTTGGAAGATCATACTCAGGTATATCCAGTATTAGCTTACGGCTGACTTTTTCAAGCTGCTGCTTTGGAATGATAGGAGCATCCAGTAATGCCAGAACCTGTTTTGAGCTCAATCCTGCACAATCTATAGGGCCAATTTGGGAGGTCTTATGGTCAAGATACCATAGTTGGGCTAACTGAAATATGCGGATGGCGGGTGGGTCAATAGCATGTTTGAGCTGTTGGCCTTCTTGGGTCTTTTCCCACTGAAACTTGATTCCTCTTTGGGCACCCAAAGAGAGTGATGGTTTCTCATGATCTTTCCAGTGACACCGTCCGGACGACAATAGTTTTTTTAAAGCTAATTCGCCAAATTCTCCTTCTAATAAATGATTCCTATTTTGCGAATAAATCTGGTTACGGTTTTTTACTAACAATTGGGCGATTTCCTTATCACATGGAGCAATAAAATTTTCAGTGTAGTATCCAAAAGCTTGTTCTAATGAGTAATAGGTTGGTTTATTAACGCCACCCCGTGTCAGTTTACGGACCTTCTTGGATTGAATTTGCAGTATTCTGGTTTTTTGGCCCGGGGCAGGTTCAAGGATATAAAGCAAACTAAAACCTGTATGAGTGGCTGTGGGCACAACCATGGTTTGACCTCCTCCCGCACATTGCAATTCATTTAGCCATGTATCTACAGGATTTTGTTGATCTGGACTGATTTTGGCTTGGCCTGATTTGAGTACAAACAGCAAAACGGCAGCCACATGTTTACAGTTTTCAGACATTGGGCAAGAACATAGTCCTACGATCCCAGTGCCGCCTGATTTGGGGTAGACTACATCAATGGATTGCTGATAGAGATTAAAATCACTTCCATTTACCGTTGATGTGATTAGTAATCCTCCAGGCGTTTTGTCAACTTCAACCTGATGTACTTTACCTAATTTCCAGTATTTCCGACCTCTTTGAAAATAAGTGCTCCCGCAAGCTTTTTCGATTTGGTTCTCATTAAAACGATCAATCATCTAGTAGGCGTTAATATGTCAATAATATATACAGTATATTTGGTGTCAAACTTAACTTGTTGAATTTGCCGACAACAATTGAATGGCACGTGAATTGCCCTGTACAAAACAAGTCATGTGCGCAGCATCGTAATTCAAAAAATACTTTACCAGGGAATAATAATGAAAATTTGGGTTTGTTTAAGCTTATTTCTAATTTCTTTTACAACACTGGCAAACGTTAGTGGAGAACCGATACCTACATCATCCACCCCAGAACCTACTTCACTTGCCGTACTTGGCATTGGGGCGCTCAGTATAGCGTTTAGCAACATCCTAAAAAAATAATTGGATTTTATTAGCCAGAGGGGACTAATTTTCAGGAATCCAATTGATGCTTTTCTTTAAAACTGGCACATTTAGCAAAATATTTCGTACGCCGATTCACCCTCCACGGACCTGATTTAAGGCGTCGGCGGCTGACTTTACTATGAATAATGAATCGACACCCACGGTTATCAAGGTGAAGCCTTTGCGATAATACGGTAATACGGCATCTGGCGTGACACCGAAAATACCAAGTCTAACTCCCTCAGCATGACATGCCGTCGTAATATGATCAATGATACCTTCCACTTCAGGGTCTGTAATTTGCCCAATTTTGCCTAAACTTGCGGACAAATCGTAGGGGCCGATTAAAACTGCATCGATTCCTGGTACTTTTACAATAGATTCAATATTTGTCGCAGCATCCTTGTGTTCCGCTTGGATGATAACGGCGGTTTCCCTATTTGCATTTTTAATATAACCTTCGAAGTCTATGCCGTATCGATGTGCTCTAGCCAAACCGACACCACGACACCCTTGGGGTGAGTATTTGCACATTTGGACTATTCTTTCAGCCTGTTCCGCCGAATTCACTTGAGGAACAATAATACCGGCGGCACCGATGTCCAAGGCTTTTTTTATCCATATTTCATCACCTTCTGGCACACGAATGATACAGGAGCAATTACCAGCCGCCTGAAGCATTCCTTGAGCGTCGTGGGGATCAAAAGGACCGTGTTCCGCGTCGATAAACAACCAGTCGAAACCCGTTTCTGCAAGGATTTCGGTGACTTCAGCAGATGGCAGGCTAACCATTGTACCAATGAGGCTCTCACCGTTTCTCAATTTCTCAGCAAATGTAGAATTTTCAACAACCATTTTGTGTTTCTCCTGATAGGTCTTGAGTGGTTTGTCGGATCCAATATATCAAAATTGCACCGCAATTTAATCTCATGAGACCACCCCCTATTTCAGATTCCTACTGGATAATGGTGATACGGTGTTACATCAGAGAATTCACCTAATCGATGTTTGGCTTGTAGATTACGCCAGTATTCTGCGGTTAGAATCTCACCATGCCATTCTAGAAAAAACTTTTTTAAGTCGTCGTCAAAGCCAAGAAAAGAAATAAACTGTTCAGGGAAAATATCGTTGTCAGCAACATAGAACCATGCTTCAGCTGACATTTCATCCTCAAAGTTTTGGGCTTGAGGGAGGTCCCTGAAGTTACAATCTGTGACCATACACAGCTCATCATAGTCATAAAAAATTACACGCCCGCGTCCAGTAACACCAAAATTCTTGAGCAATAGATCACCGGGGAAAATGTTACTCATCGCTAAATCTCTGATTGCTTGTCCATAATCATAAACTACTTTTTTAGCGTTGGAATTACTCGTTTGTTTTAGATACAGGTTCAATGGGGTAAAACGGTGTTCAATATAACAGTGATTAATGACAATGGCATCACCTTCGATCCGTGCGGTTTCCGCAGTTTCTGTTATTAATTCCTCCAAAAGTTCGGGGGTGAATCGGTCAACCTTGAACTTCAAGTGGCGGAATTCCTGTGCGTCGGCAAGGCGCCCAGCACGGTCATGCTCAAATACGGATTGGTATCGATTAATTACATCCTTACGCGAAGTTGTTTTAGGATAGGCAAAACGGTCACGGATGACCTTGATGACAATATCGTGCGAGGGTAAGGTGAACACGACCATAACCAAACCCTTGTCACCCGGGGCATGAACGAATAAATCGTGGGATTTTGCTAAATGTAGGAAAATCTTTCGATATCGATCAGTTTTTCCTTGTTTGGCCCGACCAAGAACTGTATATAGTTCACCGACAGTCTTACGGGGCATGAACGACATTAGATATACTACGGCATCGCTTACAGTGGTCAGGTCGACATGAAAATAAGAGCGAGTGTAGCTGAAAAGAATGGCGACTTCCTGTTCTGTCATCATGACGGCATCTACTTCGACTCCGGGCTCCGTGTTAGTTAGTGCCACGACAAAAGGGCTGGTCCAATTTTTGCCCACGATTTTTCCCACGAGATATGCACGGTTGATTTGGTAGAAAACTGGCTCCATAATCTCGATGCACAGATCTTCCATATCCGTACAATGGATCGTACAAAAAGTAGTAATTTCTTTTACAATAAAATCTGCGCTTCGGTGGAGGTCTACGAAAGGGACCGTGAAACCGTTATCTGTTAAAAAGGCAAAAATAGAAGATTGCATCAAATTTCCTATTTTGTATTCTTTTGTCGATACAGGTTTAGTTCTATTGGGAATAGTTTCAATATCCAATGCGATGAATTCCACATCGGAATCCACTCCCACAGTTTTGAAAATAATGCGAGAGATTGAGCTGTAAAAAGTCTTGTAAAACTCGGAATCGACGTAGTACTGAATAATCTTGGCATAATGACACTTTGTTTTTACCCATAATTGTCGGTCATTACTTAAGTAACCCAGTCGTCGTTTTAGCTCTACGACGGTTCGGCGAACAATGCGGTCATAAAGTTCTATCCGGTCCACGGCATCGCGTTGGCTTCCTTTCCAATCTCGATTTTCGAATCGTGAGCGCGAGCGTTGAGTAATTTGCCGAAATTCGGCATTGTACTCTTTAAACGCTTCACAAATTGCTTTAGCGTATTCTAAAGCAAGGGCGTCAGCTTGTTTATCCTGCAACATGATAAGAAGAGGGTGTGGACGTTATAAATTGTTAATTAGTGCATCGGCAAACTCACTGCATTTTACTTCGGTGGAGTCTTGCATCAGACGGGCAAAATCGTATGTGACCGTTTTGCTGGTTATAGTAGTATCCATCGCCTGAATAATTGAATTAGCCGCTTCTTTCCATCCCATGTAGCGGAGCATCATCTCTCCCGACAAAATTAGTGAGCCTGGGTTAACTTTATCCAAATTGGCATACTTAGGAGCAGTTCCATGGGTCGCTTCAAATACGCCGATACTAGTTGCATAATTGATATTCGCGCCAGGAGCAATTCCGATACCTCCGACTTGTGCAGCAAGTGCATCGGATAGATAGTCGCCATTCAGATTCATGGTGGCGACAACATCAAACTCGGTTGGACGGGTAAGCACCTGTTGCAGGGCAATATCCGCGATAACATCCTTTATCAAAATCTTGCCTTGGTCCAAAGCTGTTTTTTGTTCGGCATTAGCCGCGTCCATTCCTTGCTGGGAAGCAGTGTTTTCCCACTGATGCCATGTGTAGCAGTGTTCCGGAAATTCATTCTCGGCAAGCGCATAACTCCAGTTACGGAAAGCGCCTTCAGTGAACTTCATGATATTGCCTTTGTGAACCATGGTAACGCTTTTTCTATTATTGTCGATGGCATATTCGATTGCGGCCCTGATCAATCTTTCGGTACCCTCACGAGAAATAGGTTTAATGCCTATACCCGACGAGTCAGGAAAACGAATTTTATTGAATTCTTTAGGAAAATGATCCTTGAATAAATTCAAGAATTTTTGATTTTCATCGGAGCCTGCCTCGAATTCTATCCCGGCATAAATGTCTTCGGTATTTTCCCGAAAAATCACCATATCGACTAACTGGGGGTTAACTACTGGTGAAGGAACCCCGTTAAACCACCTAACAGGTCGAAGACATACATAGAGATCGAGTAATTGTCGAAGTGCTACATTCAAGGATCTAATTCCACCTCCAATTGGGGTGGTCAGAGGACCCTTTATTGAAATTAAGTATTCACGACTTGCGGTGACTGTTTCATCGGGTAACCAAGTGTTCAATAATCGGTTTGCTTTTTCACCCGCCAACACTTCCATCCAATGGATCTTACGTTTTCCCTGGTAGGCGTGTTCAACCGCTGCATCTAGAACACGAACTGTTGCCCGCCAGATATCTGGGCCAGTTCCGTCACCTTCGATAAAGGGGATAATGGGATTGTTTGGGACCTTTAATTTTCCATTTTCACAGATAATTTTAGCTCCGCCTTTTGGCGGAGTAATGCTAAATTCACTCATGCTTCACTCCATATGTATGTGTAAAAAGAGGTAATTAAATCAGTTGTAACTTGGTGCTGAATAGTTTTGAAAAGGAAATTTAATTAATGTCCTTTGAATTTACGGAATTTGGAACCACTAATATCACAGGGAACTTTCCGCTAAAATCAGTATGGTTTCTTTTTGCCGACATTTTGTCGTTGATAAAATTGGGTGCTAGACTTCAGTAAGTAGACTATAAAATTAACCAGGTGAGTACTTTGTAACATGTCATCCAACCCTAAAATCAATGAATTTTTGCAGTCGGTTTTGCACGATTATAGGCAGTTTCTTGCTAGATCATGGAATTATCGGCCAATGTTTGGGTTTTACAGACAAGATTTGCTCAATGATTGGTTTCAGGTCAATTGGGAGATCCTAGTGGAATACCCGCTTCGACGACAAATGGACGACGACTTTTTGTTGGAGTGTTACGACAGTACTGACAACGATACACCAAAACTCGGGTATCCTGAATTTCGAGTAATTTTACCACATACCCCCGCAACCCATGCCATATACATCAACGATCAATACCTCTTCAATTGTTTGGGGACAGTAAAACATGGCAAATTTCGAATGTCTCCTCCTTTTGATTATGTCCATGGGCAAATCAGCCATACAACAAAGATCGTAGAAAAATTTGATGATTCTGTTTTTAGTGTAGGTCCATCATATTTGAATGTTGCGTAATGAATGTAGAAATAACCGACTTAGAGGCAATATCTGAAGTAGCATCGGATAATACTTTGCAAGAAACGCTCGATACTACGCTAGAAAATTTCAGATTATTTCTTTGTGATACGTGGACTAGCTTGCCGGAATGGATGCGGTTGGAAGAGGGTGAGCAACCGGCTTTGCATGATTGGCTCCAGGCAAATTGGGAAATTCTTGTCGAAGATAATGTTACCGCCGAAATTGCTGCTGCGGAACCTGGTTTTGGGAAGCTCCGCTGCTATTTGGAGGCCTATGCACAGGGTGGAGGTTCCTATAGTCAAAGCCGTCGAGTCTCGGATCCAGAAGCTCTCCCAACCCATGAAATTCATGTTGGCTACGGATATCGATTCGATTCATTTGGAACTGAACAAGGGGACAGTTTCATTCACGCTCCCCCATTTGATTACTTGATGGGTATAAACGATACTGGGGAATCAATGTGGTTCAAAGTGAACGCTGTAAAATACAGTATCGAAAAAATATCGCAAGTTGATGAGGTTGAAAAGCCTCAATTAAGTGACCTGGAAAAACCCAAAAGAACACTTAAAGGGTCTCAAACTGTAGTTGCTAAAGGTGCTGCATATATTCTTGGCTCCACGTTGGCTGGAGCGTTATCCTTTTTTCTTTGCCAATTTTTACATCCGGACAGTATGTTGGCGGCCTTGTTTTTTGGTTCGGTGTTCTGTCTAAATTCGTTGGTTAGTACACGACCTGGTCAAACCATATTCCTGTTTCTTCTGCTCATGGTCATAGCGTGGTTAGGATTCCCCCATATTTCCAGTTTGGAAAGGTTGGATAGCCTACCAAGGGTATTGATTGGTGAAGTGATTGGGATAATTGTTGGGATGACAATTGCAAAAGTTGTTGCCTCGTTGGTTTCTTCAGAGGCATAAAATACTGAGGAAACTGGTTGGAAATTTTAGCCATGTAGATTTCAGTGGAAAGCTGGTAATAAATTTAGGATAGATTTTTACCCTGTATGATAAGTTGATATCATACTCAAGTATTTACTGGCACAAAAACTCCATGCTGGCTCTTATTTCTCCGGCTAAAAATCTTGACTACGCTTCTCCATTGGTCACTTCCCGGTATTCGATGCCGGATTTCCTTAGCGATGCAGAAGAGCTCATCAACCAACTAAAACCTTTATCGCCAAAAAGAATCGGAGCCGTCATGAATCTCAGTGACAAGCTTTCGACATTGAATGCAGAACGTTACCAAGCTTGGCATAAGCCCTTCACACCTAAAAACGCTAGACCGGCAATCCTGGCCTTTAATGGTGATGTCTATACAGGGTTAGAGGCGAAAACATTGAGCGATGGTGATTTTTCTTTCGCTCAAGACCACTTGCGGATTTTATCGGGCCTCTATGGGCTTCTTAAGCCCTTGGATCTAATGCAGCCGTATCGATTGGAAATGGGTACTCGCCTCGCTAATTCACGAGGCAAAAATCTGTATTCGTTCTGGGGTACCAAAATTACTGAAAAAATAAATGAAATACTTACTAAACAAGACGCTAAGATTTTAATCAACCTATCTTCTGCCGAGTATTTTAAATCCGTCCACGCCCAGCTTGTGCAAGCCCAAGTGATTACTCCACAATTCTGGGACCAAAAAAATGGTCAATATAAGACTATTAGCTTTTTTGCAAAAAAGGCTCGCGGCATGATGGTAGCCTATCTGATCAAAAATCGTGTTCGTTCACGAACCGATTTGGAAGGTTTTCAAACGGCCGGGTATTACTACAGTGATAAGCATTCGTCCGATACTAAACCGGTATTTTTGCGTAGCGAAGTCACTCGGGAAAACCTTTGATTCGGTGGCAACTAAAAAAACTACGACAGCAACCCAACTGGTTTATGGTATTACGACTAGGACGATCTGCTCGAACTTAACTAATCAGGCTACTTTGCCGGTTTAGGACATCGAAGATACAGCGAACATCCACTGAAACTTAATTCTACTTTGCAGCTCGATACACCACTTATTACAATGCCCTGTTTTTGGAGTTTGTCGTTTGTAAAAGACTGCTGACCATCGGAAACAATGTAACTCCAGCCATCTGGGCTTCGAAGTGAACCTCGGATATAAAATTGCCGATATTGCTCCGCGAAAGTTGAACAATCTTCGTCAATTAGTTTTTCAACTGGAGCGATCTCAAGCTTGATCAGTTTTCGATCCGAATTACCAGACAATGCTTGTAAGACGTCTTGATCAACAGTAATACTGTTCGCTCTTCCGTGAGCTAGACAACTGAGACCTGTCGCCATGAATATAAGCAGACATCTAGCTATGTGTTCAAAACGAATAACTGCAAACATTCTGAAAAGCTTAAATATTTTAAGGGATACGATTTTTATGGGGTACCAGTGATAAATGCCCCCAAAACCAAGTTTCACTTCCATGCTAACACACCCATTACGTGGGTACCTATTCACATTTATCGGGCTCTAGACTTGTTATTAAGCCTTGTTTGACTACTATTCGGTAAAGATCCATTTGCCGACAAATTTCACCGACATTGCGCCATTACTAGAAGCAATGTGACTAGTGTGTGTATCAAACCAGCATAAAATTTCATCCTTGTTTTCCTGGTGCCGATTGTACTCATTGTAGTCTATTAGCTGGCTAGGGTTTTTCTAAAACAGTAATCTTGTAATAGTATTGTTTAGGCCTCTCCCTACCGATAGATCGGTAGTTATTTGATAACTGGCTGAATATATAATGATCTCTGAGACTGCGATAGTTTCTCTGGCAACGTTCTTTGCGACGATTGGGCCACTCGATGTCGCGGCTGTATTTGCAGCGATGACGGCAGAGGCGACTCCACAGTCTAGGCGTTCGATGGCAATACGAGGGATTCTAATTGCAACTATCATATTGGTTGCATTCGGGTTGGTCGGTGGACCTCTTTTGGTTGGTCTCGGTATATCAATGGCTGCATTGAAGACGGCCGGAGGGATCTTGTTGTTGTTGATTGCCATTGACATGGTATTCGCACGATCATCCGGGGAGATATCAACAACGCATGAAGAAGACAAGGAGGCAGAGTCAAAACAAGATATTGCGGTTTTTCCTCTAGCCACACCTCTCATAGCAGGCCCAGGTGCTATGGGAGCTGTCATATTACTGATGGCGAATGCGGAGAGTAATATTTTTCTTCAAGCAACGGTTTTTATTTCGCTTCTTATCATTTTGCTTTTTACGCTAGTCACGCTCCTAGTTGCTAGTAATATCCAAGATCTTTTAGGTGCAACTGGGATGCATGTTATAAGTCGTGTTTTTGGGGTTCTACTGTTAGCCTTAGCCGTTCAGTTCATTTTCGATGGTATCAAACAAAGTGGTCTTCTGGACGGTTATCCGAATGTAGGAGTGGGCACGGAGGCACTCGGTAAAGAGATGATCTTATCGATCAAATGAGGCGAATACTGGTTGTAAAAGAAATTTAATTAGGAATTTGTACCATGATTTGGTTTTCCAAAGTAGGTTCTCTATTTTGGGAAAATCTCCAAGCGTGTGAATTGATTAAATCTTGAAATTAGAAATGCAGTGCTAGAGGTACTCACAGGACATCGAATCTGGTCGAATATACCACAACGTTGACATGTGTAATTTGTGGTGTCCTTTACGTCTTGCCAATTAAACAAACTGCCAGATGTGGATTAGGTAAACATACCTTTAAAAGTGAAAAAGAAAAATATTGCCATGATGCCTCCAACTGGCAAAGTGACTATCCACGACATAAAAATTGCACGGACTATACTAAGATCAATTGCTGAGACACCACGAGCCATTCCGACGCCTAAAATAGCACCCACCAATGTATGGGTTGTGGAAATGGGGAGCCCCGTACCCGAAGCAATAACCACTGTCATCGCTGCTGCTAACTCGCAACAAAACCCACGACTTGGTGTTAAATAGGTGATGCCATGCCCAACTGTTTCGATGACCCTGCGTCCATACATTAAAAGGCCCAATACTATTCCACCGCCACCAACCAATAAAACCCAGTATGGAAGTGCCGATTTACCGCCAAATTGACCATCATTCTGAACGATACTGACAATGGCGGCTAAAGGACCAATTGCATTGGCTACATCGTTCGAGCCATGGGCAAACGCCATCGCGCACGCAGTGATAATCATGAGTGTGCTGAAAATTTTTTCTACATTGGCATAGTGAAAATCCCTATCCGCCATTGGGTCGAATTTTACAGATCTCACCAGTAAGGTCCCAACACCCATAAGCAGGATACCGCATAGGGTTGATATACCGTAGGTAGTACCGAGACTTAGATCCAATTGGGTATGTTTTAGACCTTTAAGAAGGGTTACGAGGCTGACAACGAAACCAACTAAAAAGACATAAATTGGGACATACCGTTTGGCGTTTTCAATCGGATTTTTTGTGCCAAGAATAATGAATTGCACACTTCGAAACAGGGCGTATGAGATGAAACCCGCTAGCAGAGGTGATACAACCCAACTCATGACGATATACCCAACCTTGTCCCAGTGGACAGCATCCAATCCAACTCCGACGATTGCAAAACCGACAATCGAACCGACAATAGAGTGGGTTGTGGAAACCGGCCAGCCCGCTCGAGACGCAATTAGAAGCCAGATGCCTGCAGCGAGCAAGGAGGCAAGCATACCGAATATCAAAAATTCTGGTGTATTCATGATAGAACTCACATCTACGATTCCCTTTCTAATCGTTGATGTGACTTGTCCACCCGCCAGCACCGCACCGGCAAATTCAAAAATAGCGGCAATGATGACCGCCTGTTTGATGGTAATAGCCTTCGAGCCTACTGAAGTAGCCATGGCATTGGCTACGTCGTTAGCACCAATACCCCAGGCCATAAAAAGCCCGAAAACAACAGCCATTACTAAATATGTAGTACCAAAATCCATCTTATCTCCTATTTTGCAAGGGTTAGCTGAAGGCGACGGCCAACACGTTCAGCATCATCAGCAATATCACCGATCCATTCAAATACTTTGTACATAAACATCACGTCGACCGGAGGAAGTTCCTGTTCGTTGCGAAACAGAATCATGCGCAGATTCACCTGGATTTCATCGGTATCGCTTTCGATTTTATCCAATTCTTCCAGAAGTGTTTCAACGTGGGTTAATTCACGGCCTCGAAACCCAGTTTCCACTAGCTCATCGAGTTCGTTTATGCAGGTTTGGGTGTGATGTACAGCTTCTACGCACCGAGAAACAAAGGTTTTCAGCGTTGTGTGGATATTGTTTGGAAACCGCATTTGTCGACCGACAATAAGTCCAGCGATGTCTTTAGCTTTATTTGCAATCTTATCCTGGACACGAACAAGTTCTAGAATATCTCGCCGGGGGATCGGCAACATGAGATTTTTCGGCAGATTCATGCGAAGCGCTTTTTTTAATTCGTCTGCGTCTTGTTCTTTACTGGCAATTTGTCGATAAATTTTCTCGATTACTACCGGGTCCCCATTGACGACACCGTCGAACAGAGGGATAAGTTCGCTTACACATTCTGAAACCTTTTGCATATGTTTTTGCAAAGTAAGGTAAGGAGAACGTCTGAAAACTTTACTTAAATAACTACTTTTAATCATTCAGAGATCCTGTGGATGTTCATATTCCGAAGCGGCAATCACTACGAAAACGGGCTGATTATACGTTAGCCTGATGATTTCTCAACGCGATAATGAAAAGAAGCATGACTTTTCGTAACTAATCAGTGAAAGTATTTAAAAATACTCGACATGTTTTTGGAAAACTTTGCCGAATAAACCTAAATTTTGGAACTTTTTTGAGCCAGCCCAGGTTTACTGCGTTTGGCGTTGTAGAACGTAAAGACAGAAATATTCGGCGATATGATGATCGAGTGTCTTTGGAAGGTTTTAAGAACTTGAGGAAATTTATCTTAAAGCCTTTAAATATTGATGAAGGTAGGATAGAGAAAGGATAGAGTTTTCAGTTTTACACCGAAATACAACACCATCAAGGCCTAAGGAGCCAAACAACTGCTGATTTTATTTTAATGTTTCAAGAGCAATGGCTGATTAATCAAAACCACGTTCTATATGTTAAAAAAACCGATTGTGCTATCCGAATAGGGGCTCACTTTTTTGTCTTGAGACATCGTGAAGGGGCGGATTAAGTTTAAATAGAATGCTTCTGTTTTGTATAAGTTTAATCTGTTGAATGAGCTTTATCGGTTTATTTTTTTTGTTGTCTTTGTTCAACACATCGACAACTGCTTCTCCATTTGGGCCCGCACCGATATCTGTATATCGATAGGGTGCTTCACCAACATCCAAAAACGCTTTTAAATCATTCCATCGATTAAAAACATGTATTCGTCCATCCCCGATGACCTCTCCATAAAACACATCGCTAATGCCCTCTGCTGTTCGATCAAAAAGGGCAACTCCGCCCAAACCTGATAGCATTTTTTTATCTTGTTTTCGAAGGCCAAATACAACGGTTTCATCCTTTTTTCCAGTACCGATCCGAGTTAAACGGTACGGAGTTTCGCCTAATTTCAAAAAATCAAGATTATGTTTCTAAATCATCGAAAACATATATTCGACTCTCATGCACCAGTTGATAATAATCATTTACATTGTAGGACGGTTTCGTTTCTGCCCGGAGTGTATGAGGTAAAACCAATGTTATGGCAAAAACAATTGGGTTTTTAAGTTTCCTTTTGGAAAATGAACAATTCATTCGGCTCTGATACGATGTAGAGACGATTGCCATTGGATACTGCCACACCTTCGGGTTGCTTAATCCATTCTGAAAGACTTGATGGGTGCTGATTAAAAGACTTACTCGAAAGAGGTTTCCCTTCAAAGCTATATTCCATGAGCAGCTTTGATTCGTCGCTAAGCACTAGGATATTTCCGTTTTCTAATACGTGTAGTCCTGCGATGTCTCTCATTAACCGCTGGTGACTTAGTGTTATTGGTTTAATACGATGCGGCGACAGCGCAAGCGTATAGATTTTGTCGGGTTGATATTCAAGCGCAAGAATAAATTTCGACTGTCCCGTCCATGCTATGCCTTCGAGTCCCCGATTGGGCGGCCCTTTAAAAATAGGTTTCAAAGATACTGTCGGACATGCATGATGATCGATCCGGTGGGTTCGTGAATTGAGGTCGACAAAAGTAATTTGCCTGTCTCGCTCTTCCACAACAGCAAACAGGTTTCCGTCTACATGCGAGATTCCTTCAGTGTCTTCAAAGCCATCCAGCATGATCGTTCTTTGCACTTTTCCATTTTTGCTAATTTCAACGATTATTTCAGGATTATTAACGATAGCAAATAATGTGTCGGAATGTGGGGAATAAGTAATTCCAGAAAGATTATCATTAACACCCGGTATTTTAATCCGTAATTTAAATTCGAATTGGTCTAGATGGATACTGTGCTCATTCGGATAGTTTATAACACCCACATTTGATGAGAATGCAACCAATATACTAAATATTGGACAAAAAATAATAGCTCGTTTAAATATTATGTCGATTATTGAACGCATCGCCTTATCTATTGAAACTAATGGACTCAGATAAGACTATTAGTGGTTTATTACATACTGATGACCCTTATATTAAAAAAATGTGAAAAAACTTGGTTAGAGCTTCTCTAATCAAAAAAAACTCCCGGCGGAGCTTGAGTAATAACGATGGTGGACCGCTGCTTTAGAGAAGTTGATCGAACGAAAACTGTTCGATTCACACATTTCGAGGAATCGCCAAAAAATAAACACTGATCTCTAAAAGCTTTACAAAAAGAACTGGATTAAACCTAAATAAGATCAACTCTTTTGCGACTTAAATTTGTAGCACAGCATTTCATTAAATCTTCATGCCATGTTTATCGAAATGTAATAAAGAATAACTACCTTACAAACAAGAAATAATTTTTATGTAAGGAGATTACATGACATTGAAATACAGAACCATCTGGATATCTGACGTCCATCTTGGTACACGAGGATGTAAAGCTGAATATCTACTAGATTTCCTCCGACATACCGAATGTGAACAGCTTTACCTGGTCGGAGATATCATAGATTTTTGGAAAATGAAATCGGGAATATATTGGCCAAAGTTACACAGTGAAGTGGTTAATATGATTCTAAAAAAAGCAAGCCACGGTACCCAAGTCACCTATATACCTGGTAATCATGATGAAATCTTTCGGCAGTATGATGGGTTGTCGATTCAGGGTATCACAATTCAAAAAAATGCGATCCACAATAGACTAGATGGAAAAAGATTTTTGGTTCTTCATGGCGATGAGTTTGACGGTATTGTCTGCAATAAAAAATGGCTCGCATACTTTGGTAGTGAGGTCTATGACATATTGCTAGTTTTAAATCATTGGTTCAATTATTTCCGTCGTACTTTTGGGTTCCCCTATTGGTCTTTATCCGCTTACCTTAAAAAACGAGTTAAAAACGCCGTTAACTTCATTGGCAACTTTGAAGACGTTCTCATAAATGAAGGGCTCAAGCGTGGCGTTGATGGGATTGTATGTGGTCATATCCATCATGCTGCGATATCCAAGTTTGGTGAAAGTTTAACCTATTACAACTGTGGAGATTGGGTAGAGAGCTGCACAGGTCTCGTTGAAAATCGAAATGGGCAAATTTCGATTGTTCGATGGGTTGAAGACAGTGTTCATTTGCTAAATGAAGAGGTAATAAGTGAAAATCGCACTAATAAGCGACGCTTGGCGTCCACAGATTAACGGTGTTGTCACGACCCTAACAAAAACAAGCCAGATTCTTCAATCAATGGGTTACGAATTAGAAACGATTACGCCCGACCGATTCCGCAATTGGCCATGCCCTAGTTATCCGACAATTCGACTTGCGTTGGGTTGTAGTCCAAGGCTCGAAAAGATTCTAGATAACAGTCAGCCAAAAATCATCCATATCGCTACCGAAGGCCCGCTTGGACTTGCCGGTCGCCGCTATTGCATTAAACGCAATCTCGTATTTACAACGTCATTTCACACTCGATTCGCGGAATACATTCAAGTTCGCTTTGGAATTCCTTTGAGCTGGGGTTATTCCTATCTGCGTTGGTTTCATCGTCCGGCAAAACGCATCATGGTTGCTACCGCTTCATTAGAAAATGAACTCAAAACCGAAGGATTTCGAAACCTCGTTCGCTGGTCTCGCGGTGTTGATACATCTCACTATCATCCTAGAAAAAAAATTTTATTAAATGTCCCTCGGCCAGTATTTATGTACGTAGGCCGGGTTTCGGTAGAAAAAAATATCGAGGCATTTCTAAAACTCTCCCTGCCAGGTACAAAATTAGTGGTTGGGGATGGACCGCAGCTTGAGATGCTTAGAAAAAAACACCCCTTCGCCCGGTTTGTTGGATATAAAACCGGTGAAGCCTTAGCACAATATTTTGCATCCGCAGATGTTTTCGTCTTTCCAAGCATAACAGATACCTTTGGTTTGACGATGCTTGAAGCACTAGCGAGCGGAGTGCCGGTGGCAGCGTATTGTGCCCAGGCACCACGTGACGTATTGAAAGACAAACGCGTTGGGTTTATGGACCAAGACCTTAAAGTAGCAGCGGTGAAAGCCTTGTCGCTTGACCGAGCCGCATGTCGGGAATATGCCCAAAAATACACATGGGAAACTTGTACTCACCAATTCATTCGCCAACTTATAACAGTGAAATAAAAATGAGAATTGAGGGGTGAGAGTACAATCAAACTGTGGAGTATAGGAAAGACAGTTGCTTTACTTAATTAAACGATGGTTACTCTCAAGCCTTGGAAGCTTGTTAGTACTTTTGGGGATAATTGCTTTCCCCCTCCCGTTACCGATTGGTCTTCCACTAGTGCTAATGGGGTTGTCTTTGCTGTTACGTCACTCTCGCCGGGCTAAACGATTAACTATTCGTATTGTACGATTTAATCCTAAATTTGCT
>CAZZET010000033.1:0-33146 GCA_964653275.1 uncultured Methylococcales bacterium
GCTGAAGATTAATCTCTTCTTCTAGCAGTTTCTAAACGTTCGGCCATGCCTTTTAGGGTCTCAAGTTCTAACCGGCAGAGTACCGTTTCCAATTGAGCCGTGACATAAATGTCCTGATCATCGGCATCAAATGCCAGGCAGGGGGTATCATCAAATGCGCAGTTTTGTGATGCTGCATTGTTATTTATGATTGACGTAAGGATCGCAAGACATTCCTTGGATTGATGTGCCTTTAATCGGTTGAAGATTTTTTCCAAGTACACGATGCCCTTTAAATGGTCGTATTCGTGTTGAAAAATGTGGGCTTCAAGATTCGTCAGAGTGATTTGGTGCAGGTTTTTAGAAGGGTCAAGATAGGTGATATCCACATGCGGATAGCGTTTGGTTTTGCCACGCAAACAGCCTCTAACACTCAGGCAACCTTCGCCATCTTCCGGGTAATATGGTGGACCATATACCCGTAATTGTTTCGGGTTAATCATCACCCTTTCGCGTGGAATTTGCTGGTTTGGATAACGATGTGAGGACTTGCCCAACTCGTTGTTTCCAACAATGATTACCTGGGTGGGGTTTTCAATGGAATAACATTGATTGGATGCGATACCAATTCCGCCAGTATGATAAAGCGCGTGGCGCATTATCGACAGTATATCGTTCAATAATTTCTGATAATTGGGTGCGTGCCAATCAAAATGTGGCAATACTTGGTGGAGTTTGGGGCTTCCTATCTGTCGAATTGTCGACGATTCCATTTTTCTTACCCTTATTTGTAAGCCAGAAATTCTTACCCATTTTCGTAGCGAGTAACGCCAATTCTAAATTACACTATAACTTTTATTGTAACAATTTCGAGAGAGTCTTGAACTGTGGGTGCGAGGCATCGCGCAACCATTCAAACAGAACCGATTCATGATTTGTAATGGTGACATTCGAACGATGCATTCTCTCCAAAGCAAAAAATTTATGGGTTTGCTTACGTGAACAAACTGCATCTTCGACTACAAAAACCCGATAACCTTGGTGACAAAGGTCGAATGCAGTTTGTAGAACACAAACATGAGTTTCCTGTCCAACAAGAATAACTTGGTTTCGACCTGATGTTTTTAAGGCGGCGTCAAAACCATCGGCTGCACAGCAGGAAAAGCCTGTTTTTTCATATTTATAGGTGTTTGCCGGCAGATTATCCATAACAACTTGATCGGTCCTTCCAAGCCCATTTGGATATTGTTCGGTGAGGAATACAGGAATTTCCAATGCGCTAGCGGCCTGTAATAAGGCCCCGGTATGATGGAGCATTTGCTCTCCCTCCTCTTCCGACATGGCTGTGGTTAGTGTGGGCTGAATATCCACAACTAATAAGGCGCTGGTTTCGGGATAGCATAGGTCTGGTTGATTATCCATCGGGTCGTGTATTTTTAATCGTCTTCGCGTTTTATGGTGATTACAGGATGCAAATCATGCCAATTCATTGTAATCGAAAAAAGTATTGGACGACAGCATGTCGAGCAGTCCTCATACAGGTCATGCTCGGTTTCTTCTATTTCCAAATGAGCTTCCACGGAGCTCCCGCAATATGGACATGACAGGGAGATAATCATTTCTATAGTTGCTTTTGAAAGGTAAAGGTGGTTTCAATGTATCTTTTCCTCCTACGATGCTATCCGAGAATGGGAATCATTGCGAGATCATTCGGTTTTGTCCATAGTGAACCAATTTGTATTTTGGCCAATATTTTTGAGAGGAACTACTCAAAATAATCTATTCTTTTGAATGAAGTCGACAAATAAAAACTGCAAATCGAGGGGTTGTCGCGCATGCAAACGAAAAATCATGAGGGTATAAGTGTGGAATTAATGATTCAGCCGGTTATTTTATCCGGAGGCGCGGGTAGCCGACTCTGGCCATTTTCTCGCCAAGCCTATCCCAAACAGTTCCTTCCGCTATCTGGGGATAAAACTTTACTTCAAGAGACTCTTTTACGAACAAACAATCTAACAGCGGAAGGTGTATCGGTCACAAGCTTTAGTTCTTTGATTGTTTGCAACGAATCCCATCGTTTTCTTGTTGCAGAGCAATTAAGGCAGATTGGCGAAGAAGCGAAAGCAATTATTCTCGAACCACAAGGTCGTAATACCGCTCCAGCTCTGACTTTGGCCGCTCATCTTGCAACGGAAAAGGACCTGGATCCGATATTAGTGGTAATGCCTTCGGACCATTTGATTAAAGACCAGATGGTTTTTAGAGACAGAGTTATTCATGCAGCTAAATTGGCTCAGGATGGGTACGTGGTAACCTTCGGTATCGTTCCCGATAAACCCGAAACTGGTTTTGGTTATATTCGAAAGGGTAGCCGGTTCGATGACGCCACATTCTTGCTTGATACATTCGTTGAGAAACCTGATCAAGAAACAGCTGAGACTTATCTCCAATCTGGGGAATATCTATGGAACAGTGGGATTTTTGTGATGCGTTCGTCTATTTGGTTGGAGGAGATACGCAGGCAGCGTTTTGATATCGCGGAATATTGTGATAGGGCGGTTAACCAAGGCGAACGGGAGGGTGATTTTTATCGAATCGATGAGAATATGTTTGAATTATGTCCAAGCGATTCGATCGACTATGCGGTGATGGAAAACCTTGCCGCTGGTCATACAACACAAAAAGCCGTTGTTTTACCTTTGGATGCAGGATGGTCAGATTTGGGGTCTTGGTCAGCAATTGGCGAGGTGTTGGATAGCGATGATGCAGGTAATGTGATCAAAGGTGATGTTTTTTCCAAGGATACACACAATTCTTTGTTGTGTGCCGACAGTCGGTTTTTAGCTGCTGTAGGAGTCAATGATATAGTGATTGTGGAAACCAATGACGCGGTTTTGGTGGCGCACAAGGATAAGGTTCAAGATGTCAAACTGATTACTGAATACTTAAAAGGGAAGGGACGCTCTGAACATATATTCCATGCAAAAGTACATGAATCATGGGGGAAATCAGAATTAATCGATCAAGGTTCGGATTATCTCATCAAACGTTTAACCTTAGATCCAGGTGCTTCTTTATCGATCCAGATTTACGATCAGGGAACTAAACACTGGGTTGTCATGAAAGGTAATGGTCGCCTAATTCGGGGTAGCAGTACATTTTTGCTTGGAGAGAATGACTCGACTAATATTCCTCGCGGTGTCGAAAACCGGTTGGAAAATACTGGAACCATTGCGTTGGAAATAATAGAAATTCAGTCTGAGAGTGATGTTGGTGACGGTGGTGTTAGTCGATTCAAAGACCATCAAAAGTTGGCGGCAATTGTGTAAATTCATTCTGTTCGCGGCTTGATGATTCTAACTATCCGAGTTTGACCCATTTCATAGGAAAATGGGAAATAGTGGCTTTGTTTGTTTTTTGTGTTTAAAACGTATAAAGCTCAGAGCAGTCGGGTTTTATCGGTCAGCATTACTTTTTTGTTCGGTGACACTCGATGTGACTTTGGTAATTATTTGGGGCACAAACCGCTCTGAAAAGCCTGCTACGAATGACCAAAATAAAAACTTTGCGAAATCCTTGCCCGTACTGGGATATGTTTTAGTAAATAGCTCAAACATGAAGTTTTTGTCAGGACCGGCTTCCGGCGGTTTGGGAATATAAAAATCTGGAAATAGGTCGCCTGATACGATGCCTGAAAGAAAAATGCAGTAAAGTACCAGCGCGAATACCCCACCAAATATTGGAACCAATAATATTTGAAACCAGGATTTTGTCAGCAGCTCCAATTCTTGGTCAGAGACTGTGCGAAGCCTTTGCTGGATGCTGACAAATCCACCTATTATACCGCAAAGAAATCCAGCCCAAGTCATCATGAATCGCTGGTTTAGAACGTAGCTTACGCCAAAGATTGCTGCAAAAAATATGACCGAAATCCCTGTCATCAATATTAGACGCTTAGTAATAGTGTGGATATTTTCAATACGACTCATTCAAATCACCGAACATTAAGTGGGTTTGAGTTCCCTAAATTTAAACTTGGGAGCTTCCAGCCAAGCGATAATGTTACATTCTCTAAGAATAATACTCGATTAGCATCTTGACGGACATCGTACTAAAAAAGTTTAAACCATAGAGTTTGACCTTGAGTACATCGGTACGGATGATTCTCTTCTCCGAGAGCTACGCACAAATGGTATTGATTAAATCCAATCCGTTGAATACTGGGGCTTTTAATGTTGTTGTTATTTACTTTCGAAACTACTGGGTTTTGAAGCCCATGTTGATTTCATAAATTATTTTTATAACAATAGTCCTTTTAATTCTTCGCCTAGGGGGCGATTCGGTAGCAAGTAGAGGTCATTGTAGGCCAGATCTATTTGCGGCAGCCTTCTGTTTGCGCCACCAGGCGCGTTGATTCCTTTTCCAGAGAGAGATTGTATATGGCGCTTCAATGCGGCATTGTAGGGTTGCCCAACGTGGGCAAATCCACACTGTTTAACGCCTTAACGCAGGCAACAATTGCAGCTGAGAATTTCCCGTTCTGTACCATCGATCCCAATGTGGGTGTGGTTCCTGTTCCTGATTCACGTTTAGCTAAATTGGCCGAGATTGTTGTTCCAAAACGAATTATCCCTACCACAATCGAGTTTGTTGATATTGCCGGTTTGGTCGCTGGTGCGTCGAAAGGTGAAGGGTTGGGTAACCAGTTTTTAGGCAATATTCGGGAAGCGGATGCAATTGTTCATGTTGTCCGCTGTTTCGAGGATGACGATATTGTCCATGTGGCTGGCGGGATCGATCCATTGGGTGATATTGACGTGATTAATACCGAATTATTGCTGGCTGACTTGGGTACGGTGGAGAAGGCTTTACAAAAAGCAGCTAAAGCGTCAAGGTCTGGGGATAAGGAAGAAATTGCGAAAAAGAGAGTTTTTGATGCCGCGAATGTGCATCTTGATTCAGGCGAACCTGTGCGTACTATGGATTTATCCAGTGAAGAACGGCGAATGCTGCGAGATTTGCACTTGTTGACCAATAAATCGGTAATGTACATTGCAAATGTCGATGAGGATGGATTTCAAGATAATGCATTCCTAGATCAGGTCGTTGCACATGCAAGCCAAGAAGCATCCATCGTCGTGCCAGTTTGTGCGGCTATGGAAGCTGAAATCGCGTTACTTGAAGATGGGGAGAAACAGGAATTTCTAACGGAATTGGGTATGGATGAACCTGGGCTTGATCGCGTCGGTCGAGCGGGTTATAAGTTGCTAAATCTTCACACCTATTTTACCGCTGGTGAAAAAGAAGTACGAGCTTGGACAATTCCTGAAGATGCGGCAGCGCCGCAAGCGGCAGGGGTTATTCACTCTGATTTTGAGAAAGGGTTTATACGTGCGGAAGTTGTTTCTTATCAAGATTTCATTGCTTGTGGTGGCGAGCAAGGCGCCAAGGAGTCTGGTAAATGGCGGCTTGAAGGTAAGGAATATAGGGTAAAGGACGGTGATGTCATTCATTTTAGATTCAATGTCTAATTAACTTTGAATTTGCTATAATGCCCCGCTTTGTTTGTAGCCTTCCCCATTTTGCTTCTAACCTGTACCAAAATTTGATGGGTGTTTAGAGGCGATTGGTAAACTAATGGTGTTCCGTGGGGTTTCTAAGACTTGTTCTTAGAGTTCTTCCTGGGCGTACAAACCCTCTAAATTTCAACGCATGTCCGAATTCGCAAAAGAAATCATTCACGTAAATCTTGAGGACGAGATGCGGCAGTCGTATCTCGATTACGCCATGAGCGTGATAATAGGCCGTGCGTTGCCAGATGTGCGGGACGGCTTAAAGCCAGTGCACCGGCGAGTACTCTATGCAATGCATGTGCTTGGTAACGATTGGAATAAACCCTATAAGAAATCTGCCCGGGTTGTCGGTGATGTGATCGGTAAATATCATCCTCACGGGGATACAGCAGTTTACGACACTATCGTTCGTATGGCCCAAGCTTTTTCGATGAGATATATGCTCGTTGATGGTCAGGGCAATTTCGGGTCGGTTGATGGTGATTCGCCTGCTGCTATGCGGTATACCGAGATACGCATGGCCAAAATTTCCCATGAATTATTGGCTGATCTGGAAAAAGAAACCGTTGATTTTCAGACCAACTACGATGAATCGGAACGGGAGCCCACGGTGTTACCGACTAGGGTTCCAAACTTGCTCATCAATGGTTCTTCAGGTATCGCGGTAGGTATGGCAACCAACATTCCTCCCCACAACTTGAGTGAGGTAGTAGAGGCTTGTTTGCAACTGATAGAAAATCCTGATGCGTCGATTTTAGAGTTGATGGAATGTATTCCAGGACCCGATTTCCCAACCGCTGGGATGATTAATGGTGCTGTGGGTATTCGAGAGGCATATCAAACCGGTCGGGGCAGAATTCATTTGCGTGCTCGTTGCCATTTTGAGGAATTAGGCGATGGGGGGCGACAAAGTATTATCGTTTCGGAATTGCCCTATCAAGTCAATAAAGCACGTCTTTTGGAAAAAATCGCGGAACTAGTCAAAGAAGGTCGGATGACTGGAATATCGGCTTTGCGTGATGAGTCAGATAAAGATGGGATGCGCATGGTTATTGAACTTCGACGAGGTGAAGTAGCTGAGGTCATTCTGAACAATCTCTATCAACACACACAACTGCAGAATGTGTTTGGCATCAATATGGTTGCATTGATAGAGGGGCGGCCGCGATGTTTGAACCTTAAGGAAATTCTTGTGGCTTTTGTGGCCCACAGACGTGAAGTGGTTACCCGTCGTACGTTATTCGATTTGCGTAAATCTAGAGAGCGTGCGCATATTTTGGAAGGGCTCGCGGTAGCGCTTTCAAATATTGATGAAATGATCGAATTGATCAAGGCAGCCGCAAACCCCGCTGATGCCAAGCGGCAGTTGCTTGGGCGGGCATGGGAGCCTGGATTGGTTGCGGAATTGCTGGAGCGTGCGGATTCGAACCGGTCCCGTCCAGAAGAGTTGCCTAAAGAGTTTGGCATGAATGAGGGTGGCTATACACTCTCGCCGGAGCAGGCCCAAGCGATTCTCAATTTGCAGTTACATCGGTTAACTGGACTTGAGCAAGAAAAAATAGTTAATGAGTATAAGCAGTTACTGGAAGTAATTGATGATTTACTTGAGATTCTTGCTAAAGATAGCCGTTTGATGGAGGTGATCAGGGACGAGCTCACAGTCATTAGGGACCAATTTGGTGATAAACGGCGAACCGAAATACTCGAAGACCATTTGAATCTCTCTTTAGAAGATCTTATAACTGAAGAAGACATGGTTGTGACCGTTTCTCATGAGGGATATGTTAAGGCCCAGCCAGTCGATGCCTACCGCGCTCAACGTCGAGGTGGGCGGGGGAAAATGGCTACGGCGACTAAGCAGGAGGATTTTGTCGACAAGCTAATTGTTGCCAATTCCCACGATACTATCCTTTGTTTTTCGAGTTCTGGAAAGGTGTATTGGTTGAAAGTGTATGAGTTGCCAGTGTCAAGTCGGGGCGCTCGTGGAAAACCCTTTATTAATCTTCTTTCGTTGGATAACGGCGAAAAAGTTAATGCCATTCTTCCTATTCGGGAATTTGATGCAGATCAATCGGTGTTCATGGCGACAGCATTTGGGCGAGTTAAGAAAACCGATTTAAGCGAATTTAAACGCCCCCGCTCCAATGGTAAAATTGCAATCGATTTGCGTGAGGGTGATCAATTGGTTGGCGTCGATATTACTGATGGCAAACAAGATATTATGTTGTTTAGCAGTAATGGTAAAGTCGTGTGTTTTAACGAGGCGGATGTTCGGCAAATGGGTCGTACAGCGGCTGGCGTTCGTGGTATTCGGCTGTTGCCAGGGCAGCAAGTCATATCACTAATTATTGCGACCGAAGGTAAGGTTTTGACTGTGACGGAAAATGGGTATGGCAAAAGGACTTTGTTAAGCGATTTTCCAATCCATCGTCGAGGTGGACAGGGAGTTATCGCGATTCAAACGAGTAAACGGAACGGTGCGGTGGTCGGTGCGGCATTAGTAGCTGATCAAGATGAAATAATGTTAATTACCGATGCCGGTACTTTGGTACGTACCCGTGTATCAGAGATTTCGGTGGTTGGACGGAACACTCAGGGGGTAAAAGTGATTCGCTTAAGTAAGGATGAAAAAGTCGTCGGTATTGATCGCCTTGAGGGCTTGCCTGATGAGGACTTGTCTGAAGAAGAGCCGCTTGACGAACAACCTGAATTATAGAAAGCTGTGCCGCAAATTTTTAACTTTAGTGCTGGCCCTTCTGTTCTTCCTGAATTCGTATTGAAGCAGGCTAGGAACGAAATGCTCGATTGGCGAGGTAGCGGCCTTTCGGTTATGGAAATGAGCCACAGGAGTGGGGAATTCGTTTCGATAGCGGAAAAGGCGGAAGCCGATTTTCGGGGTTTGATGCATATTCCTGAAAATTATTGTGTAATTTTCTTGCAAGGTGGTGCGACCAGTCAATTTTCCATGGTTCCATTGAATTTGTTGAATGGTAAGGATTCGGCTGTATATGTATGTACAGGATCATGGTCGAAGAAAGCGATTGCTGAAGCCAAGCGTTTTTGTGATGTGGTCCTTGCGGCAAATTCGGAATTGGAAGGTTTTAACACGATCCCGCCCATGACTGCCTGGGAAATTGATCCGAATGCGGCCTATTTGCACTATACCTCCAATGAAACTATTGGTGGAGTAGAGTTTCAGAGGATTCCTCCGGTGGGTGATTTGCCGCTTGTCGCGGATATGTCATCAAATATATTGTCGCGTGAAATTGATGTAAGCCGATTCGGGTTGATATATGCTGGTGCTCAGAAGAATATGGGTCCTGCTGGAATTACTGCTGTGATAGTTAGAGAAGATCTTTTGAAAACTACGCCTTTGGATATTCCGTCAATGTTTGAATACCAGCTGCATGCAAAAAATCGATCGATGCTAAATACTCCGCCAACGTATAGCTGGTATATTTTGGGTTTAGTCTTGGAATGGATAAAAAACGAAGGAGGAGTTGAAGCGCTTGAAATGCGTAATATTCGAAAAGCGAATAAACTTTATTCAGCTATTGATAGTTCTTCTTTTTATTCAAATCCAGTCGATCCTCGATATCGATCGCGCATGAATGTTCCCTTTTTATTGGCAGATAAGAGTCTCGATAAAAAGTTTCTAATCGATGCGGAAAAAGAAGGTCTGATTGCTTTAAAGGGCCATCGATCGGTTGGCGGGATGCGGGCGAGCATATATAACGCCATGCCGGAAAAAGGGGTTGACACTTTGGTCGATTTTATGGGCGAATTTGAAAGGAATTGTTAGTTCATTCCCAGAATGATTAAGTTAAAGCTTCAAATTTTTAAGATCATTGTATGTACAAAATACTAACCTACAATAATATCGCGGTTTCTGGTTTGGAATGCTTTTCTCGGGATTGCTATGAAGTTGCCTCCGAAATCCAGCATCCCGATGCAATTTTGTTACGCTCATACGATCTCCACAGCATTGAAATCCCTGAAACTGTCAAAGCAATTGGGCGAGCAGGGGTAGGCGTTAATAACATTCCGGTATTGGAATGTTCAAAACAGGGCATCCCTGTATTCAACGCTCCAGGGGCTAACGCCAATGCAGTAAAAGAATTGGTTGTCGCTGGTATGCTGCTGGCTTGTAGAAATATTTGTCAAGCGTGGGATTATTCAAGGCAGCTGGAAGGAGACGATGATGTTCTTGAAAAGCAGGTGGAAAAAGGTAAAAAGCAATTTGCCGGTGTTGAGTTGTGTGGAAAAACATTGGGTATTATTGGTTTAGGTGCTATTGGAGTGCTTGTCGCGAATTCTGCTCGGGGTTTTGGGATGAATGTTTTGGGTTATGATCCAAATATTTCTGTGGAACGCGCCTGGCAATTGTCGTCGTCTGTAATGCAGGCAAGCAGTATAGAAGAAGTTTTGATGCGTTCAGATTTGGTTTCCTTGCATGTGCCTCTTATTGATGAAACCCGAAATACATTGAATGCAGAGCGCATTAAGTGTATGAATGAAGGTGCTGTTGTACTGAACTTTTCCCGTTCAGAGGTGGTAGATAATAATGCAATTCGCGTTGCATTAGATAGTGGGAAACTGTCTGTATACGTATGTGATTTCCCCAGCAATGATTTAAAAGATAACCCGAAGGTTATTGCGTTGCCGCACTTGGGTGCATCAACAGCCGAAGCGGAGGAAAATTGCGCGGTTATGGTTGCCGAACAGTTAAAGGAGTATCTCGAAAATGGCAATATTAAAAATGCAGTAAATTTCCCCTATGCGGTGATGCCGAGAGCGGAAGGCGCTAGATTAAGTATTGCCAACCAGAATATTCCAAACATGGTGAGTCAGATATCGACTTGTCTAGCCAATGCCGAAATAAATATAGCGGATCTGTTGAATAAATCTCGGGGTGAAATCGCCTATACATTGATTGACGTTGAAGGGGAGATACCCACCGAAATTGTTGAAAGTATCGGATTAATTGATGGGGTATTATCGGTTAGAGTTGTGTGATGTCTTTATGTGGCCATGAATTGATTGAAAGTCATTACTGATTGACTCAGATTGAATCTAGTGCCTCAAGTCATCGATAACCGAGAATCTAGGAAAGGTAAATGATGGATAATAAGACAAAGAATACAGGAATATGGGAATCTTCCAATTTTGCTTAAAGTGCTTATCGAATAATTAGACCTCATATTTTTTTGATTATTTGTGAATTGAGGTACTAGGTTATGGCCTCGGAGATTACTTTAGCAGAGCTTCGAAGACAGATCGATATGATCGATCAAGAAATTTTGGCGGTCATAAATCGCCGTGCAAAGCTTGCTGTAGAGGTTGCCAAAATCAAAATGGCTTCGGGTGAGAATGAGTGTTTTTACCGTCCCGAGCGTGAGGCTTCAGTGCTTCGAAACATCAAAGAAACCAATCGAGGTCCTTTGGCAGACGAGAATGCAGTTTTTATTTTTCGAGAACTGATGTCGGCATGCCTCTCCCTTGAAAAACCGTTAGCTGTTGCTTTTTTGGGTCCAGAGGGAACGTTTACTCAGCAGGCGGCCTTTAAACATTTTGGTCACGCTATTACGGCATTGCCGCTGCCAGCGATTGATGAAATTTTTCGTGCTGTTGAAAGTGGGGAATCGAATTATGGCGTGGTGCCCGTAGAGAATTCCACTGAAGGGGTAATTACCCACACGCTTGATAGTTTTTTGAATTCCCAACTCCTAATTTGTGGGGAGGTGGTGTTGCGAATACATCATAATCTTTTGAGTAACGATGCCGATCTATCCAGGGTACAAGAGATTTTTTCCCATCAACAATCGCTGGCGCAATGCCGTGAATGGTTGGCGCGTTACCTACCATCCGCCAAACGGACCAGTGTCAGTAGTAACGGGGAGGCGGCGCGTCTGGCATCAAAAATGCCGAATTGCGCCGCGATTGCGGGCGATGTGGCTGCCGAAGTTTATGGACTTAATATTCTCGAAGCGAATATCGAAGATGAACCCGATAATACCACTCGATTTTTAGTAATTGGGAAACAGGAGGTTGGTCAGAGCGATTTTGATAAAACGACTCTTATTGTTTCAGCAGGAAATCAGCCGGGTGCCCTTTATGATGTTTTAGAGCCTTTTTCTGATCATCGCATTAGTATGACGAGAATCGAGTCGCGCCCATCACGTCGAGGGATGTGGGACTATGTGTTTTTTATTGATATAGAAGGTCATCGTGATGATCAATCAGTTTCTGTGGCGTTATCATCATTAAAGCAGAAAGCTAATATGTTGAAAATTTTGGGTTCGTACCCTTGTGCAGTGACTTAGTGTCAGGTTTGTCGTTATTCCTAACAATCAAATAAAATGATAGAAGGTGGTCTTCAACGTTTAGCCGTTTCTGGCGTTCAGGCATTACAGCCGTATCAGCCAGGGAAGCCTGTCAGCGAACTAGAAAGGGAGCTAGGGATTCAGGATATTGTGAAACTTGCGTCAAATGAAAATCCCTTAGGCCCAAGTCCGAAGGTTTTAACAGCACTACAAAATGCCTTAGTGGATATTGCGCGTTATCCGGATGGAAATGGATACCAGTTAAAAAAGATGCTGTCGGAACGTTATGGTGTTGGGATCGATCAAATTACCCTCGGAAATGGTTCCAACGATGTTCTGGAATTGGTGGCACGTACATTTTTGAGTCCTGGTGCATGTGCAATTTATTCTCAATATGCTTTTGCGGTATACCCTATAGTTGTTCAGGCCGTTGGTGCCAAAGGTATTGCCGTCCCTGCGTGTAATGGATTGGGCGAGCAAGGTTATGGGCATGATCTCGAAAAGATGGTTCGGGAGGCACCTAGGGAATGCAGAGTTGTGTTTGTAGCGAACCCGAATAATCCGACTGGAAATTATTGTTGCAGCGATTCATTAATGGGGTTTTTAGAAACATTGTCCCGGCAAGTTATTGTTGTCGTTGATGAGGCCTATTTTGAATATGTCGAACAGGAAGATTACCCGGATACTCTGGCTTTGCTTGACCAATATCCTAATCTAGTGGTGACCCGTACTTTTTCGAAGGCCTATGGACTAGCAGGTTTGCGGGTGGGTTATGCGATCTCGAGCCCCGAAGTTGCCAACCTCATGAATCGGGTTCGCCAGCCATTCAATGTTAACTCGTTGGCGCTTGTTGGTGCTGAAGCAGCATTATTGGACCAAGATTATTTAAAGTATTCGCGAGAAGTAAATAATCAAGGGTTAAACCAACTGATGCAGGGTTTGGAAAAATTAGGCATTGACTATCTTGCTTCGGTAGGAAATTTTCTCAGTTTTGATTGTAAGCGGACGGCTCTTCCTATTTATAAAGATTTATTGCGCCAGGGGGTTATAGTGCGCCCGCTCGATAATTATGAAATGCCTCAACATTTGCGTGTGACCGTTGGTACCGTTAAGGAAAATGCTGCTTTTCTGAAAGCTTTGGCAATAGTAACGGCCAATGATTGAGCGGTTGTGTGTGATCGGAGTTGGTTTGATCGGCGGTTCGGTGGCTCAATCCGCACGACAACAGGGTGTTTGCTGCGAAATTGTTGGAGTAGATCATGATGAGGTGAACCTTGAAAAGGCCCAGCATCTTTCGGTCATAGATTTTAGTGCCACGAATATTCAAGACGCAGTGGCGGGTGCGGATTTCGTCGTTATTGCTACACCTGTTGGCACGATTGAAAAAATTCTTACCGAGCTAAAGCCTGACTGGCCGGAAGATACTATTTTTACCGATGTTGGAAGCACAAAAAATAGTGTAGTCCAATCATTGCGCCAAGTGTTTGGTTCTGTCCCCTCTAATTTTATACCGGGACACCCTATTGCAGGGTCGGAATCAAGTGGAGTAGAAGCATCGATACCGAGTTTGTTTAGAAATAAGCGGGTCATTATTACTCCTGACGAAAATTCCAATCGCGTGATGGTAGAGCAGGTCGAGCGATTTTGGACAATGCTGGGCGCAACTGTTTCCAAGATGGATGTCCATCGTCATGATACGATTCTCGCCGCTACCAGCCATTTACCCCATATCGTTGCTTATGCGTTGACCGATATGTTGGGCCAGAAAGATGAGAATAATGAAATATTTAAGTATGCAGCGGGTGGTTTTAAGGATTTCACTCGCATTGCATCCAGCGATCCTACTATGTGGCTGGATATCTGTTTGGCAAATCGAGGGGAAATTGTCGGATTGATTGAACAATTGATTGGTGAACTCGATGGGGTTGCAAAGAACTTGAAAAACAATGAGACCGAGGAGCTTTTTGGGGTCTTTAGTCGTGCAAATAGTGCTAGAAGGCGATTTCTCAACCAATACCAAAACTAGGACATCACATCAAAAACAACCGATAAAATGAACCAGTTTAATTGCCGGTAGATGTCCTGCAAACGCTTGACATGTGGATTTATTCCTATGTGTTAATGCCTTGCTCTCAAAAAATTATTTCAACTCATTTTGTTCCTTTTCTATAACTTTAAGATCCTAGAGGATGCTAAAAACAATATCCTTTAATGTAACACCCGGGGGGACACTTCATGGGCAGTTCCGAGTTAGTGGAGATAAGTCGATTTCCCATCGAGCGATCATACTTGGGTCAATTGCCGAAGGAATAACTCAGATATCGGGATTTTTGGAGGCGGAGGACACACTCGCGACTTTGAATGCATTTAGATCGATGGGTGTAGCTATCGATGGGCCTGATGAAGGCTCGGTGACTATACAAGGTGTTGGGCTTAATGGCTTATCGAGACCTGGTCAAGCACTTGATTTGGGTAATTCAGGGACATCGATGCGGTTATTGAGTGGACTACTTGTTGGGCAAGAATTCGATTCAGTTTTGATTGGGGATCAATCGTTGTCTCAGAGGCCGATGCAGCGGATAATAAGCCCTTTGAAGAGGATGGGTGCGAGTATTGCTCCATCGAGCCAAGGTACGGCACCATTATGCATTCAGGGGGGGCATGTGCTTGAAGGTGTTAGTTATGAAATGCCAGTTGCAAGTGCGCAGGTGAAATCGTGTCTTTTATTGGCAGGGATATATGCAAAAGGTAAAACATGTATAACTGAACCTGTCCGAACTCGGAATCACACAGAAACTATGTTGAAAGGGTTTTCCTACCCTGTGCAAGTGGTGGATCGTAGGATTTGTATTAATCCGGGAGAAGCTCTTACGGCAACAGAAATCGATATCCCGGGAGATATTTCAGCCGCAGCTTTTTTTCTGGTTGGAGCAATAATTACACCGGGATCACGTTTAGAGATAAACCATGTTGGTATGAATCCAACGCGAATTGGAATTTTGAGTATTCTTCGGCTAATGGGTGCAGAAATTGAGATAAAGAATGAAACAGTCGTCGGCGGTGAGCCGGTTGCTGATCTTTGTGTCGGCTTTAGTCAATTAAGGGGGATTGAGATTCCACAGGACTTGGTTCCGTTGGCAATCGATGAATTTCCTATTGTCTTCATAGCAGCTGCTTGCGCCGAAGGCGAAACATGTCTAAAGGGTGCTGCTGAGCTTAAGGTAAAAGAAAGTGACCGAATTCAAGTTATGGCGAATGGATTGAATCAACTTGGTATTAAGGCAATCCCCGAGGCGGATGGAATTTTGATAGAAGGTGGTCAATTATCCGGAGGAAATGTTGATGCATCCGGGGACCATCGCGTGGCCATGGCTTTTTCTATCGCCGGGTTGCGGGCAAAAAACCCAATTGTCATTTCAAATTGTGAAAACGTAAATACGTCATTTCCAAATTTTATCGAAATATCCAGTCAGCTCGGTCTGGCAATCTCTGTTAAGGGTGGTGTACGGTGAATAACATGACCCCAGTTCTTGCTATCGATGGGCCTAGTGGTGCAGGTAAGGGGACGGTGAGCCGGGCTATCGCAAAAGCTCTGGGTTGGCACTATCTTGATAGTGGAGCGATATACCGTTCGTTGGCGGTTTGTATGACTAAGCACAAACTCCCGCTCGACAAAGAAGAGTTAGTGGCAGTAAAAGCGGCATTACTAGAAGTTTCTTTCCAGGTTGAAGATGAGCTATCGGTGTTTTTAGAAGGTATTGAGATAACCGATCAACTTTCTACGGAAACGTGTGGGAATACGGCATCTCGTATCGCAGTTTTTCCCAAAGTTAGGCGAGCCTTGTTAAAGAAGCAGCGGGAATTTCGGCAGCTCCCAGGATTAGTCGCAGATGGCCGGGATATGGGGACGGTGGTATTTCCTGATGCTACGCACAAGATTTATTTGACGGCGAGTGCTAGCGCACGGGCTCAGCGGCGATACAACCAGTTGAATGAAAAAGGTATAGGTGTTACTCTTAGTCGGATAACCAAAGAGCTCGGGGAACGAGATCGCCGAGACAAAGATCGGGATAATGCTCCGCTGAAGAAAGCTGAAGATGCGATTGTTATTGACTCGAGCGAAATTTCAGCGGAACAGGTCATAGAAAGGATTTTGGGGATGATTGTAAAAAGATTTTGAATCTGTAATAGTGTTTTTCAATTTTGAAAGCATAAAACGGGTTCCGTAGGTAGCTGCTGATCTAGTGCGTTTTAGCAGCTTTTTTTAACTAAATTATTGTGATTCGTGAAAATTGTCTTTCGTGGATCAAAAGCAAGTCGAGAAACAACACATGAGCGAAAGCTTTGCTGAATTATTTGAAGAGAGTTTGGCTGGAACAGAAATGCGTCCTGGGTCTATTCTGTCGGGTACAGTGGTGGATATTAGTATGGATGTTGTTTTGGTCAATGCAGGTCTAAAATCGGAAGGCGTAATTCCGAAATGGCAATTTCTTGATTCGGACGGCGAGATGGAAGTTGCCGTTGGGGATGTTGTCGACGTCGCTCTCGATATGGTGGAAGATGGGCTCGGTGCGACGCTTCTTTCACGAGATAAAGCAAAAAGATTAAACGCATGGAGCGAGTTAGAAAAAGCTGCAGACGATGATGAAAAAGTGATCGGGCGGATTACCGGAAAGGTGCGTGGAGGATTTACAGTGACCGTAGGTGCGTTGCGGGCTTTCCTTCCAGGGTCTTTGGTGGATGTTCGTCCGGTGAGAGATACGACGGTCCTTGAGGGTAAGGACTTGGAGTTTAAGGTTATTAAAATCGATCAGAAACGCAACAACGTAGTGTTGTCAAGGCGTGCGGTTGTTGAGTCGGAGTACAGTGCCGAACGGGAAGCGTTGCTTGACAGTTTGCATGAAGGGGCTGTTGTTGCGGGAATTGTTAAAAATCTTACCGATTATGGTGCATTTATCGATTTAGGCGGTATCGATGGGTTGTTGCATATAACAGATATGGCATGGAAACGTGTCCGGCATCCTTCCGAATGTGTGGAAATTGGTCAAGAGGTCCAAGTCAAGATACTAAAGTACGATAAGGACAGCAACAGGGTGTCGTTAGGGTTGAAGCAGCTTGGAGAAGATCCGTGGGAGAATATCGCGCGTCGTTATCCCGCAGGATCTCGGTTATTCGGTAAAGTGAATAATTTGACAGATTATGGTTGTTTTGTCGAAATTGAGGAAGGTGTCGAAGGGCTAGTTCACGTTTCGGAAATGGATTGGACCAACAAAAATGTCAATCCTTCGCGGGTAGTCCAACTGGGTGATGAAGTAGAGATCATGGTGTTGGAAATTGATGAGGATCGGCGTAGGATTTCCTTGGGCATGAAGCAATGTAAGGTCAATCCTTGGGATGAGTTTGGATCTAACCATGATAAAGGCGATAAGATTAGCGGTACGATTAAGTCTATTACGGATTTTGGTGTCTTTATAGGCCTTGCAGGCGGTATAGACGGCCTAGTTCATTTGTCGGATATATCTTGGAATATACCTGGTGAAACGGCAATTAGGGATTACAAAAAGGGTGACGAAATCGAGATAGTAATTTTGGGTATTGATCCCGAAAGAGAGAGAATATCTCTTGGAATTAAACAGTTAGAAACCGATCCGTTTCAAAATTATCTGGCGATTCACGAGCGGGGAAGTATGGTTTCAGGGGAAGTGCAAGAGGTTGATGCTAAAGGGGCTGTCATATCTCTCGGAGAAGGAGTTGAGGGTTATCTCCGTGCTTCAGAAATTCAAAAAGACCGGGTGGAGGATGCGAGAACCTTATTGAAAGTGGGAGACCAAGTAGAGGCTAAATTTATTGGTGTCGATAAGAAAAGTAAAGCTATTTCCCTGTCAATCAAAGGTAAGGATCAGGATGAGGAAGTGGCTGCAATCGAATCTTATACACGCAACGCTAGTGTAGGAAAACCAACTTTGGGCGATATTTTTAAGGAGCAAATGGAAGAAAAAAAATGAGTCTGGTTATATACTTATTCGGGTAGCGTCTGTTATCGAGCTTTTGAATCGCTTTTATTGAGGGTGGTATCTTTATAGTTCGATTTAAACTAAATGGATTATGTGGGTGGCTACTCGTTTCCGAGGAGACGAAAATCTATTTTGTGTTAATCCCTATTTTCGTGGAAATCGCTGTGACTAAATCAGAATTAATAGAAAAGCTATCGAAGAAACAAGCTCATCTTGCCCAAAAGGATGTGGAGCTCACTGTAAAATGTATTCTCGACCAAATGGGCCAATCCCTTGTTGTTGGAGGTCGGATAGAAATAAGAGGATTCGGTAGTTTTTCCTTGCATTTTCGGCCTCCAAGAGTGGGGCGTAATCCAAAAACTGGTGATGCTGTGGCACTTTCGGCTAAGCATGTGCCTCATTTTAAACCGGGAAAAGAACTTCGAGATCGGGTTGATGTTTCTCGATCAAAAATAAAAATCAAACCGTACTAGTTAAATAGTAGATTGAGTCTGATTTGCTTTTGACAAGTTGCCACACCTGGTTCTCTATAAATGGAAAACCTAGTGTGGCAACAATCCGTGTGCCTGGATATCTCCATAAATCACTCTGTTGGGGTTGATTTTCGGTACTTAAATCCACCTCCAAGTGCGTTAAATCAAATTAGTTGTTTATGTCTTGAATGTCTTTTAGTGGTTTCTATCCTCGGGCAGTCGACCATAATCCGTTTCGTAGCATAGCGTATGAAATTTATTTACTACTTGGTTTTTTGTTTTATCTTCATTGTGGGGTTGTTTTTTTCTTTAAATAATCTAAACCCCGTTTCAATTAATTTTTACTATACACGTGTCGATATACCGCTGGCATTGGTTTTGATGTTGGAATTTACTGTGGGTATTGCTCTTGGATTGTTGGTGGGGTTTTCACGAAAATTGAAGAATAAATCCGACTATCAAAGGTTGAATAATCAGCTTATTTCGGTGGAGCAGGAACTTGAAAGTCTGCGAACGTCGATTCCAAACCATCAAACCGAATAATGGAGCAGATCTTAGCCCTATTGTTACCAATTGCGGCTGTATCTGGTTGGTTTGCAGCCACCAAGCATTTTAAAAAAAAATCACTCAATAATCTTCACAAGCGAAACCTAGCCTATTTCCAAGGCCTAAATCACCTTTTTGATGAGCGGCCAGATAAGGCGTTGGATGTCTTTGTTTTTTTGCTGGAGGATGGGAACGAAACAGTTGAGACCCACTTGGCGTTAGGGAGTTTGTTTAGGAAGAGGGGCGAAATTGAACGAGCTATCAGCATTCATAAGCGCCTCGTTGATCGAAAGGATTTGTGTAAGGACCAGCAAAGGCAAGTATTGTTCGAATTGGGTATGGATTATTTGCGGGCTGGTTTATACGGGCGAGCCGAAGCGTTGTTTCTTCAATTAGTGGGTGCAGGTGCTTTCAAAAAGGCGGCATTGCAACAACTTTTGTACCTTTACCAGCAAGAAAAGGAGTGGTTTAAAGCGATTGAATATAAAAGAAAACTAGATCAAATTGGTGGGGGTCTCCGAGGGGAGAGTGCTGCTCAATTTTATTGTGAACTTGCTTTGGAGTCGTATGAAAAAGGAGATAAAGGGAAAGCTGCTGAATTTATTGAGCATTCGTTAAGGGAAAATAAATGTTGTGTTCGAGCTTCGCTTATTGCGGCCGACATGTGGATGGATCAAGATTACTACGATCATGCCATAGAGTCATTGAAACGTGTAGAAAATCAGGATCCAGTCTATTTGTGTGAAGCAATTAACCCATTGATTAAATGTTTCGAAAATGTCGGTGGGGGTGGAAAACATGTTAGCTATTTAAATTATCTTTACGATCAATATTCCATTCCGGGGGCAACTGCCGAAATTGCGAAACTTTTGGAACGGAACGAAGGCGATGATCGTGCAATTGAATTTTTGCTGGAAACCCTTAATGGGAATACAACAATCCAGGGTATAGATGTGTTGGTGACTATGCTCATGACGCGTTCGAACGAAGAAAGCAGAAAGATTCTGTCTAAGTTGTCCGATATTTGTTCCAAGCTTTTGACAAAACAAGCCTTTTATCAATGTGCTCAATGCGGGTTTTCTTGTAATCAAATCCATTGGCGTTGTCCGAGTTGTCATCACTGGGAAACGATAAAACCGGTGGTTATAGAGCTTTAAAATATCTAATCGTTAATCAAAATCGCAGGGTAGACTGATGAAACAGTGCCGCATTTAATTGTAAGCCGTTTCCCCTAGAGGGATAAAAAATTAACAAAAAAATTATTTTCGCTATGATTACGGTAGTTGTTGTGTATTTATGTAAGGCCCGTATGGTGAAAATTAATTTTTGGAATCATGAATCATAGAATCAGGAAGGCTGTATTTCCGGTAGCTGGATTAGGAACTCGTTTTTTACCTGCAACGAAAGCGAGCCCAAAAGAGATGTTACCGGTTGTGGATAAACCGCTGATCCAATATGCAGTGGAGGAAGCGGTAGCTGCTGGGGTTGAAGTTATGGTATTTGTCACTGGACGGACAAAAAATTCTATTGCGGATCATTTTGATAAAGCCTATGAGTTGGAGACAGAATTAGAGGCTCGTGGCAAACATGAGACTCTTGAATTTGTCAGAAAAATCATACCTCGTAGTGTCTCGTGTGTATACATAAGGCAGGCTGAGGCTCTAGGTTTAGGGCATGCCGTCTATTGTGCTAAACCTGTTATCGACGATGAACCATTCGCCGTTATCCTTGCTGATGATTTAATTGAAAACAGCAATTCTGGTTGTATGGCGCAAATGGTTGAATTATTTGAAAGTGAACAGTCAAGCATCCTTGGGGTGGAACGTGTTCCACCTTCTGAGACACAGAGTTATGGGATTGTTAAGACTTCTGAAGCAAGTAATCGGGTAAGTCGTATAGAATCGATTGTCGAAAAACCGGCGCCTGAAGTTGCTCCTTCAAACTTAGGGGTTGTAGGCCGATATATCTTGACTCCTCAGATCTTCGAAAAAATTGAAAAAACTGGCAGGGGAGCGGGTGGTGAAATACAATTGACAGACGCAATTGCGCGGTTGTTACTGGATGAACAGGTTCTCGCCTATGAATTTCGTGGTAGGCGCTATGATTGTGGATCTAAATTGGGATATTTAATTGCTACTGTCGACCATGGACTGCAGCATGCGGAGCTGAAAGATAGTTTTAAAGACTATTTGAATAGTTTGTCGAAAGAATAAGTCGGTTTATTTTTTTGCGGATTAAGGGAGGAAAAAGTGGTTAGGAAATTAAACTTAGCAGTGGTTGGCTAAGCACTTTTCGTAACGTCTAATTTTTAATTCGATATAATTCTCTTCATTATAGAGCGGAATATCACTATAACTTGGTTGGTTTTTTCTTAAGCCGAAGAACTTCTCCAATCTGGGGTATTAAAAACCTTATTTGATCCCTGGGAACTAGACTTATTTTCGGTCCATGTTCTAGACACCAAGTGACATTATTCCGCTTCCAGAGTTAGAACCGTTGTTATCTGCTGGTCGAATGCCTTTTTATCGATTCTTAGATACTAACTGGAATGTTCTCCGCGAATGGGTTTGCAAACGGTCCATACAGTTTCAGAGAAACGAAAACTGTTCCTATTTGAGGCCGTTTTCCTTAGGCAGCAAGTAGCGCAGTCTGAATGCGTCCCATAGCACTCTTCAGGTTTTCCATCCCCGTAGCAATGGAAATTCTGATATGACCCGGGCAACCAAACGCTGACCCTGGTACAACAGCGACTCCAGCTTTTTCGATTAAAAACTCTACGAAACCTAGGTCATCATCACCCACGTTCATTGTGTCGATAATAGCCTGTACATTTGGGAAGACATAAAAAGTACCGTCTGTTGGTAGGCAGGAAATTCCTTTTATGTTGTTGAGGGTCTCAACCACATAATCGTGTCTCATTTTGAATGCGTCAACCATGAGTTGTACACAGTTTTGATCGCCACCTAAGGCGGCTTCAGCCGCGACTTGGGAAATCGATGTTGGGTTCGATGTGCTTTGTGATTGAATTTTCTTCATGGCCTGGATAAGTTGGGCTGGTCCCGCAGCATAACCGATACGCCAACCTGTCATGGAATATGCCTTAGATACTCCATTAAGTACAATAGTGTTTTCATAGAGTTCCGGGCTTGCGTTCAGTATGTTACAAAACGTATTGCCAGGCCAGAGGATATGTTCATACATATCATCGGTTGCAATGATAACCTTTGGATATTCAAGAAGCACCTTGGCTAAGGCGGTTAATTCGTTTAGGGAATACGCCATTCCGCTTGGATTGGAAGGACTGTTTAATACAAATAATCGACTGTTTTCAGTCAACGCATCTCGTAATTGTTGCGGAGTGATTTTAAAATGTTGTTGTTGGGTCGTGTTAATGATGACCGGTCTTCCACCGGCGAGGATAACCATGTCTGGGTATGACACCCAATAGGGTGCAAGGATAATTGCTTCATCGCCTGGATTAAGAAGGGCTTGAGCAAGGTTGAAAAAACTTTGCTTACCGCCGCAGGAGACGAGGATCTGGTTACTTTGATATCGTAGGCCGTTGTCTCGGTCGAATTTGTTTATAATGGCATTTTTTAAGCTGGTAATTCCGTCGACGGCGGTGTACTTGGTGAATCCTTTGTGAATTGCTTGGATCCCCGCATCTTTGATATGAGAGGGCGTATCAAAATCTGGTTCTCCGGCGCCTAGGCCAATAATATCCTTGCCTTCCGCTCTCATCGACGCGGCTCGTGCGGTAATGGCTAGTGTAGGGGAGGGTTTGACGGATACAACACGTTTGGAAAGTTGAATGCTCATTAAATATAACAGCTAAAAATTATGGTTTAAAAGTATGGTACTTGATGCGGCGCAATATATGAATCCCTGTGACTAAAAAATTTAATTTGCATTGCAGTTTTCAGCCTGCAGGCGACCAGCCTCAGGCGATTGACAGTCTAACTGAAGGGTTGAGTGTTGGTGAATTGCATCAAACGCTTCTCGGGGTCACGGGGTCGGGCAAAACCTTTACCATTGCCAATGTGATCAAAGATATTCAACGACCGGCTATGATCCTCGCACCGAATAAAACACTAGCGGCTCAACTTTATGGAGAGATGAAAGATTTCTTTCCGGAAAACGCGGTGGAGTACTTTGTTTCTTACTACGACTACTATCAACCGGAAGCCTATGTCCCAGCTTCGGACACTTACATCGAAAAGGACGCTTCTCTCAACGAACATATTGAGCAAATGCGTTTGTCTGCCACAAAAGCCTTGATCGAAAGACGGGATACGATTGTGGTCGCGACTGTGTCGTCTATCTACGGTTTAGGGGAGCCAGAATCCTATTTTAAGATGGTGTTGCATCTGGTGAGAGGGGACCTGATCAATCAACGTACCCTGCTTCGAAGATTGGCAGAAATGCAGTATACCCGTAACGATCTAGAACTGCGTAGGGCGACTTATCGGGTAAGAGGCGATGTCGTTGATATTTATCCGGCAGAATCAGAAAAGGAAGCTTTGCGTGTTGAATTGTTCGATGACGAAATCGAAAGGATGTCATTGTTTGACCCACTGACCGGCGAGATTATTAGTCGAATCGCACGGTACACGGTATTTCCGAAGACACACTATGTGACTCCTCGGGAAAAACTGTTGAAAGCAGTTGATCATATAAAAATTGAATTGAAGGAACGCTTGGATCAATTGCGATCATTGAACAAACTGGTTGAAGCACAACGGCTTGAACAAAGGACTTTATTCGATCTTGAGATGATTCTGGAGGTGGGGTATTGTTCGGGAATCGAAAATTATTCACGCTATCTTTCGGGAAGGGAACAAGGTGATCCTCCCCCAACTATGTTCGACTACCTGCCTGACGACGCGATCGTGGTAATTGACGAAAGCCATGTCACAATCCCTCAGCTTGGTGCCATGTATCGAGGTGACCGTTCACGGAAAGAAACCTTGGTCGAATATGGGTTCAGACTGCCGTCAGCACTAGATAACCGGCCGTTGCAATTTGAAGAATTTGAAGTACGTTCCCCGCAACGTATTTATGTGTCAGCGACCCCAAGTGCTTATGAGCGAGAACACTCGGGTTCCGTTGTGGAGCAGGTGGTTCGCCCTACGGGGTTAGTGGATCCGGGAGTTGAGGTTCGTCCTGCAATATCCCAAGTCGACGACTTAATGTCTGAAATCCGATGCCGTGTTCAGCAAAACGAGCGAGTATTGGTGACGACTCTAACCAAGCGTATGTCAGAAGATTTAACCGAATATTTGCTTGATCACGATGTTCGGGTGCGTTACCTACATTCTGATATTGATACGGTTGAACGGGTCGAAATTATTCATGATCTGCGGCTTGGTCGGTTCGATGTTTTGGTGGGGATCAATCTCCTCCGAGAAGGCCTTGACATTCCTGAGGTCTCGTTAGTTGCAATTCTCGATGCCGATAAGGAGGGGTTTTTACGTTCGGTTGTTTCCTTAGTTCAAACAATGGGGCGTGCTGCCCGAAATGTCAATGGACACGTGATTCTTTATGGTGATAGGACTACACGTTCGATGAAAGCGGCAATTGAGGAAACAGAGCGTCGTCGAAACAAGCAAATCGAATATAATAGGGTACATAGTGTAATCCCAGCCTCAATTCAGAAAAAAGTAACTGATATTTTGGAGGTGACTATTCCAGGAGCAGGGCGTAAGCTCGGTGCAGGGGACTCTAAAGTTGCGGAAGTAGGGCCCGGCTATAATGTCAATTCACCCAAGCAGGCAGCGAAGTTGATAAAAGAACTTGAAGAAAAAATGTATACCCATGCGAGGGATTTGGAATTTGAAGAAGCTGCAGATTTACGTGATAGAATCAAAGACATTCGATCAAGTATTGTGTGATATAAGATTTATTCTACGTAAAATTCATAGCTTTTGATTACAGTTCAAAGGTTTTGAGTCTTTTGCTCTCAAGAGCAGTTAAGAAATACCTTTTACAATCAAAGAAACTAGGCTAGAATACAAGAACATATAGAACGTAAGGTTAACAGGCGCGTAGCTCAGCTGGTTAGAGCACCACCTTGACATGGTGGGGGTCGTTGGTTCAACTCCAATCGCGCCTACCAATTCGAAAAAAAGCATCGCATCGCGGTGCTTTAGTTTTTTGCAAAACTAGTTTTTCTCCATCTGGAATACCGAAACCGTTACACGCCGCTGGGTTAATGCCGATAATTTCACTTCCTGATGGGTCAACACGCAAGTTTGATCACGCCGTTACTATTACGGAAATAGCGGAATCCATTGGTTCTGGGTTGGCAAAGGCCTCCATAGCAGGGCGTATTGACGAAAAGTTGGTAGATTGTGCTGCGGTAGTAGATTGTGATGCCCGAGTGCAGATAATCACCGGCAAGGATGATGAGGGTTTGGAAATAATCAGGCATTCGACGGCCCATCTATTAGCGCAAGCGGTTAAGCTTCTTTTCCCGAGCGCACAAGTTACAATAGGACCGGTAATTGCGGATGGGTTTTACTACGATTTTTGTTTTGAGCGCGCGTTCACCAGCGAAGACCTTAAGCTGATCGAAAAGAAGATGCACGAACTTTCCTCGGAGAGTTTAGATGTGAAGCGTAGCGTAATGCCCAGGGCAGAGGCAATTCAATATTTTCGGGCGCAAGGAGAAGTTTATAAAGCTCGTATTATCGAAAGTATTCCTGGAGACGAAGAGTTGTCGCTGTATAGCCAGGGCGATTTTACCGATTTGTGCCGTGGCCCCCACGTTCCGAATACTCGTAAATTAAAGGCTTTCAAGCTGACCAAAATTGCCGGGGCTTATTGGCGTGGTGATTCAAATAACGAGATGTTGCAGCGGATATACGGAACCGCTTGGCATGATAAAAAAGCATTAAAAGCGTATTTGCATCGTATAGAAGAAGCAGAAAAAAGGGATCATCGGAAAGTTGCGAAAAAGCTAGATTTATTCCATACCCAGGAAGAGGCTCCTGGTATGGTTTTTTGGCACGATAAAGGTTGGACTATTTACCAGGTAGTTGAACAATATATACGTGACCAGCTCCGAATGAAAGGCTATTACGAAGTTAAAACTCCTCAGGTTGTTGATAAATCACTCTGGGAAAAGTCTGGTCATTGGGATAAATTTGGGGATATGATATTCACTACACATTCGGAACATCGTGACTATGCGATAAAACCGATGAATTGTCCCTGCCATGTCCAGATATATAACCAAGGACTAAAAAGCTACCGTGAACTTCCAATCCGTATGGCTGAATTTGGTTCGTGCCATCGCAATGAACCCTCGGGTACGTTGCATGGTCTTATGCGAGTTAGAAACTTTACCCAAGACGATGCCCATATTTTTTGCACGGAAAGCCAGATACAAGCTGAAGTGGCATCGTTCATTGATTTGTTGTTTGAGGTGTATCGAGACTTTGGTTTCGAAGAAATTTTGATAAAACTTTCAACTCGGCCGGAAAACCGTGTTGGCGATGATGCGGTGTGGGATAAGGCCGAAATTGCTTTGGAATTGGCTTTGAACAACAAGGAATTGGAATGGGATCTCCAGCCTGGGGAAGGGGCATTTTATGGGCCCAAAATAGAGTTTTCGTTGAAAGACTGCCTGGGCCGGGTTTGGCAATGTGGAACCATCCAGGTAGATTTTTCCATGCCGGGACGGCTGGAAGCTAGCTTTATAGCAGAAGATGGCTCAAAACATGTGCCGGTAATGCTACATCGGGCTATATTGGGTTCGTTGGAAAGATTTATCGGTATCCTGATCGAAAATTACGCGGGAATATTTCCACTTTGGCTGGCGCCGATCCAAATTGTGGTTTGTAATATTACCGATCAACAAGCAAATTATGCTCGCAGTGTACAACATTTCTTTGAGAAGTACGGGATTCGAACAAGATTAGACTTGAGAAATGAGAAGATCGGTTTTAAAATCCGCGAGCACGCGATGCAAAAGATACCCTATCTTTTGGTCGTGGGGGACAATGAAGTTGAATCGAATTCGATTTCAGTTCGGACCCAACAAGGGAAAAATTTGGGAACCTTTTCGTTAGATCAGTTTAGAATTCTGTTGAATAATGAAATAGAATGCCGCGGTCAAGTGGCTAATTAAGATAGGAGAAGAGGGTATCGCTGCAAAAAAAGAAGCACGACTGAACGATGAAATTACCTCGCCAATGGTCAGATTGATTGATGCTGATGGTGGGCAAGCGGGTCTGGTCGCTATAGATCAGGCTAAACGAACAGCATATGATCAGGATCTCGATCTTGTCGAGATTTCTCCTAATGCTGAGCCACCAGTCTGCAGAATTATGAATTATGGGAAGTATCGGTTTGAGCAAAATAAAAAACTGCATGCTGCTAAAAAGAAGCAAAAACTGATTCATGTTAAAGAGATCAAGTTTCGTCCTGGGACAGACGCAGGGGATTATCAGGTCAAGATTAGAAGTTTAAAGCGTTTTCTTAACGATGGAGATAAGACTAAAGTGACGGTAAGATTTAGGGGCCGGGAAATGGCCCATAGAGAACTGGGAATGGACCTTTTGAAAAGGGTTGAAGCCGACTTGGAAGAGTTGGCGGTGGTAGAGCAGTTTCCAAAAATGGAAGGAAGACAAATGGTGATGGTACTCGCACCAAAGAAAAAAAATTAAATTGCATCGAGAGAATTTAAGAAAATGCCAAAGATAAAGACCAATCGCGGAGCTGCTAAACGTTTTAGGCGTACCGCATCGGGGAGGTTTAAGTGTGGGCAATCTCACCGTCGTCATATTTTGACTAAAAAAACCACAAAAAGGAAAAGGCAATTGAGGAAGGCTACTTCCCTGCATGCTGCGGATATCCGAAGCGCTGAGAGGATGCTCCCTTATAGTTGATGTAACGATTAACTACCCGGTTGCTGTTTAGCTTATTTCTATTTTGTGTCAGAATAGAAAAAGTATCCATTTTCACATGTAAATGAGTACTTTGATGCGGTTATGGAATACAATGGTGGTGAACTGAATAGGGACCTGTTAATAATTATAAATTCGGAGAAAATTGTATGCCGAGAGTCAAACGTGGAGTTACTGCGCGAGCAAGGCACAAAAAAGTTTTAAAGCAAGCTAAGGGCTATTACGGGGCGCGTAGTCGTGTTTATCGAGTAGCAAAACAGGCAGTCATAAAGGCAGGCCAATATGCCTATCGTGATCGAAGGCAAAAAAAGCGCCAGTTTCGAGCGTTGTGGATTGTAAGGATTAATGCGGCTGCCCGAGAATGTGGGCTATCGTATAGCCGCTTTATGAACGGATTAAAAAAAGCTTCGATCGATATTGATCGGAAAATTTTAGCGGATCTAGCTGTTCATGATAAAGAAGGCTTTGCTGAGTTGGCGCGGTTAGCACAATCCACCTGAATAAGGGTGAGGGGAGCCCCCTCTCTTTTTCGAAAATTCTAAAAATAATCAAAGGTTTATATAGGTGACAGCTTCTGTTGAAGAAATCCTTGCGTGCGCGTTGGAAAAGCTCAACTTAGCGAGCGATCTAAGCCAGTTGGAGCAGGTTAGGGTCGAGCATCTTGGCAAAAAAGGTGTTTTTACCCTTGAGATGAAGGCTTTGGTGAAACTTCCGCCAGACCAGAGGCCCGTCGCGGGACAAGCTATAAATAGCGCGAGAAAGAGTTTTCAAGCTGAACTTAATTTGCGAAAGGATAGTCTGCAGCAGAGCCTATTGGAAAAGCGCCTTTCAGCAGAAACGATCGATGTTACTCTGCCGGGTAGAAATAAAAGGCTTGGTGGTTTGCATCCTGTCACCGCAACTTTACGGAGGATCACACATATCTTTTCCACCGTCGGTTTTGAGACGGTAGAGGGGCCGGAAATTGAAGATGACTACCACAATTTTGAGGCTTTAAATATACCCGAGCATCATCCAGCACGGGCAATGCACGATACGTTTTACTTTGACCAACATACCCTATTGCGTACCCATACTTCGCCAGTCCAGGTACGGGTTATGGAAAAACACCAACCTCCATTAAAAGTCATTGCGCCTGGAAGAGTTTACCGGTGTGACTCGGATTTGACTCACACTCCGATGTTTCATCAGGTTGAAGGATTTTTAGTGGATACTGATGTTAGCTTTACGGATCTTAAGGGTGTGTTATATGAATTTCTGAGCGCATTCTTTGAAAAAGAAATGCAGTTGCGATTTCGACCCTCCTATTTTCCATTTACTGAGCCGTCTGCGGAAGTGGATATTGAATGTGTAATGTGTGGAGGAAAGGGATGCCGAGTCTGTGGTCAAAGTGGTTGGCTTGAAGTGCTCGGATGTGGAATGATACATCCACAAGTGTTTAAATTTGTTAATATAGATAATGAGATGCATACTGGATTTGCGTTTGGTATGGGTGTTGAGCGGTTAGCCATGCTTCGATACGGAATCAGTGATTTGAGGCTGTTTTTCGATAATGATTTGAGATTTTTAAAGCAGTTTAACTAAATAACGTATGAAGATTAGTGAGGCCTGGCTAAGAGAAAGCGTCAATCCTGATGTCAACACCGTTGAGTTGGTTGACCAGTTGACTATGGCTGGGTTAGAGGTTGAAGGGGTGGATTCTGCTGCAGGTGATTTTGAGAGTATCGTGGTGGGTGAGGTGCTGGAGGTTAAGCCCCATCCTAATGCTGATAGGTTAAACGTGTGTAAAGTTAGGATCGGAGCGGGCGACCCGCTTCAGATTGTCTGCGGTGCTTCTAATGTCTATGAGGGTATGCGTGCTCCCACAGCCCTCGTTGGAGCAACGCTACCTGGTGATTTTCGTATCAAAAAATCGAAACTGAGAGGAGAGGAATCGTTTGGAATGCTGTGTTCTCAGATGGAATTGGGGTTGGCCGAAGAAGCTGAGGGATTAATGGAACTCCCAGGCGATGCTCCGGTAGGTAATGATATCCGCAATTACCTTAAGTTGGACGATTCAATTATTGAAATTGATCTAACGCCCAACCGTGCTGATTGCCTGAGCGTCGAAGGCGTGGCTCGTGAGGTGGCGGTATTGAATCGGCTTGATTGGGAGGTGCCGAGTTTGATGGAGGGTGCAATCGCTCACCGACAGATATTGTCTATTCGGGTTGAGGCACCTGAAGCGTGTCCTCGATACATGGGAAGACTGATAAAAGGAGTTGATTCAGCCGCACAAACTCCAATTTGGATGAAGGAGCGCTTAAGACGGTCTGGACTTCGGTCGTTGGGACCTCTTGTTGACGTAACCAACTACGTGTTGCTTGAACTTGGACAGCCGTTGCATGCTTTTGATTATTCGAAAATCAATGGAGAAATTATTGTTCGTTATGCTTATGAACAAGAAAAACTATTGCTCTTAAACGATCAGGAAATCACCCTTACTGGTGACATGCTCGTTATTGCAGATAATTCTGGTCCATTAGCGTTGGCGGGGATTATGGGGGGAACTGGTTCTGCTGTGAGCAGCGATACCCAAGATATTTTTTTGGAGTGTGCATTTTTTTCTCCTACTGTGATTATGGGTAAATCTCGTCACTATGGGTTGCATACTGATTCTTCCCACCGTTTCGAACGAGGAGTCGATCCTGATCTGCAGCGGCGTGCTATTGAGCGTGCTACGGAGTTGGTCGTATCGATTACAGGGGGCCAGGTTGGTCCGATTATTGAGGTCATGCAAACGAGTTTTTTGCCCCAACGTCAACCGATTTTGTTAAGGTCGAAAAGGGTAGAAAAGATTCTAGGGGTTGCGTTTAGCGATGCTGAAATCGAAGATATTTTGAAACGCATGGGTATGAGTGTTGAACAACAGGGTGGATGTTGGTCGGTAACGCCTCCGAGTTTTCGATTTGATATTGCAATTGAGGCTGATCTTGTTGAGGAATTAGGAAGAATTTATGGATATGATAAGCTTCCTCGCAGCAATCTTTTAATGCATGTAGAGCTGGGAAAGGATACGGAAAATAAACTTAGCTTGGATCGTTTAAAAGATGTTTTGGTTGATCGGGATTTTCAGGAGGCCATTACCTTTAGTTTTGGCGAAGAAAATCTCTTAGTAAAGCTTGAGCCTGAACATAAACCAATCCCAATTGAAAATCCGATTTCCTCGGGGCTTTCAATGATGCGAACTAATTTGTGGGCCGGTTTGTTGTTAGCGGCCCAGTGGAATATGAATCACCAACAGGAAAGAATCCGTTTTTTTGAGAACGGGTTGATTTTTTTGAAATTTGGCGATGAAATTCAACAGAAACAAAGAATAGCCGGTTTGATTACTGGGACTGCAGATCCCGAGCAATGGGCAGGAAGGTCTCGGTTGGTTGATTTTTACGACATTAAGTCAGATGTTGAGTCATTATTGGATTTAACAAACAAAGAATACAGTTTTTCCCCTGCGAAGCATCCGGCTTTGCATCCGGGACAGACCGCTGAGGTTTTGTCTAGTGTACGTGAACGCATTGGTTGGTTGGGTATGTTGCATCCAGTGCTACAAAAAGAGTTGGAATTTGAAAATCCTATTTTTCTTTTCGAGCTCGATTGCGACGGGATTTTGGATCGTTGTCTTCCAGTTTTTAAGGCATGTTCAAAATTTCCTTGGGTTCGTCGGGATTTAGCGGTAATCGTAGACGAAGGGGTTTCGGCGAGGGATTTGGTGGATACTATTTATGAGATAAAAAACAATATTTTGAGTGACATTCGTGTTTTCGACGTATACCGTGGAGAGGGGGTAGAGTCTGGCAAAAAAAGCGTGGCATTGGGTTTAATTTTGCAGGACTATGAATCGACATTAACAGAGCAAAAAATCGATGCTATAGTTTCTAAGGTATTGAATCGATTAACTGATAAACTTGGTGCAAAGCTGAGAGACTAAAATATGACCTTAACCAAAGCAAATTTAGCCGAACGACTATTCGATGATTTGGGTTTAAATAAACGAGAAGCAAAAGAGATGGTTGAGCTGTTTTTTGAAGAAATTAAATCTTCCCTGGAAAATGGGAAGCAGGTCAAACTTTCTGGATTCGGCAATTTTGATCTTAGAGATAAAAGCGAGCGTCCCGGAAGGAATCCAAAGACTGGTGAAGATATCCCAGTAAGTGCACGTAGGGTTGTGACATTCAGACCGGGTCAAAAGCTTAAAGCCCTAATCGAAGGATATGCTCGAACCGAACAATAATAACGAATTACCTCCTATCCCGGCTAAACGATATTTTACGATCGGGGAGGTCAGTGAACTCTGTGGTGTAAAACCACATGTATTGCGTTATTGGGAACAAGAATTCCCACAATTGAATCCGGTGAAAAGACGTGGTAACCGGCGTTACTATCAACGACATGATGTATTGATGATTCGGCAAATTAGATCTTTGCTTTATAGTCGAGGATTTACAATTGGAGGTGCGCGGGCACATCTAGAGAGCGGAGATTCACGAGAAGATCTTACGCGTAGTAAACAGATAATTCGCCAACTTTGTGGGGAATTAGAGGAATTACTGCAGGTCTTAAAATAACGGACATTCCTAGTAATCTGGCTGTGGTGGTATCATGCTCACACCTTTTCAAAAATTTTAACGGGGCGTAGCGCAGCTTGGTAGCGTACCTGCATGGGGTGCAGGTGGTCGGAGGTTCAAATCCTCTCGCCCCGACCATTTAAATCAAATAGTTAAGTAAAATCTTCCCTTATCATTCTGCTATAAATGAGTCACACTGCTACATTTACCGCTACACTTTTGTCACCCATTGGAGTAAAAATAAATAACTTGCAACACGCCTTAATAAGTGCAAGAAAAGCACTCAACAAACCTGGGTAACGGGCGACCGTCCGGTTGACAGTAAGAAAGATAGACGCAGGCGTGCGTGATACGCAAATTTAAGAGTCCTTTAAACTGCCAAAAACGGTACGATTGGGTAGCTCTCCGAAAAACGTTGTTTTGTTTTTGGAGAGACTATTATGAGTAAGAGTCCGATGACCGCCACAAGCGACCCAGTTGGGTACCACTTCGAAACTTTATTTGTTAAGAAATAAATGTAAATATATTGAAAAAGCAAAATCGGTTGGTTGAAAAGAGTTTAGTTTCTATACTAATGCGTATGTGAAAAAGGAGATGGCTATGGTGGGAGCCTATCGATGCAGTGCCTACAGAGCATGAGGGGAATAGGTGATCTAGCGCCATAAATTTTAGAATACTAAAATGACCCTATGACGGTGAATCAGCAAGATAATAATGAAAAACTT
>CAZZET010000034.1:0-16675 GCA_964653275.1 uncultured Methylococcales bacterium
AACTTTGGTGCGAGAAACTCCTTTCGATTGTCACCCGGTTGGATACCAAAGTGTGGCCAACCGTAGAGATGTCGCGCATCTAAAGTTTTTTGGGCATCACTAGGATCCAAAATATAAGTGCGCTAAAAATAATAATATCCTTTAATCCTCAGGTGGTGGAGGCGCTAACACCTCTCTATTTCCATTAGCTTCGGTACCACTCACTACACCCGCTGCCTCCATATCCTCCATCATACGAGCCGCACGATTGTATCCAACTTTGAGCCGTCTTTGGACATAAGATATTGATGCTTTACGACTTTCAGTAACAACTTGGACAGCCTCATCGTAGCGCGGGTCGGTTTCTTCGTCGGAATCGGAACTTGAACCGGGAAAGTCTCCATTATCTTGATTTTCCTTTAATATTTCATCCAGATAGTTAGCTGTCCCCATGGACTTTATAAAGTCTACGACACGATGTACTTCGTGATCCGAAACAAACGCGCCATGGGCTCGAAGCGGCAAGCTAGTTCCCGGCGGTAGAAACAACATATCACCATTACCTAGTAAGTTCTCCGCACCCGATTGATCGAGAATAGTCCTTGAATCAATTTTTGATGAAACCTGAAAAGCCAACCGTGTAGGTATATTTGCTTTGATAAGTCCAGTCAACACATCCACTGAAGGACGTTGGGTCGCTAAAATTAAATGCAGCCCCGCAGCGCGGGCTTTTTGAGCTAACCGAGCAATCGATTCCTCCACTTTTTTACCCACAATCATCATCATGTCCGCAAGTTCGTCGATCACGATGACAATATTCGGTAGGGGTGCTAGTACTGGATGCTCCTCTCCCTCTTGCAAAGGAATACCCGGCTGAAACAAAGGATCTTTGATGGGTTCTCCTTTCTCTTGAGCGTCACTTACCTTGCGATTGAAACCCTCCAGATTTCTAACGCCCAACATCGACATCACCCGATACCTACGCTCCATTTCTGCAACACACCATCGTAGGGCATTGGACGCTTCTTTCATGTCAGTGACGACGGGAGTCAGTAGATGTGGAATTCCTTCATAAACCGATAATTCGAGCATTTTTGGATCAATCAAAATGAGTCGAACCTGATCAGGCGTTGATTTGTATAGAAGACTCAAGATCATAGCGTTAACTGCTACGGATTTTCCGGAGCCCGTTGTTCCTGCGACAAGTAAATGGGGCATTTTCCCCAAATCCGCCACAACCGTTGTTCCGGCAATGTCTTTGCCCAAAACTAGGGTTAGTGGCGAGGGAGAATTCTTGTACTGTTTCGAGACACACACTGCCCGAAGCGAAACTATCTCACGATTTACATTCGGAATTTCCAGCCCAATAACAGATTTTCCTGGGATCACCTCAACGATCCTCACACTTGGTACCGACATTGCTCGGGCAAGGTCTTTAGAAAGTGCACTAATCCGACTAACCTTAACACCCGCAGCAGGTTCGATTTCAAACCGGGTGATAACAGGACCGGGAAGAACCGCGACAACGACTGCTTCGACACCAAAATCGGCCAAAATCATTTCAACCTGTCTCGACATTTGTTCCAATTCTATTCGGGAAAAGCCAGTTGTACTCTGGTCAATATCGTCCAGCAGTGTGATGGGGGGTAACTTTGTCTGGCCGAACTTCGGTGGTATTGGTGCAAAATATTCTACAGGTTCAGATTCAATGGGTTCGCTATGGCTCAAAATCGGTTCGACCTTTATCGGAGGCGGAGCAAGTTGAGGTTTAGAAACAGGCCTAGGCTTAATAGCGATTCGTGGTAATGGAACAGACAATTTCCTCGCCGCCCAAACCTCACATATTCGACTGTAACTTTGAATGACAAACCGGGAGAGGTGCCGGGAACCATTTAACGTATATTTCCCCAGTAAATCAATAACATTTACCCAAGAAATACCGGTAAATAAAGTTAATCCTGCAAAAAATGTGGCGAGCATTAACAATGAAGCCCCCATGATTCCGAACGATGCAATTAGCCATTCGGCAACTTCTTCACCCAATATACCTCCTGTGGTCCCCGGGAGCGGTAGCTGGGTACGGAGAAAATGGGTATAAGCCATAGCAGTACCAGAAATTAAGGTTATAGCGAACCCAATCCAGCGAAGCACTAATATCCACGGCATGGCAGCCTCTCCATCTCTTCCCTTATACAAAATGTACCCATGGTAGCCGATCATTATAGGAAGCAAATAAGCCATGATGCCGAAGATCGATAGGAAAAAGTCTGATATCCATGCTCCCACTCGTCCTCCAGCATTGTTGATGACCTGACCGCTGCCGCTGTGACGCCAACCGGTATCTTCCAAATTGAAAGTTACCAGAGATAACACCACAAACAGTGCAACAGTAGAAAAAGCCAATAAAAGGATTTCACGCAATCCTCTGTAAACCTGTTCTGTAGATCTATCCACGATTTTTTTACCCGTTCCTCAAACAATATTTAAGCAAATTCTAACTATGCATTGTATCTTATTATAATTAATATATATTATAAACACTCAACATCGTCTCTTTACGAATCGAAACCACATTGTCATACTACGCCGATTTTAATTCGATACCATAATAGAAGTCGCCTGGAAATAAAGTTAACATAGACCAGCTTTGTTCCAGACGACCCCTGAACTTTCATCCCCCCTTTACTAAGCAAATGAGGTACTGAATGAGTGACCCGAAATATTGTCGTGTCCTTATCTTAGGTTCTGGCCCAGCCGGATACACGGCAGCCGTGTATGCTGCACGCGCAAACCTACAACCGGTATTGGTAACCGGTATCGAACAAGGCGGACAACTCATGACTACTACCGAGGTTGATAATTGGCCGGGAGATGTAAGCGGTCTGCAGGGACCCGAATTAATGGATCGAATGCGTCAACACGCTGATCGTTTTGATACTGAAATTATATTTGACCATATCCACACCGCGGACTTGTCGATGCGCCCTTTTAAACTCACGGGAGACTCAGGTAGCTATGTCTGCGATGCATTAATTATTGCAACCGGCGCATCTGCCCGTTATTTAGGGCTACCTTCCGAAGAAGCGTACAAAGGTAAAGGTGTTTCAGCTTGCGCAACTTGCGATGGATTCTTTTTTCGGGGTCAAAATGTAGCGGTCGTCGGTGGGGGCAGTACAGCTGTAGAAGAAGCGCTTTATTTGTCTAATATCGCCGCCAATGTCACGGTAATTCACAGGAGGCAAAAGTTTCGCGCAGAAAAAATTCTTATCGATAAACTCATGCAGAAAGCAAGCGATGGCAATGTCGATATTGAATGGGACCATGTTCTTGAAGAAGTGCTGGGTGACGATATGGGTGTCACTGGAATCAGTATTAAACACGTTAACGACAATTTGGCCAAAAAACTAGATCTTGATGGGGTTTTTATTGCCATTGGACATTCCCCAAACACCTCAATTTTCGATGGCCAATTGGATATGACAAACGGTTATCTGAAAATCCAAAGTGGCAATAAAGGCAACGCCACAGCAACAAGTATCCCAGGAGTTTTCGCGGCAGGCGATGTGTCTGATTCGATTTATCGCCAGGCAATAACCTCTGCAGGATCCGGGTGCATGGCCGCATTGGACGCAGAGCGCTATTTGGAAAACTTAGATTAGTCTGGCGCCACATCTTCATACAGAACGAAGGGTAATCGGCAATTGCTGATCGGCATTTAAAATGGCCAGGGTGATCACCGGTGTTACCGAGTTCTTTCGGTCGTCAACTCGGTTCTAACGTCTGCATGTATATGGAATACAGCAGAGACTAGAACATTAAATCATCGCTCGCTTGGCTCGAAGGTCGGCTGCGGCCCTTATCTGTCCGATAGCGCGAAGTAAAACAGTAATAAATAACGACATTCGTCGCCGCTTTATCACATAGAATGAATCCACCAGTAAACGAGCATTACGACTTCACGTATCCAGAGTAATAACCCGTATTAAATCTGTTCCTCCAGCCCGTTGCATATAGCCGGACGTAACGACAATAATGTCGCCGTCACGAATATAACCAAGTTCTTTAGCACGACTAATTCCAAATTTTATTTTGGCTTGATCTACATTTTCACCCTCATAGAACAGAGGTACAACACCCCAATTCATTGCCAAGCGGCGAGCCACTTGTTTTGACGTTACAACTGCCAATATTAGTCGGTCAGGACGGTATTTCGATATTAACCGCGATGTTAATCCGGTTGACGTCAAACTAAAGACAGCCGATGCATTCAAATGTTCAGCTAAGGAGATAGCCGCCTGGCTGACAGCTTCGGTTACTACATTAGTGGGGTAAGGTAAGATTTTCTGTAGATAGCCATATTCCAACAATGATGCCTCCGCACGCAATGCAAGGTTTGACATCATCTTAATAGCCTTGACAGGATATTTTCCAGCCGCCGTTTCACCCGAAAGCATAATCGCCGAGCTACCATCCAAAACGGCATTGGCAACATCGCTGGCTTCGGCCCGGGTTGGTTTCGGGTTTCTGATCATGGAGGCCAGCATTTCAGTAGCAGTAATGACCGGCTTCCCATTGGAGACCGTCATTCGGATAATTTTTTTCTGCGTGCTAGGGACTTCGGCGAGTGGAAGCTCAACACCAAGATCGCCCCGAGCAACCATAACGCCGTCAGCTGCTTCAATAATCGACTCCAGGTTCGTAACCCCAGCCTTGTTTTCAATCTTGGCAATAATCGGGATATCCGAATTTAGATCGTTAAGAAATTCTTTCATCCGATGTATATCTTCGGCATTCTGCACGAATGACGCCGCAATATATTCAACATTGTTTTCAGCAGCAAAATTTAACTCTTTCTCTACCTCTTCCTGGTTTTCAGGATTGATCATACTGATCGCAAGTTCGGTGTCAGGCAGATTGACACTCTTATTCTCACCGAGTCTGCCACCGAGAACAATGCGGCAATTAATCGTTCCGTTTTCCACGGACTTAACTAATAACTCTATCGTCCCATCGTCAAGGAGAATCGGTGTTCCCGGAGATACTTCGGTAGACAGTTCTTTGTAAGACACGCCCACTCCGGATTCGTCTCCTTCAGAATTCCCCGCATATAGCAAAAATTCATTGCCACTTTGCAGCTCGACGAAATCCCCCTTTAGTTTCCCCGTTCGAACTTCAATTCCACGGGTATCCACCATAATGGCGACATTAACATTAAATTCATCAGCAATCCCCCGGATCTGGTCGATTCTTTTTTTATGTTCATCAAGGGTGCCGTAAGATAAATTTAAACGGGCTACATTCATCCCTGCTTTCACCATTGCAGTGAGTGTTTTCTGGGAATCACACGCAGGGCCAATCGTTGCAACAATTTTCGTTTTTCGTAATTTGGGCATACTAACGATATTTAAATAAAAAATGAAAATGAATCGATACCGCCGACAAGCGCCTTACGATAAAAGCGCCAAAACTTTCCCCGATTAAAAGTCTGGCGGAGAAATGAAAAGACGTCCGATATAGACGTCAACAAACTCAATAGAACCCCATATTAGACCATAATTTCTGACAAAAATCGCGGTCACCACTGATTGCGCAATTCACGTAGTTTCAAGAACACAGTCTCAGTATCAGGTTTGTCGGAAAGTTCGGGAAACGCTCTGCGCAATGTTTCTATAATCTTCGGAGAGTTAAGACGAAAAAAAGTATTGACTTCTTTTTCGAGCGATAATGTCAACACCAACGCTTTATTGGGATCCTGATCGCAGACTCGGTTGAATAATTCAGCTGCTTTTTCGTTTTCGGGCTCTCGGTCAAGGGTGAACTTCAAATTGTTTGCAATATAGTCATGGCCAGGATAGATCCGGGTATTATCTGAAAGCTGACTAAGCTGATTCACGAAGGTGTTATATAGGTAGTGTGGATCCCCGCCGTTGTGGCAATTGCCGGCACCCGCATTGAATAAAGTGTCACCACAAAATAAGGCAGGAAGATCAGTGTGCGACAGAAGACATACGTGGCTCATCGTGTGGCCTGGTGTGTCGAGGGTTTCCAACTCAACCGTATTTCCAACCCTAACCACATCGCCGGCACCAAGACCTCGGTCCATACCGTAAATCGTACCGTGAGCAGCCTGATGGGCAAGCAACTTGGCTCCTGTAGCTGCAATCACGGCTTGATTGCCCCCGGTGTGATCGCCATGCTCGTGAGTATTTAATATTTGAGTAATTTCCCAACCATTGTTCCTGGCTATCGCCAAGCATTTCCTATGATCCAAAGGATCAATTGCAAGTGCTTCGCCAGTTTCCGGACAGACAATAAGATAGTTAAAATTCCTGTAGGTATTCGCGGTCCAGATCTGCTCGACAATCACGGTGAATTCTTTGGTGTTTTTTTACCTTTTGGATTTTACTCTGAAATGCTCCTAATCGTCACGCCTCCTCTATGTAAAGTTTTATTACACCAATTAGCCCTATGTTTAACAATTTGGCCCAAGAGTCGAATTCCTTGAATTACTCCACATAAAATTCATACTAAAATTCAAATCTATGGGATTCACCCGAATAAGTTGCTGCACTAAGCCCATCGGTTAAGTTATGTTGTAATACAAGATCGGGAGTCTGATTAAAAATACCCACGCTGAATTGATGTATTGTATTAAGTATCTGGACAACATCAGAATGACGGGCTGAATCGGTTAATATGGCCTAAATTTGTTTTCTAGGCTTGGTTTTTCTCTAGTGTATATATTTAATTAATAATTGTGTCTTACCTTATGAAATCTCTCATTTCATTGTGCTTCCTTTTCATTCTGTCGGGATGTATTGAAACATCCAGGTTAAAGCCTGTTGGCTTACAACCATCAATCGACAAACACATGTATAACCTGACACAGCTAACCTTCGAAGGTGATAACGGGGAGGCATATTTCAGTAGTAACGGGAAAATGCTTATCTACCAATCCAATCAAGGAGGATATGCTTGTGACAAGATCTGGAAAATGAACATAGATGGTTCTGAAAAACGGCGCGTCAGTCCAAATCACGGGGCGCACACATGCTCCTTCTTTTTTCCTGGTAATGAGCAAATTGTATTTGCTTCGACCAGCCATTTAAGCGGTGCCTGCCCTCCCAAACCCGAAATGCTTTCCAGGTTTCGTTATGCCTGGCCACTTTACCCTTACGATATTGTCAAAGCCAATGCGGATGGATCCAATCTGGAAAAACTAACGGATAATCCCAAATATGATGCGGAGCCTGTTATCTCTTCTGATGGCGAGAAGATCGTTTTCGGTTCACAACGATATGGTGATTTCGATATTTATCTGATGGATGCGACCGGCGATAACGTTCATCGTTTGACAGATAAAACAGGTTATGACGGCGGTCCATGGTTTTCTCCCGACGGAAAAAAAATTGTATGGAGGGCTTGGCATCCAGAATCTGAGCAGGAAAAAGCCCAATGGGCCAACAGTATGGAAAATAACTATATTGTTTCAGTACCCTTGGATATTTGGATCATGGATGTAGATGGTTCGAATAAACAACGCTTGACACAAAATGGTGCTACAAATTGGGCTCCATCATGGCACCCCGATGGCAAGCGTATTGTATTTTCTAGCAACATGGATGACTGGCATGAAAACCTCCAACAGTATGGGCACAATTTTGAGCTTTATTTGATTAATATTGACGGTAGCGGATTGGAGCGAATTACTTTCAATAAGGTATTTGACAGTTTTCCTATGTTCTCGCCGAATGGGGCCAAACTGGTCTTTGGCTCTAATCGCAATCCAGAGAAACCAAGAGCAACCGATATTTTTATTGCAGACTGGAATGAATAAATGAGTGCTCGTTTACTCATCTGGCTGGCATTGTCGACTTTCAGCCTTTTAACATCCGCAACATCAATAGCGAGCGATATTTATCGACACGATATCAAAGTAACCATCACCCCTGCTAAACATCTTATCAAGGTACTTGATAGAATCAGGTTGCCAGATCATGCGGCTCGGGAGCTAACATTCTCACTGCACCGCGGTTTAAATCCTCGCTCCCCAAATAAGAGCATAGAAATTTTTCCATTGACAAAGGATACTGCGCTTGTTCAGCAACATTTCAAACTCAGGTTACCGCCAGGAATAAACACTTTTGTTCTGGAGTACGAAGGGATAATTCACCATTCACTGAATGCTTATGGAAAGGATCAAGCAAGAGGGTTCCGGGATACCCTAGGCCTCATTTCGACCGAAGGTATTTATCTTGATGGCGCATCATATTGGTATCCCCATTTCCCCGATCAAAAACTGCTAAATTTTTCTTTGTCGGTCGATTTACCCAAAAATTGGGATGCTGTCAGCCAGGGGAAACGAATACAGCATGAACAATCGACACGAAGGAGCGTAGTCTGGGATTGCCTTTTACCCCAACAGGAAATCTACTTGATCGCAGCACAATTTACCGAATACATCTCTCGAACGAATAAAGCAACCGCGATGGTTTTCCTGCGTAAGCCGGACGAAAATCTGGCAAACAAATACCTGGAAACAACACATCGTTATATTCAGATGTATGAGAATTTGTTGGCTCCTTATCCCTACAACAAATTTGCCCTGGTCGAAAATTTCTGGGAAACGGGCTTTGGAATGCCCTCGTTTACTCTACTAGGTTCCAAGGTCATCCGCCTACCTTTTATTTTGCATTCATCCTACCCACACGAGATTTTGCATAATTGGTGGGGAAATGGAGTTTACGTCGATTATTCTTCAGGTAATTGGAGTGAAGGGTTAACTGCATATTTAGCAGACCATTTAATTAAAGAACAACAAGGTCAAGGGACTGCGTACCGCCAACAGAGTTTGCAAAAATATACGGATTACGCTGCAGAGGGTCACGATTTCCCTTTGACTCAATTTCGCGACCGGCATAGTTCAGCTTCAGAAGCTGTTGGTTATGGAAAAGCATTGATGCTCTTCCACATGCTTCGCCAGAAATTAGGCGACGAAATTTTCGTAGATGGTTTGCGAGAATTTTATCAGCAACATGTATTCAAAACAGCATCGTTTGACGACTTGCGAATTGTTTTGGAACAAGTATCGGGCAAAAATCTAATAGACGATTTTAATCAATGGGTAAAAAGAACCGGGGCGCCCGCATTACAGCTATCCAATGCAAAAAATACCCCATTCGAATCTGGCTATCGATTAAGCTTTGAGTTGAGCCAAACCCAGGATGGAGAACCCTACCAACTGTCGGTACCGCTGGCTATCACCTTTCAAAATCGGACACCTTCCTATCAAACCAATGTTTCGATGAACAAAAAACAACAAACATTTGATTTGATATTGCCCGCGCAACCCTTACGACTTGATGTTGATCCTGAATTCGATTTATTTCGCAAATTGGCCCGGCAGGAAATCCCACCCGCGCTTACACAGGTCTTTGGGAGTCATAAGGTAACAGTCATATTGCCAACTGAAGTTAATTCAGAATTGGACAATGCCTATCGAAAATTTGCCAAAAAAATTGAAAAAATGGGTCCGGGAATTGTCTCAATCCTAAAGGATAATGAACTTGATCATTTACCAGGAGATCAATCTATTCTACTACTAGGTTGGGAAAACCGTTGGATATCCGCAATGCCTTTGTCGCAATACGGTGTCTCTTTTGATCAAGACGAGGTGGAAATAGGAATAAAGCGCTTTTCCCGTGGTGAAGCCAGTACAGCCTTAACAATGGGACGCGGTAAAGATGGAGAATTTTCAATTAGTCTCGTTTCAACAGATCTGCCTAAAGCGCTTTCAGGACTGGCGCGTAAATTACCACACTATCACAAATACAGTTTTCTGGTCTTTACTGGGAGTGAGCCGCAAAACCGGCTAAAAGGAAGATGGCCTATTGAGTCCTCACCGATGACGGTCGCGTTTGGCGGCTCCACGAAACGTGGACAACTCAAGACGAGGAAACCATTAGCAATTTCTCCACCCATTTTTGATGGCAATAGGATGATGGACAGCATCCAATTCCTCAGTAGTGACGATCTAAAAGGACGGGGATTTGGTGAACCAGGATTGGATTTAGCGGCAGAATATATTGCCCAACAGTTTCAGAAAGCAGGGTTAGAGCCTGCAGGCGATTCGCCCGGAAGTTATTTTCAAAAATGGCTAGGCAGGGGCGGCGATCCTGAACGAAAGGTACCATTAAAAAATGTAGTTGCAGTTATTCCTGGAACTCACCCAAACCAGAAAACTGAAAACGTTGTTGTTGGCGCCCATTATGACCATCTAGGATTCGGCTGGCCGGATGTTCGCGAGAATAATTACGGTAAAGTTCACCATGGTGCAGATGATAATGCTAGTGGAATCGCAGTTTTACTTGAACTGGCGAGGATATTAAATAAAGTGCTAAAGCCCGATCGGAATATCGTATTTGTTGCATTTTCGGGTGAAGAAGCGGGTAGACAAGGCTCAAGATATTACATTAAACATCAGATAACCTACCCGATCCAAAACACCAGTGCGATGGTCAATCTTGATACTGTCGGACGTTTAGGCGAAAACAAATTGCTGGTGTTAGGCGCCCAATCCGCGCTGGAATGGCCACATATCTTCCGTGGGATAGGCTATGTTACGGGTATTCCGATCGAGATCGTAGCTGAAACACTCGACTCCAGCGATCAGATTAGCTTTCAAGAGTCCGGGATACCAGCTATACAATTGTTTTCTGGCGTTAACCTTGATTATCACCGCCCAACTGACACTTCAGAAAAAATCGATCCTAAGGGCTTAATCAAAGTAGCAAAAGTTGCCCGGGAAGCTATAGAATACCTCGCCACTCGCGAAGAACCACTCACTTCAAACGTTCCGATTAGAAACAACAAACAAACTAACAATCCACGTAAAGTAAGTCTCGGCAGTATCCCTGATTTTACCTACAAGGGAAAAGGATACGGTTTGTCGGGTGTGATTCCCGATTCACCGGCAGCAGTTGCTGGCTTGAGGAAGGGTGACGTCATTTTAAAAATGGGGGGCACAAACATTCACAATGTAAAAGATGCATCCAAAGTTCTCAAATCGATGCAATCGGGCGAGCGTCTAACCATTAATTTTCTCCGAAAGGGTGAAACCCTAACAACACAAGCAACCTTAAAATCTAAGTAACAACGTAATTGTAATTCCTCCACTAAATTATTAAGGATTAAGCAACCCCGAGAACGTTGTACAGGAATAGAAAGCCTCATGGGTGTTTAAATTAGCTCACCAAATTATCCACCCAACTATAATCAGAATATCTTTTTAGTATTGAGAATGCACTCATGTCAGAGTCCACAGCTGAGATTAGTCGTTGGCGGGAAAAATACCTGACCCAAATCGAAGCGTCTGAAACCCGGGAAAAATTACACCAAACCCACACGCAGTTGTTACAGCGCCTATTGGTGCGGATCAGCCTTGTAGCAGAGGGACAAGACGAAGAGTTGGATACTGAACTTTCTGGCTTGAGAGTATTATTGCGTAAAACACCGCCAAATATCGGGGAGTTTTCTAACAAACTCAAGAGGGTCGACACCCTTGTACGATGTTTGGATGAGAGGTATAAAGCCAGTAGTAATAGTGAAACCGAATTACTGAAACTTCTTATAGATCAGTTAATAAGCTTAGATTTAAGCCGTAAAAACAAAAAAGCTTTGCAATGCCTATCGAAAAAGTTAAAGGGACAAGGTAACGATTCCAGCCAGTATCCCTTGCTAATGAAAGAATATGCCCAGCTACAAAGTCTTGCGTTGTCTGAGTTGTTGGCTGATGAACAAAAGGGAAATGAAAGTAGTGGCATTATGTCACGACTATTTGGCAGCAAAGAAACTGATACATCGCAAGAACTACCCTCCGCGACCAAAACCAATCAAGTCACACAACGCCCAGCATTGGAGGGTTCTAGAGATTCTGAATCGGTCGTCGATAACATCGTTAACCAAAAGATAGCTGGAAGCTCAGAAAATCTATCGAAAGGTAAACCCACAGAATCGATAAACCTGGAACCGGTGTGCACGGTTCTTACTGGACTATTGGACCAACTTGGATTGCCAGATGAATTTCGGAATAGGGCTCAGCAATTCCGCGAGAAATTCGATCAAAAACCAAGTTTGAAAGAATTTAATGTGGCTGTAGATGGCTTGGCCACATTAATCATTGAGGCTGCTGGCAAAAGCCAGCAGGACTTTGAAAATTTTCTACAAAGCCTGGAGGGTCGATTAGTAGAGATTAACCGCTATTTGGTTCAAAACCAGAAAACCGAAAAAGAACGGCTTAGCAACAGTATTGAAATAGATCAAAAAGTACGGGCAAACACTGAATCTATTTCAGAACAGGTTCAGTCAGCGACAGACATCGACGTATTAAAAACCTCTGTACAACAACATATCGATAACATCACGTCGTCCATGGACGGGTATATTGCAACGGAAAAACACCGTGAGCAACTTATGCATACACAGATGGAGGCACTACAAGAAAAATTAGCCTTGGTAGAAAACGAGTCCAAAGCAGTCAAGAACCGATTGCAGGTCGAACGTGTACGTGCATTGACCGATGTATTAACTCGCGTACCTAATCGGGAAGCGTTAAATGAACGCTTCCGTTTGGAATGGGACCGGTTTCAACGCTATAAAAAACCGATTTCCTTGGCTATTTTAGATATTGATCATTTTAAAATGATTAACGATAAATATGGTCATCTGGTCGGCGATAGGGCGCTGCAATTGGTTGCCGATACAATCAAAAATTCGACACGCAAAACCGATTTTGTCGCGCGTTTCGGTGGCGAAGAGTTTGTCGTCCTAATGCCTGAAACCCAAACCGATAGGGCCGGGATTGCGATGAACAATTTGCGTGAAACAATTGCAAATATGGAATGCAGTTTTCTGGACGAAGAGGAGCATATGACCATTTCGATTGGTATAGTCGGCTTTCGGCTCGGCTCAACACGCGAAAATCTATTTGAGTACGCGGATCAGGCTCTCTACAAGGCTAAGGAAGGTGGCCGAAATAGAGTCGAAATATTTTGAACGCCGACTCCTATTATCGTGAACTCGAAGTAACAGTCCGCAAGCTTAGCGGATTTGTTACAAAATTAATGAGTTAACTCACCTAAATGATTTGGTAAAATGTCTTCCTAATGTAATCTCTAAATACTCTACAGAATAGTTTTAAAGGCCAAGATTGCCCTCAATATTTAGAATTTTTGTGTCTTCGTAGGACCTCACTCTGAAGCAATCATGCAGAAAATCAGATTAAAATTTTTAATCCATAGGCTCATGGGCCCGCAGAAATGCCATACCGCCAGTTTTTGTAAAGGCTTCCTCATGTGTTGAGCCTTTGGGCGCAAAATGGTAATCGCCCGCCCGCAAATGAATACCACCAAACATGACTTCGCCTTCCAGCATAAAACATTCCTCATCGGCAAGGTGCTCGTGTGCTGGCATCGAGGTTCCGGGAGCCATTTTTAACAAATAAGATTGCACTTGATCCTTACGGTCTTCGCTCAGAATCTTTTTTTCTATGCCTGGCATCAAGGTTATCCATTCGCCTTCACTCGCTTTAACAGTCATTAAATCGAAAGACTTTTTACCACAGATTCGTGCCATAACACGGGCTTTAAGTTCAGAGGCCCTGGCTTCAGGTGGTGCAATTGGAACAACAGCATCTGCCAGCTTGCCGATGAGTTGATCTGGAATTATTTCTCTCATGGTTTTATTTTGCTTAGCCATGATGCCCCTCCCCGTCAATGGAGTAACAAAATTGCAATGATGATTCGGCTTTAAGTTCAATTAGGCTTCGGCGAATGTGGCTTTTAACGGTACCTAGCGGCATTTCGATGAAATCAGCTATTTCCTGATAGGTCAACCCTCGAAAAAAAGCCAACGATAGCAGCTGTCGTTGGACCGACGAAAGTTTTTGTAATGATTGATGAATCAAAGAATGTTCTTGAGTAGTCGACAGAAGGTATTCTGGCTCAGCAAGCAGAGCTATCAAATCCAAATCGTCACTAGCACAAATTTCCGCACTGGACTGCCGCCGTTTACGCAAACGATCAATGGCTCTGCTTCGGCAAATTGTTAATAACCACGTCATAACGGAACCTTTTCCTGTTTGGTAGCGATCAGCTTGTTCCCAAACCTGCAAATAGACATCTGAAACTACCTCTTCCGCTTCTTCTGCCTGACCCGTAATACGCAATGCTAAGCCATATACGCTATTTATAGTCTGGTCATATAATTGACTTAAAGACGCTTCGTTTTGTTCCTTAATGCCTGCCAGACAGGCAGTGAGATCTTGTACGTTCAAATGTATATTACCTGTCGATACAGTCGTTCTGTGATCAATATCAATAACTTGCATATTTGCTATGGAAATCGCCGAGCGTTCTGTATTGTCTATCATCCCAATCACTTGAACGTTACCAGAATAGCAAAAATGAAACAATCAACAACTTTTTTTCTAGGCATTATAAATACTTAGATCAAAAGCTCTCTGCATGAACCAGACAAAAGCCAGTAGCATAATGGCTTGTGAACCAGCATATAAAACAATTCGCTGATAAAACCAATAACTTCTTAGTAAATAGGCCATAGGCAGATATACTGAAACTATAGCTAATTGCCCGATCTCTACACCCAAATTAAAACCCAAAAGAGATACTCCGACGTTTGCTGTTGTTAAATCTAAATCCGTGAGTACACTCGCAAATCCGAAGCCATGGATCAAACCAAACACGAAGGCGACAAACCATGCACGCTCACGAAAAAAAGGATAGAGATTATTCGCAGCGACCATCATGACCGAAAAAGCAATAGTTGATTCTATCAGTCGCGACGGCAAACTAACTATTTGTAGGACACCCAACAGTAAAGTAATAGAATGAGCAAGAGTAAATGCCGTGATGATTTTTCCAACCTGACCGAGGGTATTGGTAAAACTGGTATTTTGTACCCACCCTGTTGGCGTTCTTGAAACTACCGATGGCAGTAAAAGGCACAGTAAAAACAAAATATGATCGTAACCAATCCAGATATGCCAAACCCCTTCCTTTAGAAATTGAACAAATGTTTGCCATTGACTTGATGGGTTGAAATCAATATTTGCTTGCTGTTTTTCCGGGCTAAAAATAACAAATTCACTGCTGGTTCCGTGGTTTATTTGTACCAATCCTCTGTGCGTGGGATCCAAGTCAAATAACAAATGATATTCAACGTTTAGTTTATCGACTAACGAAGAGCATATAAGATCAAAATTAATGACTGCATAAGCTCCATCTGAATGATGGTCAATTTGCAAAAGCCCGGGTTCCCGAATACATTCACCGGGCCCTTGATTAACCTGTAAACGAGTAAAGGCATAGTTTTCAATTTCTTGATATCGATTCCGAAGTTCAGACCAGGTAATGGCACCATCGTTATCAATATCCAAAGCCAGCGCATATTCTAAATCCCTTAACGCAATATCCCAGCGACCAGTGATAGTATTCCCATTAATCTGTAAATTAACAAAACTATCACTGGATTTATGGCTCCAAACCAATGGCGATGTCAACATTATTATGACCAGTAATATTTTAGATTTCATCGCCTTTGTCCGCCTGGCTTGCTAAGAGTTGTCGTACTAGCACATCGCTACTTCCTTGCTGGTTTAGCCAATGCGCAGTCTTTTGAACGATTTCATTATCATTTGCCGCTATTGCAGATTGCAGCAGAATGTAAGTATCGGCTGGCTCGCGCTGAACTTGCCAATTTTGTTTGGCTAATTGTAGAGCCGCCTGTGGCTGCCCCTGCAAACGCAACATAAATCTTGCTTCATCACCTTTATGTAAGGTTGATCCCCTTTTACGATTAGCATCGTAGCGTTCATTTAATAATGCAATCTGTTCGGTCAATTGCTCCGAGTGGATCATCTGATTAGCCAGCGCTAAGCGCAGTAGTAATGAATCATTTTGAGTCTCGGAAGTCAGTAGCTCGATCACATCAAAAGGTCGCCGTTGTTGCAACAAGTAATCAGCGTATACCCGGTACAAATAAAAATCTTTAATTCCACTTTGCAAAGCTGTTTGAAAATGTTGATCTGCAGCTCTAAAGTAACCTAATCGCCAAGCAATTTCGGCTAACGCAGTCCATGCCCAAGCCTTGTCTTTTTTTAGCATCGGAACATGTGTGGACAATACCCGGTGTAATATTCGATAACTGGATTCTGCCTCACCACTTAAGCTTGCAGGTGTACTTTGACAGACTAGCGCCATTATCATCGACGACCTACGCATTAATTGTCGACAATGTTGTATTGCTGTTCGGTAATTGCCCTGAACAGTAGCAATAGTCGCTTTGATCAAATTCGCCTGAATATGTCCGGGCTGGACCTTGAGTATCCGCTCTAAATCTGTATTTGCGCCAGTGAAATCATGAGCATTCTGGCGAATGATCGCACGCATCAATAATGCGGTTAAGGGTGGCAGGCTAGTTTGCCACCACGGGTTTAATACCGACTGCGCATAACCCATATAACGTGGGTCGGCTTGAGTTTGAGATAATTCAATATAGTATTGGGCTAATTGACTCGCCGCTGACCAATCGTTTGGATGGTTTTTAAGTTGGGCTCTAAGCACCTTGATTTTTTGACTGGTTTTGGATTGAAAAAGCCGCTCAGGAAGCCGTTCGATGA
>CAZZET010000034.1:16775-26569 GCA_964653275.1 uncultured Methylococcales bacterium
TTGATTTTTTGACTGGTTTTGGATTGAAAAAGCCGCTCAGGAAGCCGTTCGATGATCTGATTGTCTTGTTCCGGTATAAACGGTTTGGCTAGCGTAACGCTGGGTAGCATGATGAGCAATATCATCAATAACTGCTGGCTTTTGTTCATGACAAATTCTCCATCTAGTTTTTTTCCGAAAGCTTGGGTCCGGAAAAAGAGGGTGGGTTACGGCACGCAATACGAACGGGTGAGTTGTAGATTCGTTAGTAAAGCGCACCTCACCCAAGTCACCGACTAGGGACAGTTTCCTGTACAACCAAGCTCGCCCGTATCGATATGGCGACTTTCTACACCGGAATGAGCCAGACCGACATAAGGGAAAGTTTCACGATAAGGCACGTCATTCTGATTAACGCCATCACCGACCCTATTATGAGGAAACCCATTGGAACCAGAGCCAGCCAAAATACCTATAACAACTCGGGTAGTGATGTCGACGACATCATCAGAAACACGCCGACCATTAGGAAAGCCAGCTGGATCATCATTAGCAGCGTCATCATCCAGCAGTGTCAAAAACCCTAAGCGACTGCGATTCGATATAGCCGTTGCAGGAATACCCGTATTGAGTCGTAAGAGATCGGCAATCGGGCCTTTGGGCGTTCCCGGTGCAGCGATAGGCGGCATATATTGCACCAAAGGCAACAAGTCATTGCGTGGTGCATCGGGTACCGGCAAAACACCTGGACTGATGGTATCGTATAAAGCATTAAGGACACGCGCCAGAACAGGATCGAGTACAAAACCGGCAAACTGGGCATCGTCTTTGGGTTTGCTCTTGCTAAATAGGTCTTTTGATCCAATACCGATAAGCAGCTCATTGATCAACGGATTCGCCATACGTTGACGTTGTACCAACTTTTTTGATACCCGGTCTTGCCGATCTGGTCTTCTGGCAAACTTTTTTTCCCGTGGTCTTGAGGTAGTTGCCCAAACACCAATCGTTGCTTCGGGTTCAGTAGCATCGTGCCGGTATCCGTCATGAGTAATTAATTTGATCGGTATTTCGATGGCAATGCTGTTGACATTGAAACCCGCTATATCGTCAGGGGCAAAATTTTGCTGATCATCGGTATCCTGATCATCAGATAATACACCTGGTACGCCGGTATCAAAAGCAGCGGTTCTTAGATTAAAGGAATCAAATACAGCGCCTAAATCGATGTAAAATGGGTCATCAACCGTACCTGCAAAAACTTTTACACCATCACCCAAATCATAAATTCCCTGATCGGTCAAATCCGCATAATTAGGCATAGTTCTGGGGCCAGTATTACTGGGTACTGCAAACAATTTCAAACCTTTACTTAGGCTTTTTATATCACGTTTTTTAGCTCTGCCTTTCTTGTATTTGATCATGGTGACATTATACTGCTGGCTCAAGTTTAAACCTTCAGAGCCGGGGCCATCCAATGCGGTAATAGCGCTCGGAAAGACTGGAGAACCAGGTAATACAGGCATTGGTGAATTGTCAGGTGCAACTAGACCATTACCAGCACCGAAAAGGCCGACAAAGACGCCCGGTTGACGGAAATTAGTCGTAAAACGAAAGTCAAAACTGTAGTCCTCAACAGCATCATGATTGTTATCAATTTTAATGCTATAAAGAACCTCTGGATCAAATGGAAAGCGTGTTGGCCCATTAGATGGCTCCAATAAAGGGTCAACATTCATTATTAAGGTCACTTTTTCGGGATTGTCATAACTCACAAAAGCATAAACATCCGTGATATCTACTTTATGGTCCAAAGCGGTTAGCGGCGCTTCGCGATGATTGGCAGCAAAAACTGTGCTGCTCAGGGTTAGTACCAATCCTAACCCGGTCAATAAACGACTTGTGTTTTGCATAGCTCTCTCCTCGCTGGGGTTAATTTAAATGAGATTTTTCCCATTCATAATTAATTACGAGAAGTTAAGAAAAATAGATGCAAAATAAGATAAATAATTTGTCCGTTATTCGAAATAAACAAGCATTAGCAAAAGCCGTACGCCAAAGCACTAAAGCCATGGCATAATGTAGTGCGATATTGGCGAGTGCTCTTTGTATAAATCACGTGACAATAAGCGGTTAAACAAAATTCCAAAGGCTGATGAAATTGTGAAAAGATTTTTTAAAATCGCGCAGATACTTCCATTGAAATTCTTAATTCTACCGTTGATTTGTGTGTTTGGGATATTCGGTTCCTGGAATTCCCAAGCAGCCGACACCCAAACCAAACCGATAATCCATAACACCCAATTCTCCTCTGAGCTTGTTAAAAAAGTTCAGCGAGCATTGTTTGACGACGGATATAATCCTGGAAAAGTAGATGGCATTTGGGGCAGAATGACCCTTACTGCGATGAACCAATTCCAGGAGGATAACGGTTTACGAGCAACCAATAATTTAAATAAAAAAACACTCGACTTGCTATTTTTGGAATAATTCAGGCTTTTCCGGTCTATGGTAGTTGGTGAATGCTTACTCCCTCAAAGATATAGGTCTGGATGAGGCAGAATATATTCAACCATCTAATTTCCCCTCACCAAGGACCTCCTGAATCTTTTCCGAGATTCCTCACCAGTTTTAAAGTGCTTTACCGGCGTTTAGTAAAACCAATTACTCTTTTTAGGTGTGGCGACTCGATCCCGGCAGGAACCCTCGCTACCGGGTTCATACAATAAATTGCCAACCGCACCCAGCGCTTCGGCAGGTATGGTGATGAAGGGCGCAAAGATATAACCGCCGACAGTCAATAACGCCTGTTTGTATGGGATAGGTAAAACAGACGGATCGGATAACGTGCCCAAAATGTGGATAGGGGTCCGACTGTTCATAAGCAACCTTTTCTTTTCCAAATTGACAACGACATCAATTTTTTCTGCACCGAGATCAACTGTTCCTTCGCCCCTAGCAATAATTTTAGGGCCATCCAGGTAAAATACTTCAGTATCCATTATTCCCTTATTGATTTTGTAACGTACAATCGCGCAGTTAATTTTTGTTTCATTTTTGCTGATACCAAAAGTAAACAACCAGTCCACGAAATCCAGAAACAGGAAATCAATTTGTCGGCGCCGGATCATCCCATTTCCCAAGGTGATACCAAAGTCACCATCCAGATTGGCGGCAATTTCATGCGCAGAGCTCCCTATGCTCGACAATTCAACAGCCAGATCCATAGTGCCTTCTATTGGCGTGGGTATCTGGGTCTGCAGGAGTAAACCTTTCAGATTAACATCGTCGCCTGACAGACTGAGCTTTAGGCGCGGAGGTTTGTTGGCATCGACGCTTGCATGTGCCTTGACTTGGCCGTCTGCATATTTGAAATTTGCCGAGTCAATGTCCAAGACCCCGTTATTTAACTTAATGTCCATATCGACTGAATCTAGCACAAACTCAGTACCCTCTACTTCATCGATATCGACTTTGATATCCAGATCCACGCTATATAGGGCATCGAAGGAAATCGGCGTTCGACTGAAATAATGATCTTTATGCTGTTTTTTTGGCTGTGCCCGCTGGTTTGGACTTTGTACTTCCGCCTTGATACCGAAGTCCTGTAGATGAAGAACCGGCATAGAAATAGAACCTTTAACGACGGGTTGTTTATCAAAGTTCAATACTTTCAGTTTGCTGGTAACCTCGGTTTCGTTGAACTTAAATATTCCGTCAAAGCTGGCATGTTCCCTATTGCCAACCAACTTGCCCTGTAAATCGATCTCCCCAAGCGCTGGCAGGTCCATATTAAAAGCTCGACCAAGACGTTCCAGATCTTGGATCGAGATATAAGCATCAACATTAATTTCGTTGCCATGCATAATATCGTCAATGCCGCCTTTTAGCTTGATATCTATTATATTCGTTTGTTCGGTTTCCAGACTTAGGCTTTTAACACCGAACCTTCCATCGGCGTCAGACAATAAAATATGTCCGTTGAGAGGAACCGGATTTTTCGGTTTCTTAGCCAAAAACTGATGTACGAACTGTTCGCTGAACGGTATATTAATCTCAATTCCCTTACCTTCCAGAAGATTGTTGACCGAACCACTGATCAATAATGCCGGAGCTGCGCGCGAACCAACTAAAATTTCCAATTTCTTAACTTGTAACAGATTCCCTTCACTGTCGACCTGACCGGTGAAAGTAAGCGCTCCCATATCGATAACTTCCTTTCCAACCAATTCGGACAACACGCTGGTTGTCGGAGCAGCAGCAGCCAAATTAATCTTGACACCTTTAAAAGGAGAGTTTCCGAGTGCAAGTTGTTCGATGTTCCCCCTGACAGATGCGGTCAGTTTTTTCTGGCTGCCTGCATCGAACTTTATTGCCTCGACGCTGACAGAGCCAAAATTACCTTTAATGTTGAACTGACCCGAAAGTGGTCCTATGTCTGGAATATCCCCGCCATTGGCTAAAACGGACAGTGCTTTGGTGCTTGGAGCCTTTACCACAGCTCGCAGATCGATCCCAGCTCCCTGATCTCCAGTCAAGGGAAGCTTAGCGATACTACCGGCCAGATCGAGTAGCAACGAGCGTTTCCGACCTATACGAATATTGATATCGCGCCCTGAAAAATCACTCCCTTCGCCATTGACAACCATACTTGCCATGACAGGACCCAAATTGGGCAAATCGAAACCGAGCAATTTTGATACCTTACGTAGGGATGTAGACTCTGCACGAATTTTGATCAAGCTGCTGCCAAGGGATACCGAAGCTTTATTATTATAGAGCAATTGTATATAGCCTTCGGCCATTGTAGACAGGGACTTCAAATCACCTGCGGTTAATTGCAGATTATTAAATCGGCCATGTTTGGTCCCGCGAGTATAACGAGTATTGATCGTAACCGGACCAATATCCGGTAAATCATGTTGTAGCAACGTACCGATAAAACTAGCTTGGTCGGCGTTCAGAACCAAGTCCAACGTAATATCGCTATTTGGTACATCGGGACTCAGAGGTACATTGCCAATGTTACCCGTAATTTGTAGATTTACTGGTTGCCCGATGCCAATTATGAGGTCGATGTCTTCAATGACTAAGTTTGTATCATGGCTTTTTATCTTCGCTTTACCAATAACCGGACCCATCTCGGGTATTACATCAACTAGGAACGGTCGGGCTGCAACTGTCGTTGCTGCATCCAATGTGGCGTTGATCGACATTGCCTGAATAAAATGGGTGGTGTCCGGATTGAAGTCTATATTTCCCTCTAGGGTGGTTTTCAATCCAAGTGGATCCGATAATCGAGCGTCGATATCGACCAACCTGATGGTGTCCTCGAAATCAATCAAACGGGCATCGAACCTGATATCATTGAATTGTGGCATGCTGGCGGGCAACAGTAGGGCGGTCAGATCCGGGTCCGCAATAACACCATTGAAAGAAATATTGATACCGCTACTGGCCAAAATATCGGCGATTGCACCCGTAGCCGTAACCTTGATTCGGTCATCCCGGATTAAGGTCAGGTCTAAACCAGTTATCTCGGGTCGATACAGATCACCTCGGAGTCTGCCAATGCCATTTACCCGGATTAAATCCGGAAAATTGGGACCTATTAATTTCTTCAGGTCGGCTACCTCGAGATTAAACTGCAGATCCAAACCATTTGCGTGTAGTACGTCGGTAATTTCACCTTGCAAAGATGCAGAGAATGATGGAGTCGACAGTTTGATATCAACCGGATACTGTTTTTCGGTTAACAGTTTCTGTAAGGATCCCAGATGGCCTCTTATAGAAAATTGTTGTTTATTGATAAAACCGTTGGCGTCAACCAATAATGGTCCTTGGTCATTGATATCATCAATGTTCAAATGCAAAAGGGTATAGCTTTGGTTTTCCTCGCCAACATTGACAACAACATTGGTAATAGCCGCAGATTTAAGTACTAGAGCGGGAAAGAAATAGCCCGGCGTGAAGCTTGGACCTCCATCTCCTTGGGAGGGATCGGTTAAATTCGCAACCAGTTTGGTAACCAACACACGTTCTATTAACAAAGTTCCATCCAACAACGGCTCAAGCATAAATTGCAACTCAAATGCTTGCAGGCTTATGTGATTCTCACCAGTTTTAGAGAACAGCTCAATGCCCTTGACCGATAAGTCAGGTACGGCAGAAAGATTGAAATGGAATGGGCCGGAAATTTCCAGGCGGTAATCGCTGGACACATCGACCAATTTAATCAGCAACCAACGGTAATCATCGTCATCGAAAATAGCAATGATTGTGGTAATGATCAGCACCAAACCAACCAAGCCGCCAGTCAGTGCAAAAAGCACGTTCTTAACTGAAAATATTTTTTTCATTAAAGCCTATTGGTCTGGGGCAATACAACTAAAACTCAAGCTGTGAGAATAGATACACGAGCAACGACTATTTACAGTTGTTATCCAAACTGCAAATCAGATCCCTTCTAAATGTTTCTTCCGCTTTCAGTCACTAATGACCCCATCCACCAGTAGACTTATCGCTCAAAAAAACGTTAGCTGCTAACTGCCTGAAATCAAACTATTTGGCAATCTCCAGTTTACGTTTTTGCGTATAGAGATATCTTACCATGTCGTATTCGAACGGTGAACCACTCTGATGGTAACGAAAGCGAGTTTGCTTACGGGTGTTGATAGCACGGGTAGTATGAAACGCGACCGCTCCAGACGTATTGTTATCGAAATCAAAAGCAGCGCCATAGACCACGCCATAGGCCATACTATCAACCAGCAATCCAACGCCGTCTCGGGTATTGGTAGGACCCAATAGCGGTATTACCAGATAGGGACCGCTCCCGACACCGAAATGCCCCAGTGTCTGACCAAAGTCTTCCTGATATTCGAAAATTTCCCAACTGGTTGCATGGTCCCACAGTCCTGCTATGCCCAGAGTGGAATTGATGAGGAAGCGTGACATTGCGTGCAACGCTGATTTTGGTTTCAGTTGGAAAATCGAATTGGTCAGATTGCTTAGTTCGCCTAAATTGGAGAAGAAATTGTCGATTCCAGTTTGGGCAAGTTCGGGGGTGACAAATTCATAACCTCGAACAACCGGTAAAAATACATACTGGTCAAAATTGGCGTTGAACTTATAGGTGCTCCTATTGAAGCTTTCAATGGGATCATAAATTCGCATTGCGTAGGTAATGCTGTCATCGTTACTCAATGTACGCTGAGCTGGAATTATTTCAGCCTGTTGCTTAGGTGACAAACTGCAACCCGTCATCGCACCAACACTCAATATTAGAATAAGAAATAGAATCTTAGGGTGTAAATCTTTCTCAATCATCGATCCCTGTCTTATTTTTCTTGAAAAAATCAATCATGTAAGCCACATTTTCTTTATAGTCCATGTTCCCACAATGGCCGCCAGTAGGGTATATTTTTGCCCTTGATGTAAATATTTTTTTCAGATATTCAATTTCGCCCGGCGCCATAATGAAATCATCCTGATTGGTCATCAAACCGATTTTTTTCGAACTGACCAAATAATCTTCAATACTATTGAGACTGGTGCTGGCGATTAAATCCTGTTTACTCAGACTTGTTTGTCTGCCTTGAAAATACGGATAGAAATATTCGTTGAAATAATCAACAAAGCTGATCCTGAAACTAGTCAGCATATAGTCGGTTAACGAACTGCTAGTGGTCAGCACAAGATTTTGAGGGACGATATAACCCCGATTGTTGACGACATCAGAAGTAAAATACATATTTGCTGCGGAAACGCGAAACGAAATGCCTATAACAGCCGCCATTTTTCCAGGTGAGGATTTAAGGCTTTTAAAAGCTTCGTACAAGAATTCATCGTCAATATCGACAAAATTTCCCATAGTATAAAATTCTGAAAACTCGTCCATAGTTTCGGTCATGAATTCACCCATCTTATCCAGTCCGCCCGGTATATTATTGACGAGAAGATCATCCAGGATGCTAACCGAATTAAATAAACTCACCGGTGGGTTGATCATCAACACCTTGTTAAAACTGAAAGTTTTACGGTCTTCATCCAGCTTTGACACAAACGCAGATTGGGCGCCACCCAGACTATAACCGGTCAGATAAAATTCGGTTACATGTAGATCTTAACGAATTTCCGCCCACACCAGCTCCATAACCCGATAAAGATCTTTACTATCTTCGCTGATATTACCGGGTACCGAATTGGACGATGCTGAAACAATAAAATTCGGGTGTGTAGGCGACGTCAAAGTAACGACATGAAAACCAGCCTGATAAAATACCCGGAGTAGCATATCCATTTTAGGCGAATTGTAATCAGCTCCAGTGCCGGCAATCACAAATATCAGTGGTGCGGATCCTTTTTGAGTGGCCAAAGAATACCTGAAATAGTCATCGTACCAAAAAATATCAGGTGTTTTACGTTCTTGGAAGACCTTCAATTTCCGGGTACTAACATTAACTTTTTCAGGTATCTCGGCCTTGAATTCTACCGGAGTCCCGATAATTGCAGCTTCATAAGGATTTGTCAGTGGATATTCATAGGCTTCGGAATTACCACAGAAGCTTATAAGCAACAAAATTAGGTAGCTGCAACTTAGTGTTTTATACATAATGAAATTCGAAAATAGAAAAATAAGCCACCGTTGTATTCAACCCCTAAGAGCTATGAATCGAAAGGACTCTGGCAGCCACATTTCAGTTTGCAGTCAAACCCATTTCTAAACAAAACACTTACCTGCATTCTCGCCCACCAGACTGGATTGAATTATTACAGTCGACAGGTTATTCTAAATCTTCACGATCTAACGTGAATCCAAGACTAATTCATAAGGTTAACTAAAAAAAGAGGAAAAGTCATGAGGCTCCAACTGATAAAAAACCGACCGCTGCTCAAGTCGACTGGATTAATACTTTTCATGGTAATGCTGGGTGGGTGTGCCTCAAGCTATCAAGCGCGTCAAGTAGAAACATCGGGGTTCCTAAACGATTACTCTATGCTAAAAGAGGGGAAAGGCGATCAAGCTTTGATGGTGTATATTGACCCTCAAATCAACACCATCTGTAAAAAATACTCGAAGGTGATTTTAGACTCCGTTACGCTTTGGGTCCACGATGGTTCTTCATTGACTGATGTTCCCGTTGAGGAGCAACAAGCACTGACCGATTATTTTTATAAATCGCTGGCCACCGCGTTGGAAAAAGATTATCAGTTAGTTGATCAACCTGGTCCTGATGTTATGCGGATTCGGACAGCCTTAACCGAAGCTGATGGTTCGTGGGTTGTCCTGGATACGATCACCACCGTTCTACCCATAGGATTGGGTGTTTCGGTATTAAAATCCATCGCTTTGGGAACCGCCAGTTTCGTTGCTGATGCCACTGTGGAAATGGAAATTGAAGATTCCCTCACGGGTAAGCGATTAGTCGCTGCTGTTGATCGACGGGCCGGCGGAAAAGGCTGGGCAAAGAAATTCGATAGCTGGGGGAAAGTTGAAACAGCTATGGATTGGTGGGCTGAGAACTTGCAAAACCGCCTGAGTGAATGCCGAGTGGGAAACTTGAATCCGTAAAAATCAGGCCAGTTATCGACCCTTCAATGATCGCTCTAAGGGATAAATGCTAGCCAATAGTCTAATAGTATTCAAATCAAGCGGACAGATACAAAATGCCCATAACCCGCTATTAGATAACGGGTTATGGGCATTCTTGGGTTTATTTAGACTTTAACTTGGAGGTGCGGTCTCAACCAAATAACTTACTCAACACATTGTATTAAAGTATAAATATTGATTCAAAATTTTCTTGTTGCCCCCA
>CAZZET010000034.1:26669-30498 GCA_964653275.1 uncultured Methylococcales bacterium
GTTGCCCCCAGTTTGCTACAGTCATTCCTTTATGTCATAAAAACGACCCAGTCACCACCGAAGAAGTCTGGCGTAATGAAATGATTTTTAATTTGATCGGATAGTCTTTTCGCAAGGTAAACCAGGCGAATATAAATGGTAAAATTAAGATGCCAATACCTAAAAGACAGCCTGCTTTCCTTTTCCCTGCTTTAAGGCTCCCGCAGTTTGGGCAATACGGCTCAGCATCTGATTTCCGGTTGTTGCAATCTGGACTTATAAGCATGGCCATTGAAACATCTCCACAAGCGCCACAAAGATGAAAGGAGTGCGGCACTCACTTCGTGCCACGATCACCTTTGCGGTTCCGCTGCAGTTCTTTTAGCCCAGTCCAATCGCCCTGTTGTGCCATCGTTGCTTGTTCCGGCCAGGATGAGGCATCTGCTCTGCGATATCGGCTTCCCCCTTTTTCTAAAATACTCTTAAACTGTTCGACAGAAGTACTGGCTAAATCTGCATAAGTTAGAATGCCATTCTGATTCAAAAGCGCCATGGTCTTTGCGCCGATGCCTTCAATTTTCTTAAGATCGTCGTAAGAACCTGATGGAGTATCGACAGCATGTAACGACACCGAAGGTTGTGCTTTTGTGTCAGTTGCCGCTGCAATCGTGCTGGTTAGCTTTTTGCTCAAATTAGCGATTGTTTTATTCACCCCGTCGACGATTTCCGATGGTAAATAACCATTTAGAATCCAGCCGATGACAACCCCGATTATTAAACTGAACATAATGGACATATTCTCCTCCCTATGTACGTTTAGATATTGATGACTCGTTTGCGGATGCGTAAGTCGAAGGATAAGGATACTCCCACAGCTTTTCAAGAACAAGAATTGAGAATTGGTATACGATGTGTATCCACCCCCTAATACATCGTCACAATAAATAAATGTGTCGATTTGCTCATGATGCCTTTAATATAGAGTAAACCACCATTACTTCTTGCGCTTTATTTTTAGAGCGATGTCTGGATTAATTTTTCAGCTTTTTTCAGGTTACTTATCTTCTTACAATATTGCGTCTATACTGCGACTAAAGGCATGATAAGCCTTGATTTTTATCTTTTTGCTCTCCTTCCTCGCACCATTTGGTCTTGTCTTGGGTTTATGTGGTGCGGGGTTCCGTTTTGGCTTTTATGCGCCATTGCTGATGGCAAAAGAAATATCTTAGTTATTGGATTCAAATGGGAATCATAATACCCAATTGCCAACGAAGACACCAAGGTGTAGTCAATTTAATCACCCCTGAAGGGTAAAAAGTTTTCTAGTCAGATAGCCAACCAAAACTTAAAATAACACTTGGCAGACTGAAATATTGCACAGGAAAGAAACCGAATTATTCACCAAGTGAAATTGTTGCTTACCAACCCAACTCTGCTATTGGGAAAAATTATCCGATTGACTGGAAGATGCGCCTGAGAGTACATTCAGAATATTAGGTTGAATTGCCGACCTCGGCTAAAAGAGGAAGTTAATGTATCGAGTTTCGATAAAAAAATGGCTTGTCGTTTGCCGCTCAATTTCAGCCCCCCCTTTCACTACCTCAGACATTCGATCTAATCAATTCTGAACTGTTACCCGATTTAATCCAGTTCCGTCGTGAGCAAATCATTCCAATCGCTATTGTTCCATTCGCGGTTCTCAAAAAGTACACACTGTATCACCACCATTTTCAATCCAGCCGTGGATCATTTTTTTTGTTGTGAATCGGCCAGCGCAGTTGCCAGCTTGATCGATGACGATAATACCGCCTCGACCTTTAACCTTTCTCACCAAATAATCGATTCCGTGCCGCGCTGCACGATCAGCATTATAGGATTGAAACTCGATGACGTCAGCGACGGTTTTTGAAAGCACAGTACGCAAGAAATCTTCTCCATAACCTGTTGCTGAAACCGCACAAGTCTCATTGTCCGCAAACACACCGGCACCAATAATAGGAGAATCGCCCACCCGTCCCATACGTTTATTGACAATCCCACCCGTGGAGGTTGCAGCCGCGAGATTCCCATAAACGTCACGGGCGATTGCTCCGATGGTTCCATATTTCTGCCCGTCCTCGAAATGGGCAACCACATCGTCATGGTCCAATACAATGTCGCCCTTGGCATGGGCTTCGTTAAACTGTTTAATCCGTTCTTCCGTAAAAAAATATTGGTCGGGTACCCGTTCCATTCCACAATGCTCAGCAAAACGCATTGCACCTTCGCCAATCAACATAACATGTTCGCTTCTAGCCATGACTAGTCGGGCTAGAAGAATAGGATTGGCTATGTTATGTACCCCAGCAACGGAACCCGCTGATAAATCCCGGCCATCCATAATCGCCGCATCCATTTCTACTTTGCCGTCTTCGTTCAACACCGAACCACAACCAGCGTTGAACAACGGTTCATCCTCAAGCAGCGACGCGCACGACTCCACAGCCTCCAAAGCACTACCGCATCTGGATAAGATATCACGCCCGTACTCCAAGATTACTCTAATGCTTTCCAGGTAACGCACCTGGTCTTTCGCGGATTTTAGATGGTCAAGGGCTCCGGCCCCACCATGAACCATTAGCGAATATTGGGTATCCAAAACCGTCCTAACCATTCAATTCGTGATGATGGAACTTAGAATACAAGCGAAACTAACGCCTTACAAGCGCTCAGCCAATTTTTCTCCAATCTGGGCCCGAAGGTATTCTGGTCCCGCGATCAATACACTGATTTTGCCGACGAGAATGGTCCCCCAATTGACAAGGATCACTCCGGTTTTGCGGGAGGGATCATATTCGATGCTGCTGAGATCGATTTCTGAAAGTTTCCGGTGGCGGGTGCTCATCTCCCGGCTAACCCACTGGTCAATTCCAAGTTTTCGAGCGATGGCTGAAGGATAAGATGCCCCATTGAATCGGGGGTTGCATTCTATTGGGATGAAGCGAGGCCCGTGTTTGTCATTGATAACGGCTACATCAAAAGCAAATATACCTCGCATACCTTTTTTCACTAACCAATCCGCCATAGGATCAACGCTTTCCCACGGAGTATATTTTGAGGGATATTGATTACCCACATGTGTAAATCGGTCGAGTATCTGTTCGGTAACTTCGCGCCGCTTAAGTTCCGTGACAGTTTGCTCATACTGCAAATTCAGGAAGGATTCGGCATGGACTTCCTCCTGTATTTGTAATGGTACATCCTCTGCAAAGTAAGCCAGTGCCTGAATCACCTCCGTTACGTTCCGACAACGGTAAATTCCCTTACCAGCTACGGATAATGCAGGTTTAACATAACAGGGAAATGAAAAGTTCTCAATGCCGGCAAGCCACCGTTTACGACTAAAACATAGCGTTTTTGGTGTATCAAGCCCTAGGTGTGATCCAAGTGCTATAAAATTGTTTTTGTCGTTAATGTGTTCCACGACCTTGAACCAGCTGCGAGCTGGTCGTGAATTATTCTCGCGTGCACCAAAAAAGAAAAATGAATCGTCCATTTTCGGGTACAACTTCATCCGTTCTAGGGAAATATCCCACAAAACATGTTGAGTATGATCCAGCTCGACACGCGAATAATGAGCGGTAATATCATTCCACAGGTTCTTAAGGAAAGGATTAATTTGAATAATATCTTCAGGTTTAGTCAACCCAAGAGCGCGCCCTGAATATAGATGATTCCCGGTTACATCGTCATGGGTGCACGACAAAATATCATGATTGTAAATACATGGTTTGCTTCCGTGGTGAAGAATGCGTGCTGTCGATTTCATTGTTTCGTATCCCCCCTCATAGCGCATTCCCAATTCCATTTG
>CAZZET010000035.1:0-29122 GCA_964653275.1 uncultured Methylococcales bacterium
AAGAGACAGCTCTCTATATTTTGTGTCCAAACATTCTTAACTGAGTTAATAGTTCAGAGTATACTGCAATTTTTCAATCAAATTAAAACTAATAAAACCTACAAAAAACTAAAACAACAATGGCTTTCCCCTTGGGCGATACATGCCGAGTGTTCAATTGCCCGACCAGATAATGATGCCAGTAGGGTTCGATCAAAGGCACACATTTCACAGTGTTGTTTCGCCAAATTGTGGTAAACGCAATTGGAAGCCACAATGGTAGGCAATTCGCTAGTTGCTTCGGAAATTGTTTTCGCGACATACCCAAGTTCGTCAAGTATCCTAGCAATTTCAACAACCTGCTGATTGGCTGATTTATCCTGCAATCGGTGGCGGAAACCCTCGGCCACTTGGTTCGCAAGGTTTGCAAGCATACTGTCCAATTCACCTTGCCCCAGCTTTTGTTTTATTGCAGACAACAAAGTGGCCGCGAAAAACGCGTATTGTTTTGGATACAAATGGATTCCACGAATCGTCAGTCGATAACAATATTTAGGGCGTCCACCTGTTTTTATCGCGCTGTGCCTTTCGACAAAACCATCCCGTTCCAGCGAAGTGATGTGCTGCTGGACTGCAGTTCGGCTGATTCCAAGCATCTTCGTCAACTTCTCTATGGTTAACCCGAACTTTTCATCCAATAAAAATGCTAACAATTTCTGTTGAGTGTATCCGAATCTATGTAATAGTGTATCTATAATCAGCACTCCCCAGTGTTATTCAGATTGATTGAAACGTTTTCACTCGTCAAAATCTCGTTGAGAAATTGATAATCGCTGTCACCATACTGGATATCCATTATTTTGTATGACCCACCATCTAGACCTGATTGTAGTATCCTATTCCGCCCCATGTCTCACATAAGGTTTTTGCATCAATGCCGCGCCCAAACCAATCCACAAGGGCTTCATAGCGCGCCTCCCCAAGATCAATATCCAAACCCTCACTTTCTTTTAAAAATCCGAGAAGTTCTGCATTCGGCAGTAACTGTTGAATCTGTTTTGTCACATACTTTCTCATCTCAACGAGACCAGTCACGGGGATTTTATTGTAAATAAGCCCAATGGGTCGATCGCCTTGGGTATGCATAAACGAGACGCATAATATAGTGTCGTCAATCGCCGCGCCGATACCAGGCTTTCCAACGAAAATAATGCGGCACGGCAAAGAGGCTGCTATATCCATATTAGAAACGCCAATCACACTGCCGACGGATGGACCTCCTACGCCATCAATAACGACGATCGCTTTGCCATGGCCAAAATTGGCGATGGCAGCTAATATCTTGGCTTTCAATGCATTGGCGTCTTTCGTCGCCCCATCAATGAAGTCCTTGCTAAAGCCCTTTCTGAAAACTAGACATCCACTATCGTTGCAAGCAATATGAGTCTTATTGCAAAACCGTGCAATCGGCTGTTTTTCCTCGCATTGAGTCATTGGTTTGATGTAAGCCAACTGACTGGGTGGCCAGCCCTGATCCAATAATAGCGCCAGAATGCCCAGACAAATCGTGCTTTTACCAACACCCGATTCCGAACCCATCACATATAAATATTGGGTATTCATCAGGCAAACTTTCGTTATAACGTAAATGCTATTTCAACAATCGTGCCCACAGAATCTGTCGTCGATCTTCTAACGAACGATCTATCGGCTTGTCTGAGAAAACAGTCTTACTTTTAGAGGTACGTTTTTTAAAAAATAAGTTGATGATCTTTCCGGATTGCCGATGTTTGGCTACATTCGCTGGCGTACCCACTTTGGAAGTTTTATAGACAAACTGACGTCGGGCTTCATGGTAGTCATCATTGCCATAGTAATTGGCATACATTTTCGTTAATTCATGCTTCCGGTAGGCTGCCAGGGGTTTCTCCATTTCATCCTGTCTTCGTGAGGCGGCTTTGTCAAAAAAACATTTCTGGAATGCTTTTGTGTCTGCTATTAATAAACTTGCTAGCTGCTTAACCTGCGCGGCAAATATTTTGTGGTCTTTATCCAAAACATGATCAATAAAACCTAGTTGACAGGCTTTTTTGGCACTGATCGGTAAAAGTTGGTTGGTTAACTGTTCGGCAACTTTGTGGCCCACTCGTTGAGGCAATAAATAGGTCCAATACTCGGACCCAAAAAGGCCTCCCATATTTTTGTAATGCGGATTGAATACAACCCCTTCTCGGGCAAAAACCCAGTCCGCGGCCAACGCCATCATCGCTCCACCCGCGCCGGCATTACCCGCCACCGCCGAAATCGTCAGCTTGTCCACGGTGGTAATAATCTGGAGAATTAAATCGTCGATCGCATTGATGTTCAGCCAAGATTCAAAGGCCGGATCTTCTGCATGTTCGATATGATTGAGATGAATGCCGTTGGACCAGGCATCCTCACCTCCCATCAGTACGATGGCTTTGACTGGAAGGGTTGCCACATGCCGATAGACTTGAAGCAAAAGCTGGCATTGCTCTGTGGACATGCCGCCGTTATGAAAACTCGAATAAATAAAGGCAACGTCATCTTCGAATTCAAACCAAACCTCCTGACAAGGAAGCTGCCGTTTCGGTTGGGTATAGTCAATGTCAATGTGTTTTATAGTGTTTGGTATTTCGTCCGACAACACGAAGATGGCCGGTAGCTTTATCGCCTTTTCCGCTTTGGGCTTCAAATGTCCGATCCAGACCGCCCCGTCAACTGTAGCCCGACACACAGCGTGATTGGCCGTCGCAATAATATCGCCCGGTTTGCCCGATAAGTCCTCAGCTTTGTGCGCGTTATATAAGTACATTGGCTGTCCGTTGATTTCGTCAAGCACACCCGGGCTACCATCGGCGGCTTGAATGCGTCGCAATACTTCTTCAGTCGTATGTTTTTGCCAATTAATAGCCCTATCCTGTTGGGTCATGAACACCCGTCGTTTGCCTTTGACATCGGCTTTGCGGTAATCCAATGGTTCGGGTTTGAAGGCCGGTGCATCGATCAGGGTGAGTGCATCCCATAAACAATTGATTGCTGCCTGCGTAACCTCCCGATTGAACAAACTGCTTTTGGTCGTAACACGCATCGGGAAGGTCTTGGTCGCCCAGATGTCTCCCATGTCCATTTCATCAGCGGCCTGAAGCAAGGTCACACCCCATTCCGATGCACCAGTTTGAATGGCCCAGTCGAGCGAGGAAGGACCACGGTCCCCTTTAATGCCAGGATGCACAATCAAACAGGTATAATTTGTATAAAGTTCTTTGGGTATACGGCGCGTCAAAAAAGGGCAGACAACCAAATCAGGTTTGAACATCGAGACCCCTTTTAGAAGGTGCGGTATATCACCTTGATGCAATTCGACGGACACGTCATAACCGACATCATCGAGCTCGGTATAAAAGCGTTGGGTTAATCCAGAAAATGCAGATGAAATAAGTAAAACACGCATAATAGCCTCTACCGTTTTAAATATTGTTTTATTGGATGTACTCAGCGAACATCATTACTCGGATCGATTGAATCGACTTCTCCAGTCATCGTGACCGTGGATACCTTTTCGGTACCCAGATACCCCGCTAAAAGCTTGATCTCGTGATCACTTAGATTGATGCTCATGGCTTGCATCACGAGGTTTTGACGTTGGCCGGTTTTAAAGTTGTTCAACTGCTGCTCAAGGTAATCGGCATTTTGGCCCAACAGTCTTGGAAAAGGCGTCATGCCTTCACCACTAAGACCATGGCACCCCACACACGGTGCGTACAATAACTCACCCTCTTTACTTGACTGATCGACCTGGATAGTCGGCACCAAATTGGCGTAATAGGTCGCTAATCGCTCCTTTTCTGCGGGGTCCAATTCAGCACCCTCAACGCTTAAAACCGGATGATTGCGGATACCGCCGAGAAAGGCGTCGATCCGCTTGATTAAATAGAGACGGTTTTGGCCGGCTAAATTGGGCCCAAGGATCGCGTAGCTATTTTCAGTGGTATCGTGACAATTGTTACACGCGATGATCATCGGTTGTACTACACCGCTATCATCGGCCCACAGCGCGTTCGCCCACACGGTCAAACTGGCCATTAACACTAATAATTTGTTCATCTTCGACACTCCTTCGCACGGATATTAAGACAACCCAGTCAATGGGGTTTTCTGACTTGCATCATCAAATTGTCGTTCCACTCGCCTTCGACGTTGATATGTGCAGCGGCCCCCAAGAGGACCGCTTCGATCAGGTTATGATTGAGATATACGTAGATCCCCGGTTGCTGGAATTCATACAACATGGCCCCCGCCGAACCCCCGCGAATAAACCAAGTTTCGAGATTTGTCTGGGGGGTATCGGCAAAAGAACCGGTCGCCCAAACCAAGTCACCGTGACCCCCAATCAGATGAGGGCGTGAATCCCGATTGGCTTGGGAATGGATAATTAAGACTTTTTCACCAACCTGAGCTTGCAAGGTATTTTCTTTGGTCAATGCACCCACGGCGCCGTTAAATACCACATGGGTCGGTTGCAGGGTTTTCATGACCGCGAGCGTATCTTCCATGGCTTCGGGTAATGAGTCGTATTGTTTGTAAGACCCGTCGGGTTGCTGGGGTACATAATAATCCTGTTCGCCTATGTAATAGGCCTTGTCGTAGCGAACCGGATGACCGACCTGATCTCTTAGGCCATCTCGGGGGAGCACCATGATGACGCCGTTCATCCCCGCGACCACGTGGTAAGGTATCGTCGGTCCACCTGGGGCGCAGTGGTAGACGAATACTCCGGGTTTAGTCGCTTGAAATCGGATCACAACCGATTGCCCGGGTTTGACTTTGGTTAATCCGCCGCCGCCTAAGGCCCCGGTGGCGGCATGGAGATCGATACTGTGGACCATGGTGTTAGTTTCTGCATTGACCAGGGTTAATTCCACGTAATCATTTTGGTGGACGACAATGGCGGGTCCAGGGATGGTACCGTTAAAGGTGGCGGCTTGAAGCTTGGCGCCGTTGCCAATGTTGATTTCTTTTTCTTCTACTGTTAAACCCACCTCGACGACCTTAGGACGGTCGGTTACGACTTGTTCGTGAGCCGGTAATAAAGGCGGAGCTACCAAGTGTTGCTGGACTCTTTCTAAATCCGTCAAATCAGTGGTTAAATCAATTTGCCGAGATGATTGGCGGGTACAGCCTATGATCAAAGTTGTACCCAAAACTAAAAATATGAGCCTGTTCATTGGTCCCTCCGAGTTTAATTTTTTTTATTTCATTCGTTCGATTGGTTTTCGGTTTCTTTTTTTGAATGATTCGGGCGATCTTTGCACTTTTTGTGGTGTTTAAGGTCCTTGAAAATTTCTGGCAATGACAGAAGTTCCCACAGTATTTCCTTGTCATTGAATCGATTCATTTGATCTTGAGCAAGATCTTTTCCAACTCTCTCAATAGTTCCCGCTATAGGATGATTATGCTTGTCTCGACGATAAATACGAATGATATAACTATCCATTTATACGATTTACCAAATCTATTTGCGTTTTATAAATGTAAGCTAGGTTTTTTTGTCACTCGTAGAATAAACCTTCGAAGGTTACAGATAGGTTACAGATAGTGAAATTCTTTGTGGAAGGGTGTAGTTAATCGGCCGCTTACATCCAAACGACATCGTCCGAGCATTTGATCGAAGGTGAAAAGAAACAAGCCGCTTAATCGCTGTTTCGACTGGTTTTAGATGAAGCCCGGGGGTAAAACCCTGGGCTTTTTTTTGCCTTAAATTCCCGCATTATTGGAGCACCCAGAATTTTAACGTTCTGCTATGTTTATTTCTAACGTTAATATTGATTCTGAAATCACATTATGACTTCAAAACGAAACCTTTTCGTTTATTCGACATTGATTATCTTGCATAGCGGTTGTGCATCGATGTCTGAATCAGAATGCGTGACAGCAGACTGGGAAATGATTGGGATGGAAGATGGTGTGAAGGGTAATTTACCTTCGAATATAGGGCTTTATCGTAGTGCTTGTGCTGACCATGGAATAACCCCAAACCTTGCGGCTTACCGCAATGGGCATTCAAAAGGGCTTGTGCATTTCTGTACCAAACCACGGGGATTTACCCTGGGGCAACGTGGTACTGCATATAATGGTGTTTGTCCGACTGATTTAGCCGAAAGTTTTATTGATGGCTATCAGGCTGGCCGCAAACTTTTCAACGCCCGAAGCGAGGTGAATCACGAAGCATCACAAATAGCCATCAAAAAAAAGCAGTTAAAAACCCTAAAAGATGACATTTATAAAGGTGGAGAGTTATTGATTAGCGAAAACACTTCAGCGATACAACGTATTCAAATCCTGGATAAAATCATAAACAACCAAAAACAAATAGGTGGCTTAGAAGACGAAATTTTAGACATTGAAAAGAGAAAAAAGGTTAAAGAAAAGAATTATCAGGAACTTAAAAAACGTTACGACTATTCGAATTTATAGGCATCTGAAAAAAACCTATCCCAGATTTCGCTCTATCGTCATAAACGACTGGCATAAAAAAGCCTCACCCCTTTAAGAGTGAGGCTTTTTTCATCCTTTAAACGAAATATAGAATTGCGGTTTACATCATACCGCCCATTCCGCCCATTCCGCCCATTCCGCCCATATCACCACCCATTGGTGGAGCAGCTGGCTCATCGCTCTTAGGCTCTTCGGCTACCATTGCTTCGGTGGTAATCATCAAGCCTGCAACAGACGCTGCATTTTGCAGTGCGGTGCGGGTCACTTTTGCTGGATCGAGGATACCCATGGCAATCATATCGCCATATTCGCCAGTTGCCGCATTAAATCCAAAGTTGCCTTCACCCTTAGAGACTTCATTAAGAACAACAGAAGCTTCTCCACCTGCATTTGCAACGATTTGGCGAAGAGGTTCTTCCAAAGCCCGTCGGGCGATATCCACACCAACATCCTGATCACTATTGGCGCCTTTAACACCTTTCAATTTATCCAGTACACGAATCAATGCGGTGCCACCTCCAGCTACCACACCCTCTTCAACCGCGGCACGTGTAGAATGTAAAGCATCTTCAACACGCGCTTTCTTTTCTTTCATTTCAACTTCAGTTGCCGCACCAACTTTGATGACTGCTACGCCACCCGCAAGTTTTGCAAGACGCTCCTGCAACTTTTCTTTGTCGTAATCGGATGTCGCATCATCAACTTGCGCACGAATTTGTGTCACCCGTCCAGAAATATTATCTTTGCTGCCTGCTCCATCAATAACGGTAGTATTTTCCTTACTCACCTGCACTTTCTTAGCCGTTCCAAGATCGTCCAAAGATGTCTTTTCTAAGCTCAAGCCCACTTCTTCGGCAATGACAGTTCCACCTGTGAGGACTGCGATATCTTCCAGCATAGCTTTACGACGATCACCGAAACCAGGCGCTTTAACAGCACAAACTTTGACGATTCCCCGCATGTTATTAACCACCATCGTCGCTAGTGCTTCACCTTCGACATCCTCTGCTATGATCAACAACGGCTTGCCCGATTTGGCGACACCCTCAAGTACTGGGAGCAAATCGCGAATATTGGAGATCTTTTTGTCATGCAATAAGATATACGGATCGTCGAGCTCGACGCTCATGCTTTCCTGGTTGTTGATAAAGTAAGGCGAAAGATATCCGCGATCGAACTGCATTCCTTCAACTACATCAAGCTCATTGTCCAAGCCAGAACCTTCTTCTACGGTAATCACGCCTTCCTTACCAACTTTCTCCATGGCGTCAGCAATAATTTTTCCAACCGCTTCATCGGAATTTGCGGAAATTGTGCCCACTTGAGCGATCGCTTTGCTATCAGCACACGGTGTCGATTGACCCTCGATTGCACTAACCGCACTAGTGACGGCTAAATTAATTCCCCGTTTCAGATCCATTGGGTTCATGCCCGCTGCAACTGCCTTGAATCCTTCATTGAGGATTGATTGAGCCAATACGGTTGCAGTTGTGGTGCCGTCACCCGCTACATCAGATGTGTGCGATGCGACTTCTTTAACCATTTGAGCGCCCATATTTTCAAATTTATCGGTCAACTCAATTTCCTTAGCAACGGAAACACCATCTTTGGTAATGGTAGGAGCACCAAAGCTCTTTTCCAAAACGACATTACGGCCTTTTGGACCAAGCGTGACCTTCACTGCGCTAGCTAAAACATTTACACCTTTCACCATACGATGACGGGCGTCATCACTAAATTTTACGTCTTTTGCTGTCATGTTAGACTCCTGTATTTAATGTTTATTAACCGGTAATATGATTTCGGTTTTTACTCGATGACACCCATGATGTCGTCTTCGCGCATAACGATATAATCTTCACCTTCGATTTTGACTTCGTTGCCGGAATATTTACCAAACAGTATTTTGTCACCAACTTTTACGTCGAGCGCCCGAGTTTCGCCGTTTTCTAATAACTTTCCATTACCAGCAGCGATTATTTCTCCTTCGCTTGGTTTTTCAGTAGCCGAATCAGGAAGTACAATCCCTCCAGCGGTTGTACGTTCTTCTTCGAGACGTTTTACAACGACTCTATCGTGTAATGGACGTATGTTCATTCGATTCTCCTAATTTACGATTGAAATAAAATTGAGTGTATTTCTACGAGGGCACGTTATTAGCACTCGCACCTTGTGAGTGCTAATAATAGCTATCTTTCAATCGGTGTCAAGATTTTTAGGAAGTTTCGATGGAAAAAATGATAAATTATCACCATGAATGACAACCAATTGTTACGATATAGTCGTCAGATACTGCTCCCCCAAGTCGATATCGAGGGCCAACAAAAACTCATTGATTCTCGCGCCCTAATCGTTGGTATTGGGGGCCTTGGTTCTCCGGCAGCTATGTATTTGGCTGGTGCTGGAGTAGGGCACATCGTTCTAAGCGACGGCGACAATGTAGATTTATCCAATTTACAACGACAAATAGCGCATGGTACCCCAGATATTGGTCTACCAAAGGCTTTATCAGGCAAGCAAACACTTCAAACCTTAAATCCTGAAATTGATGTGACAGCACTGTGCAATCATTTGGAAGGGGATGAATTGGAAGAACAAATTCAAAGAGCCAACGTGGTTCTAGATTGTAGCGACAACTTTCCGACTCGGTTTTCGGTTAACAAAGTCTGTGTGCTCAATCAGACGTCGCTGGTTTCTGGCGCAACGACTCGATTCGAGGGACAAGTTTCAACATTTACTCCCGGAAAGGCCAATAGTCCATGCTACAACTGCCTATACCCCGATATAGATGATCTAGCCGAAAGCTGCAGCCAATCTGGCGTGATTGCCCCGATAACAGGGCTAGTCGGAAGTATTCAGGCATTAGAAGCGCTTAAACTTTTAACTGGGGTCGGTGAAACCTTAGCAGGAAAAGTCTTATTAATTGATGGGCTAAACATGGAATGGAATGAGATCCGTCTCCCCAAAAACTCTGACTGTCCAACGTGTTCGACAAGGTGATCGAAAACCTATGTTTCGTGTGTTTTCTTAGAAACTATCAGAGATCTGTAGTCTGTGTGAACGAGTATGAACATTCACAATAATTCGACTTAGGATTATTGCTTTCGATACAATAGCAGCGTATACTTTTATCAGCTTTTTGACAGCTATATTTAGAGATTTTTCAATCATATTTTCTTGCGGAGGAAAACCGATATGAAATGGGAAAAACCAAGCTATAATGATCTTCGTTTTGGTTTCGAAGTAACGATGTATATATATAATCGTTAATAGTCGGTACCTTTCAAAAAAAAGGGGCTCCATTTCGGAACCCCTTTTTTATTTGCCTAATGAAAATAAGAGTACTCGGATCTGGCGCAGGCGGTGGGTTCCCGCAATGGAATTGCAATTGCCACAATTGTCGTCGGATACGAAATAATGAAATGCGTTCCCAGCCACGTTCGCAATCTTCCATTGCAGTGAGCCTTGACGATACTAATTGGGTTTTGTTCAATGTTTCGCCTGATATACGAAGTCAAATTGAAGCATTTCCCGGTCTTCAACCAAAAACAGGTTTACGCGATACCGGCATAAAAGCCATCGTTCTGATAGACAGCCAGATCGACCACACTACGGGCTTGTTGATCTTGCGTGAAAGCCCCACACCTTTGGAAATTTATTGTAGCGAAATGGTGCGTCAGGATTTGTCCACCGGCTTCCCGGTTTTCAAAATGCTGGAAGATTATTGCAAGGTAAACCACCATCCAATTTCGATAGATGGCAGCAGTTTTAAGATACCCGGGTTTGACGACTTGCGCTTTCACCCCCACCCGCTTAAAAGCAAAGCCCCACCCTACTCACCCCATCGACACGATCCTCACGATGGAGATAACATCGGTGTCACCATCGAACAAGTATCGACCAACAAAAAGATTTATTATTCTCCGGGTCTGGGTGAAATCGAACCTCATGTATTTGCTGCAATGACTGATGCCGATTGCATCTTGGTCGATGGTACTTTCTGGCAAAACGATGAAATGGAACTCGCTGGTGTCAGCCCGAAGAAGGCCCGCGAAATCGGCCACCTTCCACAATCGGGTGAGAACGGCATGATTGAAACCTTGAATTCTCTCGACAAACCGCGGAAAATTCTAATCCATATCAACAATACCAACCCGATATTGGATGAAGAATCCGAACAACGGACAATTCTTAATAAAGCCGGTATTGAAGTTTCCTTCGATGGAATGGAAATCGATTTGTGAGGAAATATTTTGAGTGACACCCATCGACCCTGGAGTCGAAAGGAGTTCGAAATGAAATTACGGGCGATGGAAAAGTTTTATCATATTCATCACCCCTACCACACTTTAATGAATGCAGGCAAACTTAGTAAGGAGCAAATCCAAGGCTGGGTCGCCAACCGTTTTTACTATCAAATCAAAATCCCGCAAAAAGATGCGGCTATTCTGGCAAATTGTCCTGATCGTAAAACACGCTCAATGTGGATTCAACGCGTTCAAGACCATGATGGTCGCCCCGAAGATTCCGATGGGGGTGGTATCGAAGCATGGATTCAACTCGGTCTGGCGGTCGGATTGAAACGCATCGAAATCCTTTCTTTAGAACACGTCCTTCCTGGGGTACGTTTTGCCGTTGATGCCTACGTTAATTTCGCCCGTACAGCTGATTGGCACGAAGCCGCCAGCTCATCACTTACCGAGATGTTCGCCCCTAAAATTCATAAACAAAGATTAGATAATTGGCCTGAGAACTATCCCTGGATCAATAAAACAGGATTCATTTACTTTCAAAAACGTCTTAGTGAAGCCAGACGCGATGTTCAACACGGCTTGGATATTACCCTTGACTGGTACAAAACCCGTGACCAACAGGAGCGCATGGTGGAAATCCTAAAATTCAAACTGGACGTTCTGTGGTCAATGGCTGATGCCATGTACCTTGCCTATATCGCAAAGATGCCGCCTTATCATACCGCTAAGTAGTGTTTTTTTTGAAAACAAACACTGCTACGTTACGGAAAGGGCCGGCAATATATAATGATGACAAGCCATTTATATTGAAAGGAACACGGTATAATAAAACTATGGGTATCGATTCAAATTATTTGCTGGAAATTTCAACAACACATCGTTTACAGTGGGAGGAAGCCCAACAAAAACACGTTATTCTCTACCCAGAAGGTATGGTTGAACTCAATCAAAGCTCAACGGAAATCCTAAAACTTTGTGACGGAACCCGAAATCTTCAACGCATCGTTCTAGACTTGGAGCAAAAGTTCGAAACTACGGGTTTAGCAAACGATGTCCGAGAATTTATAGAAATTGCCTTGGAAAATGGCTGGATTAGACAAACCCCAACTGAGTAAGCCTCGCTGGCTTCTGGCGGAACTCACTTATGCCTGCCCATTGCAATGCCCTTATTGCTCAAACCCGGTAGATTTTGCCCAGCATAATCATGAGCTCAGTACCGACGATTGGCTAAAAGTTTTAAGCGAAGCGCGCCAAATGGGTGCTGTACAGCTAGGCTTTTCCGGAGGAGAACCCCTAGTTCGGAAGGATCTCCCCACTCTCGTAAAACATGCGAATGAACTTGGGTTTTATTCCAACCTAATTACTTCGGGCTATAATCTTAGCGAGAATAAAATAGCCGAACTCAAACAAGCCGGACTGGACCACATCCAAATTAGTGTTCAGGCTAGCAGCGAGGATCTCAGTGACTTTTTGGCGGGTACTCATTCCCACGCCCAAAAACGGGAAGTTGCAAAACTCGTAAAAAAACAAAATTATCCCATGGTTTTGAATGTGGTTATTCACCGCAAGAACATTCACCAGATAGAGGATATTATCAAAATGGCTACCGACCTGGGAGCTGATTACCTGGAATTGGCGAATACCCAATATTATGGCTGGGCTCACGTCAACCGTGATCAACTCCTACCCACCCGCGAGCAATTCGAACAGGCTGAAGCCATTGCGCACAGGTATCAGGATCGCTTGAAAGGGAAAATGAAAATTTATTACATCGTCCCGGATTTTTATGAAGACCGCCCGAAAGCGTGCATGAATGGATGGGGTACGACTTTTCTCACCATTGCGCCCGATGGAACGGCCCTTCCATGCCACTCGGCACGAGAGCTACCCGACATTGATTTCCCTAATGTTCGAAATTTTAGCGTCCAAGAAATTTGGGAACAATCAGCTGCCTTCAACAAATTTCGCGGATTCGGGTGGATGAAAGAACCTTGCCGAAGTTGCCCTGAAAAAACTAAAGACTTTGGTGGCTGCCGCTGCCAGGCATATTTGTTAACCGGTGACATGAATGCAACCGATCCAGTATGCAACCTGTCTCCTAACCGGGCCAAGATTCAAGAAGCCATTGAATCGTCGACACAAACACACAAGCAGACCATAGAAAAACCTTTGATCTTCAGGAACCCGAAAAATTCGAAAGCCTTTGCTTCGAAACTATTTAGCAGATAAGAACCGCCTAATGCCGCATTTCTCACGGTTCACCACACTTGGTCTATTCGGTACAGGGCTCTCCAAACAGTTGATGGTCGATTAAATCACACAGGCAATGGGTTATCAGCAGATGAGTTTCTTGAATTCGCGCCGTAGATTGGGATGGCACTCGAATCTCTACATCCGCTTCAACCAGCATCGGAGCCAATTTTCCACCCTCCTTCCCAGTAATAGCAATCACTGATATATCCCTGTCATGGGCGGCTATTAATGCTTGAATCAAATTAGAAGAATTCCCACTCGTCGTATAAAGTAGCAAAACATCTCCGGCTTGCCCTAGCGCTCTAATTTGCTTTGAAAAAACTTGGTCAAAATGATAATCATTAGCGATAGAAGTGATCGTTGACGCGTCTGTGGTCAACGCTATCGCAGGCAGTGCCGGACGTTCCCGCTCGAATCGGTTCAACATTTCAGATGAGAAGTGCTGGGCATCGGCAGCAGATCCACCGTTCCCACAAGCCATGACTTTGCCATCGCTAAGGAGACAATCAACAATTTTACGAACGGCGAATTCAATTCGATCCGACACCCTGTCCAAAGCCTTCTGTTTGGTTTCAATGCTGGCGTTAAAATGATTTTCTATGCGATCTTTAATAATCATAATTTCAAACTTGAAAAGCGTCACGCACCCACTGCAACCTCATCTCGCCTCGTTCATGAGTGATTGCGATTACATCAAACCGCGCAGGTTTATCGACATCATAATACGATAAGTAATGGCCTGCACAAGCCACAATACGTAATTGCTTAAAGTAAGTAACGCTTTCTAGCGCACTGCCATAATTAGCGTTTTTTCGGTAACGAACTTCCACAAAAATTATCGTACCCTGATCTTCCATAATCAAGTCAATCTCACCCCGACGACATCGGTAATTACGATCAACAAGAGCAAGACCTTGGTTTTGGAGATATCTGAGTGCTTCCGCCTCAGCCCGAGCGCCTATCTTGATGGGATCGATTTTATTACCCCAGTACCCACGGTTGATTCATCTGAAAACAAATTCGATCTTTCATTTTCGTCACGAATTTGCAAATGCGGCGCTAACCCTCGAAGCATAGGTATTCCGTTTTCAAACTTCGCACATTGGAGTTGTCGTTGAATACGATTTTCTTGGTTGACCGAAAGCGCGCCGGTCAGTCCATTATATCGTGCTGTTGGGTCACGACGTAGCCGATTTAAGTGAGAAAGGACATTAAATGAATCGGCACCCAAGGCGACCAACCGTAGATGAACCCCAGGCGTCTGACGACGAAGCTCCTCAAGAGATAAATTTGCTAAAGCGTCTTGTCCTGCTTCATCGAATAACCAAGGAATATCACAAAATATAATGTCCGATAAATCCCGATCTAAGGATGGATTAATTTGTCCGCTAAAGACATGTGATGTCGCGTAAATAGGGACATGAGACGCCCGAAAATATTGAAACTGGGGACGTATCAAGCGAGCCTCTCTCGGTTGGGCAACGAGAAAAATAAAATCGGCATCATGACGCCGTCGTGGCTCAAATTTAGCGTCCCAAACGTACTTTTTCAGACGATTGTACCTTTGCTCACTTTCATCTAGGCCCAGTAACTGTTTAATCGGCACAGAAAAATCACTTTCTTTAGGTGCATAAGTTTGCACATCAAGAACCTCACCACCCAAATCCTGCCAGTATCGAGAAAAATGGGCTGCCAGACGGCGCCCAAAATTGGTAGAAGGGGCAAATACCAGCGCTTTCTGGTGCCCATCGAACCAAGCACTACTTGCTGCTTGTTCGGTTTCATCTTCAGGGCTTAGGCCGAATTCAATAAATTTAGGTTGATTAACTGAATCACGCAACCGATTCAAAGCCAACACCGGGACTGTCAGCTCACCACTTTGAACTAAGTTTTGGAGATTGTCTTTGGTTAAGGGTCCAATCACAAAATCGGCTCCGTTAGCGACCGCCTGCTGATATGTCGAATATAGGTTACCCAATTGGGTATCATAAAAGTGTATGCTCGGACTGAGTCCCTCCTGTTGATCATAATACGCCGCAAGAATTCCTTCCCGAATCGTTTTTGCTAACACAGCATAGGGGCCAGAATAAGGGAGGAGTATCGCAATGTTTGTCGGGGGGCTGAATTCCTTTTGGTTTTGCTCGCTTAAATAAGCCTGTATAAATGATTCGGAAGCAGGGTGTCTTGGAAAATCCCTACGCCAGAGCACCAATTGCTGTGCTATGCCCAATTGACTCGCTGAACCACGTTTGAGAATTTGAACCAAAGCCACCCATCCTCGCAGTGTATCTGACGGAGGTGGTCTAAGTGCTATTAGGGATTCTTTGGGAAGCAGGTTAAGCGCTGCTATGATGGCCGAATTATTTTTTTCAATTTCAACTCTATCTTCTAGATAAATACCTGCTTTTACACGTGATTTTACACTTTCCAGAATATTTCCCATATTGGAGAAGGCAGCAGCACGATATTCATAATATAAAAGCTTAAATTCGTCATTAAACTGGTCGACCTTAACTCGCTGCAAATAATTTAATGCTTGTTGGGGGTTACCTCCTTCCTGGGCTATTCGCCCAAAAAATAAAAACAGCTGTGACCGTTGAAGCTCGGTGAGATTATCGGGGTCGACCTGATCAGCAACTTGTTTCGCCGCGATATTGTTTTCAGCACTCATTAATGCCGATATAGCCCGCATCTGAAACGATTCACGCTCTGGTGATACCGATTTTCTTGAAAGTTGTTGAAAAATATCGGCTGCGGCCTGGAAATTACCATGATCCATGTAGGCCTGAGCACGCTGAAGGGCTAGGGTTTTGGGGCTTGGTTTGGTTCGTTCAACGATTTGGGCACAGCCAACCAAAGCCAACCCAAAGAAAAACAGGGTTAGAATATTTTTAAAAAAAGGCATATGTTAATAGCAAGCTAATACAGTAAATTACTAAAACTCATCCACAGGAGTCGGTTGGAGTCAAATTGTGTCAAACGCTAAAGGCATACTCTACATTGTTGCAACACCGATCGGCAACCTCGACGATTTCAGCCCTAGGGCCATCGAGATTCTTAAAAGCGTAGACCTAATCGCATCTGAAGACACCCGCCACAGCCAGCATTTATTGAACCATTACAGTATACGCAACACGCTAACCTCTTTGCACGAACATAACGAGCTGAAAAAATCAGAAAAATTATTAAACCATTTGATTCAAGGACAATCGATTGCTGTCATATCCGATGCGGGAACCCCTTTAATCAACGACCCTGGATTTTCCATGGTCCGATTAGCCATGGACTCAAATATTAAGATAGTCCCAATTCCAGGCCCCTGTGCGTTGATTACTGCACTTTCGGCCTCGGGATTATCCACTGATCGGTTTCGTTTCGAAGGTTTTCCACCGCGGAACCAAGCTGCAAGACAAAATAGATTTCAAGAATTACTCAATTCTCGAGAAACCCTCATCTTCTACGAATCAAGCCATCGTATTTGCCGTTGTTTAGACGATCTCCAGAAAATCTTCCCTCCTGAAAGGAAAATTACCCTAGCCCGCGAATTGACAAAAACCTTTGAAACCATCGTGTATTCAACTATTGGCGGTATTGTTGAAGAAAATATGGCAAATCCATATATGCAAAAAGGTGAATTCGTCATCCTCGTAGAAGGGCGTCAAATTTCCGAAGAAAACGACACAATCTCGCCGGAAAATGAACGTATATTACGGATTTTGCTAATAGAGTGTTCTTTGAAAAAAGCAGTGCAACTTTGTTCTCAAATCACGGGAGCACGTAAAAAGCCACTCTATAAACGTGCTTTGGAAATTGAACAGGCCGAAAAAATTAATGCATAGCTTTTGCACAACGATTCTTTGGGGCATTGGGGGATATGGTCTAATTCTGATGTTAGTTTACCTAATGCAGTCACATTTGCTGTACTTCCCCACGAAAGAAAAAATCTCCACGCCTTCGCATGTCGGTTTAGCCTACGAAGCAGTAACACTGAGAACTGAGGATAATTTAACCTTAGACAGTTGGTTTGTTCCTCATTCTAAGCCGCGCGGTGTCGTTATTTTCTTCCATGGTAATGCCGGCAATATGTCTCATCGCCTCGATACCCTCACCATTTTCAACCAACTAGGATTGAGTACTTTGATATTCGACTATAGGGGATATGGAGCCAGCGAAGGAGAGATTAGCGAAAAAGGAAGTTACAAAGACGCCCGAGCGGCTTGGAATTTTTTGACCGAACAGCGTAATATTCGACCATCAAAAATCATCTTCATCGGTCGCTCACTCGGTGGCGCCGTCGCGTCGCAGCTCGCTACAGTGCACACACCCAAGGTATTAATCATAGAATCAAGTTTTACATCGGTCCCCAAACTAGCGGCGGCGATTTATCCGTTTTTGCCGGTGCGTTGGCTTAGTAGATTTCAATACGACTCCGAAAATAATCTAAAGCAATTGAATTGTCCCATCTTAGTAATCCATAGCCCCAACGATGAAATCATCCCGTTTGAGCATGGACAAAGACTTCATAACACCGCCAATCAACCGAAAAAATTCTTGGTCATCCGAGGGGGCCACAACGATGGGTTTATTACTAGTGGTGACGCTTACCGTCGTGGTATTGATGAATTTCTAAACGAATTTTTGAAATAGGAAAAATATCTGTCTGTTTCGTCGCGGCCTGCAAAAAAAGAGTTACCGCATGAAGCTCGCGATTAGACAAAGGGTCGACCAGATTTTTAGAAAGCACATTGGACAAACACAACCCTGGGCAGAAAAGTCACGGTAGATTCCTCGTTGCCGGGATACCACAGCGTATACCGAAAGCGAACCAGCAACTAAAAAGTAATTATCAGCGTGTAAATAACCAGCTGAGTACGAATTCTAATTTTCATGATTGCTTTAGTTGACCATTTGTATTGTAATTTCCATATGTTACGGTGGGTACAAACCCTTTCTCGCTACCAGGGGAAAGGTAATCACCTTGACTAGACCTTTGAAAATACTGCAAATTTAAGTAGGATCGATTCGATGTTTGGGTGCCATCACGATCAACTAATTAGATACCGCAAAGTCTGACGTGAAATAGGATACTTACAATTTAGCCGAATCTTCTTAGTTGCCAGGACTGGTACGGGTTAGGATATCCTTATTGGAAGTGCTATGTAATGACAAATATTGATGGGTGAAAAAACAAGCTACAGTAATAAATTTTTTGTCGATGGGACACAGACACACTGTGACCACGTACTTGACACCAGTGGACTCCGTTGCCCGCTCCCATTATTGCGCTTAAAAAAAGCCTTGGTGGCAATGGAAAGCAATAAAACTATAAAAGTGCTTTCCACGGATGCCGCATCGGTACTCGATTTCGGCGTTTTCTCAGATCAAAGTGGCAACAGAATCCTAAACCAGTATGAAGATAAAGGTATTTTTTACTATGTTATCAAGAAAAAGTAGAAAGCTAACACCCCAAACCATAAATAATCGAGAGAATAGGAGACGATAATCAATTGAGAAAAAGGCAAACAAATGGCGTTATATGGGAATCTATCAAGTTGGTTTAACGCGGTAATCGATTATCCACTCTTGGTTATTTTTGGATTGAGGTGCTAGAAGGTGGTCAACGTAAACTGATAATAGACCAACCCTTGTCGATAGCGTGCTTTTTTAAGGTATCATCAGGATCAACAGCGACCGGGTGGTCAACCAACGACAATAAGGGCAAATCGTTATGGGAGTCGCTGTAAAACCAGCTATCATCAAAACCAACCTTGTTTTCCACCAACCACGTTTTAAGTCGCGAGACCTTACCCCCTTGAAAACATGGAGTACCTTCAACACCGCCGGTAAACCGCCCGTTTTTTCGCTCAGGAACCGTCGCCAACACGTTGTCTATTCCAAAAAGAGCCACGATGGGTTCGGTTACAAAGTGATTCGTAGCCGTTAAAACCAATAATACATTAGAGGCATGCGAATACCGATCAACCAATTCACAAGCTGCTGGTAAAATAATTGGTTCTATCTTCTCTGCAATAAATTCCTCGCGCCACAAATTCAGCGTTTCAATATCATTCATTTTTAAGGGTTGAAACGCGAATTTTAGAAATTCACCTATATCCAGCGTCCCCTGGCAATAATCACGATAAAATTTAGCATTCCTTTGCTCGTATTCCTTTTTGTCTACAACCCCTTTTTCAACCAAAAATTGTCCCCAAAGATAATCACTATCGCCGCCAATCAAAGTGTTATCCAAATCAAAAATCACCAAACTCACGTCTAAAGAAATCCGTTATCAAATTGGAAAAAAAAACTAAAAATAATTACAATTAACCCTATATTTTCATAAATCAGTTTAAAAAAACAAACAAGAAACTGAAACAGGGGTAACTATTTTACCTATTTTCGGATACGGAGCAGATAAAACATGATCGACCCTCAGGGATACCGGCCGAATGTTGGAATCATTCTCTGTAACAGAGATGGCCGAGTCTTCTGGGCACGCCGGGCAGGCATGGATTCATGGCAGTTTCCCCAAGGCGGAATCAAGAGACATGAAGCCCCCGAAAAAGCAATGTATCGTGAGCTAAATGAAGAAACAGGACTTACAAACAAGCATGTCGAAATACTAGGTTGTACAAAAGCGTGGTTGAGATATCAACTACCGAAACGTTTCATACGCAAAAACACATTACCCATGTGCATTGGCCAAAAACAAATTTGGTATTTATTGCGTCTATCGGCGAGTGAGAAAAACGTTCGTTTCGACCACTGCAAACAACCCGAATTCGACGATTGGTGTTGGGTAGATTTCTGGCAACCACTAACCGAGGTAGTTTACTTTAAGAAAGATGTGTATCGAAACGCTCTTTCCGAACTTGGAAACTTACTCATGCCCGAAACTGTACCCGTAAATCCCGAGGGATATCTATCTAAAAAACATTTACACAAAAACCATAGTAAAAAGGCCCTGAAAAAGGACTGAGCTAGGACAACTCAGCTACTGCAATTAATCTGTCCTAACCGCCCTGCCCTCATTCTTAGCGGACAATTTCTTAATAAGTACTTTAGCATTTCGTCGAGAGTTATAGATCATTTGCTTTTTGATCGGTAACCCTTGGGTATCTCTCGTTTCAAATCCCCTCTCTCTGAACCAGTGACTGGCTTGAGTGGTTAACACAAACAGCTGTTCTAATCCCATGGCTTTTGCCTTCGCCTCAATATGGTAAAGTAGTCGCTCTCCCCCTCCTCCACCTCGATAATCAGGACGCAAAGCAAGACAGGCCAGCTCAGCCATCTTTTGCTCCGGAAACATATGCAAGGCTGCGCACCCAAGAATCAGTCCGTCCCTTTCTATAACCGAAAACTTTTCAATTTCTATTTCCATATTTTCCCGCTTGCGCTCAACCAATACTCCCTCACGTTCTAAAGGATGAATCAATTCCATAACCCCATCTACATCACTAATCGTTGCATCGCGCAATATATCGTAGGGTGTAAGGCTTACCAATGTTCCGATACCTTCACGACTAAAGAGTTCTAAAAGTAGAACGCCTTCGATTTTCCGGTGAATCAAATGTACACGGTCGACACCGGATTCACAGGCTGATATTGCAGCTTTTAGATGCCGCTCGATTTCCATCGGCAAAACGGTTTGCCGCCTTAACAAGTCCCCTGCTTCTTGAGTCGTCAATTGTGATAGTTTTTCACTGCCCCCAATTTTTAGGCCATCCGTTTCCATCATCAGAATTAATTTGTCTGCATTTATGGCTGTCGCCACCGATGTTGCCAACATCTCTGCGTTTAGATTAAACACCTCACCTGTCGGCGAATAACCAATAGGCGAAATCATGACCACATTGTGTTGATCCAATTTTTCTCGAATCGCCTGTTCATCTATACGACGTACTTCACCTGTATGGCAAAAATCGGTTCCGTCAATAACACCAAGGGGTTTTGCGACAACAAAATTTCCGGAAGCGATTCGCATCCTAGCTCCAGCCATAGAGGAATTCGAAATGCCCATTGACATCACAGATTCAATTTCCACCCTAACGATTCCAGCTGCCTCTTTGACACAACGCAAGGCAAGCTCATCGGTGATACGTAATCCATTTTTGTATCTCGATTTTATGTTGCGAATTTTTAACCGTTCTTCAATTTGAGGCCGAATTCCGTGCACCAAAACAAGCCGGATTCCAAGACTGTTGAGTAGGGTTAAATCTTGCGCAAGACTCCGGAAAGCCATATCGGCAATCATTTCCCCATCAAAACATATTACAAAAGTACGCCCACGGTGCGCGTGTATGTATGGTGACGATTCCCGGAACCAATTGATAAATGCTTTTTGATCCAATACGCTAAATTATGTTTTAAAGTATCTCAGACCATTAATTTACCAAAATTTTACGGAAATACGCTACTTTGAGCTTAATAATCTGCAACCCTTGGCCCAAGGCGCACTATACAACCCCTTCAATCCCCTATATTCTCCGACCTAAATCAGGAAAAAACATGTTGATTGCTCAAACCATCGCTAAAGAATTATCTGTTGCCACGAAACAAGTCGACGCGGTTATTTTAATGCTGGATGAAGGCGCAACAGTTCCATTTATTGCGCGTTATCGAAAGGAAAAAACCGGAGGCTTAGATGATAGTCAACTAAGAATTTTGGACCAACGCCTTCAATACCTACGAGAGTTGCATAAGCGTCGTAAAACCATACTCAAATCGATAGACGAACAAGGCAAACTTACTATTGATTTGAAATCCTCGATCGATAAAGCGCAAACTCAAACTGAGTTGGAAGATTTATATTTACCTTTTAAGCGCAAGCGAAGAACTAAGGCACAGACTGCTAGGGAAGCTGGTTTAGAACCCTTAGCAACATCGCTGCTTGCGGATCCGAAATTAAATCCAAATATTGAAGCACAGAAGTACATAAATCCTAATCTAGCAATCGACGATATAAAAGCTGCTTTGGCAGGCGCCAAAGAAATCCTAATAGAGCAGATTACTGAGAACGCCACGTTGATTGGTAAGCTACGGGATAACCTTTGGAATTGTGGAATTCTTGCATCAAAAGTGCTCAAGGGTAAAGCACCCGAAGGTGAAAAATTTAAGGATTATTTCGAGTATCAAGAAGCAATTAAAAAAATACCCTCGCACCGTGCTTTGGCTTTATTTCGAGGGCGATCAGAAAATATTTTGGGGCTGAATCTTGATATCCCAGTAGAAACAGGGCAATCGCATCCTTACCTTGAAAGAATTGCAGGCGCTTACAAAATACAAGATCAAAAACGGGCCGGAGATACCTGGTTATTAGAAACCGTACACACCGCGTGGAAAGCCAAAATCCATAGCAAATTAGAAAGCGATTTGAAAACACGATTACGTGAACGAGCGGAGCAAGAAGCAATCAGTGTATTTTCGCAGAATTTAAGCGATTTATTGCTATCAGCCCCCGCAGGAGATAAGACAACAATGGGTCTGGACCCAGGTATTCGAACGGGGGTTAAGGTGGCAGTAGTCGATGGCACAGGAAAGCTTTTGGATACTACTACAATTTATCCTCATCAGCCCCGCAACCAATGGGATCAGTCCATTGAAATCTTGAACAATTTGGCCGAAAAATATCAAGTAGCATTAGTGAGTATTGGCAATGGAACGGCGTCGCGAGAAACCGATAAACTAGTTGCTGATATGATGAAGCGTTATCCAAAATTAACCCTGTCGAAATTAGTTATCTCTGAAGCAGGGGCTTCAGTTTATTCAGCATCGGCCTTAGCGGCAAAAGAATTCCCTAACCTGGATGTGTCATTGCGAGGTGCGGTTTCCATTGCTAGACGCCTGCAAGACCCCTTGGCTGAATTGGTAAAGATTGAGCCAAAAGCTATCGGTGTGGGGCAATATCAACATGATATCAATCAAACGCAACTATCGCGTTCTCTGGATTCTACCGTTGAGGATTGCGTCAATGCAGTGGGCGTCGATGTCAATACGGCCTCGGTTGCGTTGCTAACCCATATTGCCGGTTTGAATCTTAGTTTGGCAGAAAATATAGTAGCTTATAGGAACGAATACGGTGTATTTACAAATCGAAATCAATTAAAAAAAGTAAAACGGCTTGGGCCAAAAGCCTTTGAACAGTCCGCTGGGTTTCTACGTATTATGAAAGGAGAGAATCCGCTCGATGCCTCGGCAGTGCATCCCGAAGCCTATAAAGTAGTTGGCAAAGTTGCGCAAAGTACACGGACAAAACTCGAAAACTTGATTGGTCAGACCGCATTGATCAAGCAACTAAACCCCACAGACTATGTCGATGAAACCTTTGGCTTACCAACCATAAGGGATATTCTTGCAGAACTAGACAAACCCGGACGAGACCCTCGCCCAGAGTTTGTCACGGCACGTTTTAAGGACGGTGTAGATAGTATTAATGACCTATTCGAAGGTATGTTGCTCGAAGGCGTTGTAAGTAATGTAACCAATTTTGGCGCATTTGTAGACATTGGCGTGCATCAGGACGGATTAGTACACATATCCAAGTTAGCAGATCGTTTTGTAAAAGACCCTCGGGAAGTCGTTAAAGCGGGCGATGTTGTAAAAGTTAAAGTTGAAGAGGTGGACGCAAAGCGAAAACGCATCTCACTAACGATGAAACTATCGGAAAGGACAGAAACCACAGGTTTTAAGCAAACATCGTCTAAAGACGATAAACAATCATCCACCAATGAACGAAAGAGAAAAAAAGATGCTGTTCAAAACTCTGTAATGGCGGATGCCTTTTTGAAGGCCAGATAACCTAAGCTGTATCAGTTCCGATCTTATCTGACACACCTCAAGCTCATTTCCCACATCTAGATCGGCAAGTGATCAAAACCCAAAATTAATAACTAAATCTCTATCCTGAACCCAGTTTAAAGAGCTATAGTCTCTTAAACACAACAAAACTATAATCAAAATCATTCTTCTCATTAGCCTTAAAATCCTGCCGTTGGACTTCTCGCCATTGTTCTCGGTCGAATTCTGGGAAACGGGTATCACCCTCGACATCGCCGTGTACCTCGGTCAAATATAGTATATTTGCCAAAGGTAAGACTTGGTCATAAAGCTGTGAGCCACCAACGATCATCACTTCGTCAACTTCTGAACATCTCTTGTATACATCATTGAATTTATGAATGATCGAACAACCTTCTGCCCGATATTGATAATCACGGGTAAGAACTATATTTTCTCTACCCGGTAGTGATTTCCCAATTGAATCATGAGTTTTTCTGCCCATAATAATGGGTTTACCCATAGTTATGGATTTGAAATGTTTAAGATCAGCTGAAAGGTGCCAGGGCAAACCGCCGCTTTTACCAATCACAGCGTTACTTGACATTGCAACAACAATTGAAACATTCATATTTTAAACTGGAATTGGGAATTTTATAGTCAAGTGTACGCAGAGATTAGCTAACTAAAAGTTATTATAACTAAATCGAAAGGATACCTTTGATCTTGTGATTGACTACGATTTGCTATAGCTCCCAGCCTGCATTTTTTAAGGTAATACCGAGTTCAACGCAAGGCTGAATATGGCTTTTTTACATAATTTGACCCCATCTTGGCCAACATTCTGTCTTAAATTTAATCAGAAAAACTTGAAAAATGATGTCCAATAAACAATAATATGCTGCTATGCAGCAATATCTTATGAGGTAATATTGCCTGGATAATGCACTTTTTCAAGGATTGCATGCCCCACGAAATTGCGTTGAAAATTACGATTTTGGGGTCAAGAATAAGTCTAAATAAAAACAAATTAATAGGATTTTGACCCGATGATTAGTCATCGAGAATAACGGTTACTGTTTTAGTAATGAAATACACTTCAGAGGTATTAAATATGAGTTCTAGTTCGAACAACAAGAAATTGCTGGCCTGGGTTGAGGAAATGGCCACCCTGGCCCAACCAGACAATATAGTCTGGTGTGACGGCACCGACGCAGAATGGGATGCCATGTGGGATATCCTGGTCAAAGGTGGGACTGCCAGAAAAATAAATGAAGCCAAACGACCCAACAGCTATCATGTAAATTCCATCCCTGCCGATGTAGCCCGTGTTGAGGATCGTACCTATATTTGCTCGGATAAAGAAGAAGATGCTGGCCCTACCAATAACTGGACCGATCCAGCAGGAATGCGTAAAACTCTAAATGGTCTGTTCACAGGTTGCATGAAAGGCCGTACCATGTATGTAGTTCCCTTCAGTATGGGGCCCATAGGGTCACCGATTGCACATATTGGTGTTGAACTTTCCGACTCTCCTTACGTGGTTACCAATATGCACATCATGGCGCGTGTTGGTCAGGCCGTTCTTGACGTGTTGGGCGAAGACGGTGAATTTGTGCCTTGCATGCACTCCGTCGGTGTACCTTTGGAAGCTGGTCAAAAAGATGAACCTTGGCCGTGTAACCCGGATAATCGTTATATTGTCCATTTCCCTAATACCCGTGAGATCTGGTCGTTCGGTTCTGGCTATGGCGGCAACGCGCTTTTGGGTAAAAAATGTTTCGCTCTCCGTATCGCTTCAAATATGGCACGTGACGAAGGCTGGATGGCCGAGCACATGCTGATTCTCAAACTCACGAATCCAGAAGGTGACGTTAAATATGTCGCCGGTGCTTTCCCGAGTGCTTGTGGTAAAACTAATCTTGCCATGCTGAGACCAACAATCCCTGGATGGAAAGTTGAAACAATTGGCGATGATATCTGCTGGATGAAGTTTGGTGATGATGGCCAACTTTATGCTATCAACCCAGAAGCCGGTTTCTTTGGTGTGGCCCCTGGCACAAGCATGCATTCTAATGCTAATGCCATGTTGTCTATGGAATCCAATGCAGTTTTTACCAACGTCGCCCAAACCGATGATGGTGATGTCTGGTGGGAAGAAATGAGCGATGAGCCACCTGCACATTTAATCGACTGGAAAGGTAATGACTGGACACCGGATTCAGACGAACCTTCTTCACATCCAAATGCGCGATTTACAGCCCGCGCAGGCCAGTGCCCTGTTATCGCTGACGAATGGGAAGACCCAAAGGGTGTGCCAATCAGCGCCATCCTGTTTGGAGGTCGTCGAGCGTCTGTTGTACCTTTGGCAACCGAAGCACTCGACTGGAACCATGGTACTTTCCTTGGGACCATTATTGCCTCTGAAATGACGGCTGCTGCCTTCGGTGCTATCGGTCAATTACGTCGAGATCCAATGGCCATGCTGCCTTTCTGTGGTTACAACATGGCTGATTATTGGGGTCATTGGTTGAATATGGGCAAAAAAGAAGGCGCTAAAATGCCTAAGATCTACTACGTCAATTGGTTCCGTAAAAATGACGCAGGCAAGTTCATGTGGCCTGGTTTCGGCGAAAACTGCCGTGTACTGAAATGGGTATTCGAACGTTGTGCTGGTACAGCAGATGCCATTGAAACAGCTATTGGAAACATGCCGACCCTGGATGGAATCAACTTTGATGGCTTAAATATGGCAAAAGAAGACATCGCTAACCTGATGCGTGTCGATATTAATGGTTGGTTGTCAGAAATACCTGGCATTGAAGAGTATTACGCTAAGTTTGGTACCCATTTACCGGCTGAACTTAGTAAGCAAGTTGCGGCTTTGCGTACTCGTTTGGAGTCAGCTCAACAAGAAGTTGCTTAAATTTAGCTTTTAAAAACAAAAAAAGGCCCGCTTAGCGGGCCTTTTTTTAACATTTTTGCGTAACCAAATTACGCTACCCTTGGTTTTAGCTGAACAACCTTTAATTTAAATGGCCATTGGATTGTTTTTTTATCCCCTACTCTCGTCAAAAGCCTAATCATCGCTAGCCCAAGCTTCTGAGTAATCTGCTTTACCTAATCGACTAGAAATAATCGATACCACATTATGACATTCCCTGTAGAAATTACACTTAGGGAAGAATAGGATTCTACAATCAAAGAATTACTCGCATATTTTCACTAAATGAAAAACCAGGACCTATCTCTCAACGACATTATAATTGATACGTGGGTTCAAGCTGGGCCAATTTCGATTTCTGATCTTAATGGTTTAATTATGATGTGTCCTTTGGTCAACTGGAACGCTTGCAACCACTAATCCAGAAATGTTTGGCCTGTGCCATTGGTAATCTGAAACTAATTTTCGCTGAGTTAAGAAAATCCCTGCTTGGTTGGAAAGCGTATTTCGGCATCGCCGAAATAAGGAGCCCGCAGCGAGATGTGTAGAAATGGATTCGACGGAAGTTACGGTGTTATCTGTGGAAGCAGAGGGGGAGGTCGGGTTATCGAAAACTCAGACGACTCGGTGTCAAACGCCAACTGGCCTGGAATACGGCCAAATCGGCCCACGGCCCGTGACGACTGAGTAAGAGTCCGGCCCTTTATTACGCGCTGCCAAACAGATTCTTTAGAGACTTGGGGCTACCCACTTTGGTAGCATGATGACAACCATTAAGATAATGAATCGCCTTGGTACGTGATCCGTATGCCGGGTGGTGTGGGAGGAGGGATGTCGTGAGGCATCCCCCTATCCCGATTACCAACTGTCCAGTTAGTCTTGTTCGGGCATATCCTGCACAATCAGGACATACGGTTCACCCAGCGGGAACTTGTCACCCAGTTTTTGGAAATACATCACTTTTCCGTAGGTTTCGTTGATCGCAGGGATCAATTTACCCGCTTCATCACCCGTTAGATCAGGTAAAGATGCTTTTGCCCTGGGAATCTCAGTTTTATGGTAATGCCAATATTTCTTTTCTTCTTCAGGCAGTGTGTTGTACTGTTCTGCGGTGATAATGTACTCAAATCCAATCGGCTTATCCTGGTCTTTCATGCCGGTAGGAAACATCAGGCAAATCAGCGTACCGTCGTCATAAGCTTTACAATGGTGATGGACAATAACCTGTAGTTTTGGATCCTGAGCAGAATCGGTGTCCGGTACGATATGACGGATGGCCTGAATATGCAGATCGTTAAATCCGAGATGATTGGGATATTCCTTCTGTCGCGGGTTAAAGGTTTCGTTGTATAGTTTGGGTGTTTCGGCAACCGGACTCTTTACTTCAGCGCCGGTAGTTTCTACGGTTGCGCAACCAATCAAAATAGAAAAAACTAAATTTGCAAGTATCAGTGTTGTTCGTTTAAGCATCGTATACCCCTTGTAATTTTAAGAACAATGTCGAATCGGATCGTTGGTAAACAAAATTGCGTAGAATGCACGACCACCTGGATCCGATTGGAATAGTATATATGTTTTATTTATATCCTTACAATATTTAGTTATTATAAGAATCTATTTTCATATTCCTATTTGGAAGGATCACCTTATGAATCCATTTTTTACGTCCATTCTTGCCGGCTTGTTGTTCGTTACCCCCACTGGAGCTGCTGAACGTAACACCGACAGCGTGGAAGTCACGTTTTCGACGTCAGATCAAGGCACAGTGTATGCCTTGCTTGCCGGTGAAGGTACTCAGGGAGTCGTGTTAGCCCACGGGGCAATTTTTAACAAAGAAAGCTGGGATAATTTGACAAAAGTGTTGGTGGCCAAGGGTTTGAGGACACTTGCATTAGACTTTCGTGGTTACGGTAAATCGAAACCTGGGTTGAAATCTGAGGCTTTATATGAGGATATACTGGCTGCCGTTCGTTATTTGCATCAAATCGGGGTTAGGCAGGTATCGGTTATCGGCGCGAGTATGGGCGGCGGTGCGGCTGGGGAGGCAGCGATTCGATCGCAACCCGGTGAAATCAACAAACTCATTTTGTTGTCCCCTGTTCCGATTACAGACCCTGACAAACTACAGGGAGAGCTCCTATTCATCGCCAGTAAAGCCGAATCTCTGGCGAACAGCGTTAAGGGACAATACGAAAAAGCGCCCAATCCAAAAAAGCTAATCCTGATTGAGAGTGACGCCCATGCCCAGCACATTTTCAGGACCGACCAAGCGGAAAAACTGAATCAAGCGATGATCGACTTTCTAGTCGATTGAATCCGGTAATTTGCTCCCGGAAGAAATCGGCCAATATCAAGAATATGCGCTGGCCATTGCCGCCAAGCCATTTTTGGGTCAGGC
>CAZZET010000036.1:0-28802 GCA_964653275.1 uncultured Methylococcales bacterium
CATTAAGGCAAGTGTCTGTGGACACTCGCTTATTCGTCATTAGCACCTTTTAATGTGATTCGAGTGTTCTTCTTTATTGGTAAGATACAATATCGCTCCATTCGACTAAACAAATCTTTGTTAAAAGAAAGTGGCCTGTAAACAGAAAAACACATATGACGTAATTGTTATCGGTAGTGGTATCGGAGGTTTGACAGCTGCTGGACTGCTCGCTAGATCTGGAAAAACCGTTCTGGTATTAGAACGCCATGATCGGCCAGGAGGATACGCGCACAGCTTTCGTCGTAAACGGTATACTTTTGAGGCCGGAGTACATCTGACCAGCGGCTGTGGCTTCGGAGGCTATCGGGGCGGTCAAGTTATCCGAAAGGTATTACAATCTCTCGACGTTTCCGAACAAGTCGAATTTATCAGAGTCGATCCCTTTAGCGTCGCTTGTTACCCCGGTATCACAGTTGCCCTACCACAGACTTTACCAGCGTTCGTCGAAACTTTGGGGAATTTATATCCACGCCAACGACAAAGCTTAAACACTTTAATGCATTTGTGTCTGCAGATTTCTGAAGAATTGGCAGTCGCCGACGAAATATTAACCGAGGTTAATCCAAAACAAGCCAGACAGCTGTTGCCAGCTTTATTTCAATACCGAAAGCTCACCTTAGCGGAAGTCTTAGACCGTTTCATCACTGATTTGGAACTCCATGCGGTTTTTGCAACTAATTGGCCTTATTTAGGATTGTCACCTAAGCGAGTCTCATTCCTGTATTGGGCAACAATGTTGATCGGATATCTAGAAGATGGTGCTTATTATTGCATTGGTGGTTTCCAGGTATTCGCTGAAACTCTAGTCAAAGGTTTGCAAAAACACAAAGGGGAAATCAGTTACAAGACTTCAGCACAAAAAATTAACATTACCAATGGCCAGGTTACAGGCGTCACCGTGGATAATGGCGAATATTACCAAGCACCGTTCGTAATATCCAATGCCGATATGCGTCAAACTGTCTATCAGTTGGTTGGCAAACAACATTTTAGTCCGAGATTCCTAAGTAAACTCTCGAAGTTTTCATCTTCGCTTTCAATCTTTGTCGTTTATATTGCCACCGACCTAAACTTATCCGATAGCCATTTGGGCCATGAATCTTTTTGTTATAGCGATATCGATCACCAACTCAATTATGATAAAAGCAAAAATGCCAATGTATCTTGGATCAGCATAACGATACCGACCCGGATCGACCACACATTGGCTCCTGAGGGTCAACATATCATTATGCTAACAACTTTAGTACCCTACCATACTGGTAAGGCCTGGAATCAGGAAAAACCTAAGTTTACTGAACGAATGATGGAGCTAGCCGAGCGACACTTGCCGGGGTTGAAACAACATATCCTTTTTATTGAGGCCGGTTCGCCAACAACCATGGAACGTTACACGCTGAATGACCAAGGTTCAGCTTATGGATGGGACCCAACTCCTGAACAAATCGGGCCAAACAGATTCTCGAATCGCGCACCCATTACCGGCCTATATTTCGCTGGCCATTGGAGTAGTCCGGGTGGCGGAGTCTACGGTGTTAGTGTCTCGGGTGCACGAACTGCACAACAAATTTTAGATATCCGAAAACTGGATAATCTTTGGACACATTTGCAGAATCGTGGAAGAATCCAGACTCACAAAACGTCAGAAACAAGCACATGACAGCGTCCAAAACGTTGGACACTGAGTGCAGGTGGTTTCGCTATTGCTACGAATGGCTGATAACCCTTACCGGGGCATTTTATTTCTTGCTCGGAGGCTTATTGTTAAGCTTCCTAAGTTTATGTTTTAAACCATTCATCTGCCGTCAGCATGCCCAATTCCTTGGGCGTTATGGAATGCATTATCTAACTTGGTTTTTTTTTGCCGGGTTGGAAATAACCCGTTTAGTCAAGGTCGATTTTGCCGAGCTGGATCAATTACGCAACGCCAGAGGATTGATCATTGCCCCAAATCACCCGTGCTTAATGGACGCCGTTTTCGTCAGCTCCAGACTACCGAATATTGTTTGTGTAATGAAAGCTTCGGTACTCAACAATCCTATACTTTATGGAGGAGCTTCGTTAGGTGGATTTATTCGCAGTGATCAACCACTTAAGTTTATCCAGCAATGTAAAATTACATTGCAACAAGGTGATCAACTGCTGCTATTTCCTGAAGGCACGCGCAGCATGGATAACTCGATTAACGCTTTTAAAGGAGGACTGGCGTTGATCGCTCAGCAAACCGGTGCAACAATACAAACGGTTTTTATTGAAACCAATAACCTATTCTTGAGTAAAGGCTGGGCAGTTTTAACTAATCCGGATTTCCCATTAATTTATAAGATTAAACTCGGCAAACAATTCAAAGTTGATAAACAGCAGGATCACAAGGCATTTACCAGGCAATTAGAAAGCTACTTTAGAGAAAACCTTAAACGAAATTAGCTATAAACTGAAAACGTCAATGCATAAAATAGCTTTTCCATGGTCCGTATTTCCAAAACTCACTTGCTGTTAATTCCTAGCTTTAACAGTGGCCCTATCGTTATTGATGTTGTCAAACAGGCACTGGCAATCTGGCAACCTATTTGGGTAATCATCGATTGTAGTGATGATGGCAGTGAAATCGCATTACAAGACTTGGCCGAAACCGAACCATATCTGACTGTATTGATGCATGAGATTAACAAAGGCAAGGGCAGCGCTGTTTATACTGGAACAAAAAAGGCTCTGGAAAGTGGCTTTACCCATATGTTGACCATGGACGCCGATGGCCAACACCCCATCGCAGAGATCAAAGATTTTATGGCCTTGTCAATCCGCCACCCAAAAGCAATGGTTCTCGGCATACCGATATTTGACGAATACGCCCCAGCAAATAGAGTACAGGGACGCAAGATTTCGAATTTCTGGGTTAACCTGGAGACTTTGTGGGCTGGTATTGGTGATTCCTTATTCGGGTTTCGGGTTTATCCACTCCGTCCTTTGCAGGCCGTAATGGATACCACCATCTTCGCCCGCCGTTTTGATTTTGACCCTGAAGTCGTAGTGCGCTTGGCGTGGCATGGTGTGGCAATAATCAACAAATCGGTTCCAGTTCGTTATCTCAGCCCCGAGCAAGGAGGGATTTCACATTTTAATTATGTAAGGGATAATATCCTGTTAACCTGGATGCATATCAGGTTGTTTATAGGTTTCTTGTTTAGGTTGCCTCGATTAATCAGTCAACGCTTGCAAAGTTAGTAAATCAACTAATCCTATCCAACATCCGCTGGCTTTGAATCAACTTAGCCCAATATTTTCCGGTGTAAAACCAGTGTAGATAAAATGCTTCCAATAGGCATTTCAACAAATTGTCCGCATCCACGTTGAACACGTTTTCTGCGGCGCAGAGTTGATAAGGGATCGAAAGACTGGCCGCAAGGGCCCCACAACGAGCCAAATGATAGCGGTTGGAGATAATAATCGCTGGCTTTTGGTCAAGCAATAGGCGAGCGTTTCTCAAATTATCTAAAGTACTACTGGATTTTTGTTCGAGCTTTATATCCGATATACCACAACCTTGGCTGCGTAGATAATCCAACCCCGCCAAAGCCTCGGTGGCTATACCTTCACGTGTCTTGCCGCCCATAATAATGGCCACTCGAACCCGACATACCATCAGCCGGTTTAATCTAGATCGAAAATCGGCATCGGGAAAATTATTTACTAGGCGCTTGCCAAACACCAGGTAGGCTGCCGACCGGGATTCGAAAAATATTTCTGCGAGTTTCGCTGTTTTCAAAACCCAAAACAAAATCAACAAATAGCTTAATCCGCAGCTTGCCAGCATGATGACTACCGAAATCACCAACACGAACATCGCATCCGCGTCACTTTTGAGATTGATGGGTTCTGTAGGCGAAATGCTCATATCAGATCAACAATTTTTAACAGAGTTACCGTTACCAATTAGCGGCTTTTAGCCACTGGAAACATGCCCTATGTAGGCAACAAAAACACCTATTAAGACAACAAATAGATCCGTTATTAAAGATGCCAAAGAAGGTAAGTTAAGCCATGGCGCCATTAATGCCGATAATCTGCCCAGAAATATACCCCGCATTATCTGAACATAAAAAAGCAGTTAACGCGGCGACTTCATCCGGTGTACCAGCTCTTTTCATCGGGACGATGGTTTTGATCTGTTCAACGCTAAAAGTCGATTCAGATTGCCTTCCCTGGATTACGCCCGGGGCGATGGTATTGACGGTGATTTTTCTTGAGGCCACCTCCAGAGCCAGCGATTTGGTCGCCCCATGCAATGCAGCTTTAGCAGCAGCATAATTACATTGTCCTCGGTTACCCATCACGCCTGAAATAGATGACATATTGATAATCCGACCCCAGCGAGTCGCGATCATCGCCATTAACAATGGCTGAGTAACATTGTAAAAACCGTTAACCGTTACATCGATCACTTTCCGCCAATCGTATACGTTCATACCCACTAGTGGCGCATCAATGTGTAGTCCAGCATTGTTGACGATAATCTGGATCGGATTATATTGAATTAAGGTTTCCAATTTGGCGGTGCAGGCTCCGTAGTCAGTGACATCGAAGACAATAGCCTCAGCAGACCCCCCTTGATTGATAATCTGCTTGGTTAGCGCAACCGCCTTATCAAAATTGTTATTGCTATGGATAATGACATGAATATTTTGCCGAGCGAGACGTCTGCATATTGCTGAACCGATGTCTCCACTACCACCGGTAATCAATGCTGTTCTCATGACCCATGCTCCCAATGATTGATGACTGTTGCTCGAGCATTCAGCAACGTGTTTGAATCCGTATCAGTAATCGTAAACCGGTATATTGCCCCTGTTTCCGTATTGAGTTCTACATTGGCGATCGTAATGATTTCATCTTCAACATGATCAAGCTTTTCGATACATATATTGACATCACGGACCGCTGCTAGCACTCCAGGAGATGCCGTCTTTGTTAACAAACCACCATGAATTGCCATAGCCTGGGCACCATATTCAAGTAAATGAATTGAGGATAGTTCGTTATCTAGACGTAGCGGATTGTTTGGGTCTTGATGCGAAATCGAAGTACAGCGGATAGAATCTTCATCCCAATCGTCGACGCGGTCTATCAGACACATAGCCCCCGAATGCGGGATCAATTTTTCAATTCTATCTTTGAATAAGGGCAACTTTTGAATCAGTGGCAAACCCATCACTCTTCTTGCCAATAATCGTAGAAATTAAACCAGTTAAAGGGTGCTATTTCAATTTGTTCTTCAAGAAGATTGGCGTATTGTTGCATCCAATTTTGAATATCTCGTTGACGCCGATCACGATTCAAGCGGATATTTTCAGCGAGTAATTTAAAATGTAACTGGTACTTGTTGCCACCTTTATAAATGCCAAAAAACACGATAATCGGCACATTCAGCGAAGCGGCAATCAGGACTGGCGCCGTTGGCAGTACGACATCATCGCCTAGTAATTTACATACAACCGTCTTTTCTTTTTTTTCATCCATAACCCGGTCACCAAGCATGCCAACAGCATTACCGGCGTCGACAGCATCTTTGACCTGCAACAGGCTATCCGGCGCACCTATAGGAATAATCATGTCTGAAAGACCAGGATTAAGGGCATTAAGGATTTTGGCTATCATCGGGTTTTGCCCTTGGTACATTAATATTTTAATCGGCAATGGACATTTTTTGATCGCGTAACTGCGTAACACCTCAAAACTGCCTAGGTGGCTACCGAGCAATATGCAACCAGTGCCTCGTTGTGAATATTTCAACGGCAAGTTTTCGTGCGGGAAAGTAATATCAAGTTTTTCGAATTGTCCGGTCATTAGATACACACGGTCCAAAATTGTCGAGGCAAAACAGTGGATATGCCGAGAAATATCCAACAAGGTAGGCTCCCGTTGCAATGCCCTGGACAGATAACGTTTTGATGAGCGTCGCTCCAACGTTGCAAAGACAAGATAATATAACGTGATGGGGTATAGCAAAAGTCGGGCGACTGGTCGTCCTAAATTAAGTGCAATCCAGCGTATAGCCCCTAAAGCCCACGGGGTACTACGTTCTTTATGATCTTGCCAGGTCCGTGTCATCGTTGTGATTTAATGGTTAGCATACCGGAAGCCAAATTAATATCCCCAGCAAAACACTCAAATTTAATAATGAATGGAGATTTTTCGGTTAGTTGAATGCTAAAGTTTTGTTCGGGATGCAAGCGTTGGTGGAATTTTGCCTGGCGTACAGCAGTAATTGCAAAAGTCGGCTTCCAGTGTTTTAGCAGACGTCTGGTATAGTCAAGCAAAACTACACCTGGAACTATCGGATTGCCTGGAAAGTGCCCGGCTAAACAAGGATGCTTGGCGGGTATTCGATATAGTCGGCTAATACTCTCAGGCAAGGCTGCGTTCCTTAATCAAAAAGGTCGTACGATCTAACAGACAGAAATCAAATTGAGATACTATCTAAACAACTCGAACATCGCCCCTAAGTGATCTGACCGACCCGACTCAATTTTCGGAGCTTTTTCATACAAATCTGGCACGCCACTAACTGCCTCAAAAATAATCTCGTTGGCAAGTTCCTTCGTCAATATAATGTTTTTCGACAATTGCTCAATCAATTCAGCATCGTCCATTTCTTCGAGTAAACTCTCGCTTAAAGACCTCAAAAACTGCATCTTTGTATAATCAATAAAAGTTTCGGATTTCTTGACCGTGGATAGATCAACTTCAGCCCATGCTCTAAAAAAATGCTGCATTGCTACATTCAACGCATAAACATCTTTCAAAAACACCCAACCGGATTCCATGAAACGGCGGTCGCAAAGTTTAGCCCTGAAAAATAATAATGCAACACTTCCCCAATACATACAGTAATCCCAAATAATCTTAACACTCATTACCTTGGCGTTGCCCATAATGGGATACTGATCTTCATAAATAGGCAAGAAAGCTAAGTAGAGTGCACGAAATATTTTTTCGTACTCCAAAGCCTCAATGTCGATGGAGTTACCTCGATGATATTTAACGATCATATCATTAATAAAACCATTGCTAATCGCGATAAAATCGCTACCTGGAGAGTAAAATGGGTCTACAAACATTCCCGAATCTCCAGTAATACCCCATCCATCCACAGAATACATTTGTTTACAATTGTGCGAATAGTGTTTCATCGTTTTAAAATCTTGCAAGGAATTACTCTGCCCTTGGATTACCTTCGCACATTGCGGTTCATATCTTTTTAGCCATTCGAGTGCCCTACCAAAGGTATTAAATTCGACCAATGGATGACACCTTGGATCAGCAACAATACCGATGCTGGTGGACCCAGAAGCCAATGGAATAAGCCATACCCAATATCCTTTTCCAAAAAGATGGTTAGTGCTAAACCAGCGAGAATGTTTCACGCGATTTGTCCAATACCTACAAGAGCTCCAATCGTCTATATCGATCTTAGCCGCGATCCTAAACCACACCGCATTCACGTCATGGTATGCTGTTCGGGTTAACTTAAGCGATCGTTTCAACAGTCCATTCCGGCCACTGGCATCGACCAACCATTGGGCTTGGACGAGTCGTATATGATTATTCTGAGCGACCGTAATTTGGTGATTATTTTTTCCAATTCTTATAGCCTTAACGACAGTCTCATCACAAAAATCAATTCCCCGTTGTGTACATACTTTAGCGAGTGCATTCTCAAATCGGCCGCGATCCAACTGAAAGCTTTGTACAGGAGGAAAGTCGCTCGGCCCCAATTCGATTCTTTTTGAAATATCGTGGTTACCATCGGACGAATAAAAAAAACGTAACCCGAGCTTCGGTAATTGATTGTCCAACAGGTGTTGGAGCCCCAAGGTCTTTTGGAAATAGCGGCTACCGATCTCAACTGACGATTCGCCAACTTTGTGGGCTGATTCGGTTACCGGATGCTTAGCTTTTTCGATGATTGCGATACGTAGGTCTTCGGCGTTTTGCTTTAATTGGATAGCTAAGGATAACCCGGCAAGACCTCCACCCATTATCACGACATCATAAGTATCCCCAATTCTTGTGAACATCATTACGATCCCGTATTAAAAAGCGTAGAAGTTTCAATTCTAACATTTCACTCTTTGTAGGGATAAAGAATGAGTATTGTTGAAGATCATTTACAAAATTGAACCAGTTTGATTTTAGACAACCGCCAAGCTAACGAAATAGCCAACCAAATCCGATCTCTCAAATATTGGTGTTTACCTGTCTATGCCGCCTAAGAAGGATAATGAAACTGTGGCCGTAAATTGCTATACAAATGTGTACACTAACGGCATACGTGAACACGGTGAAAACACAATAAACAATGGATGGTCAGGGGATCGGACCACGATAAAAAGTCTTATCACCGTAATTCTTCCAGTTAACTATAGCGTCTGGTACGCCACTATCAATGTCGCCGCCGTTACCATCTATATTGCCTATTCCATCGTCCTCACTCGAATCCGGATCCGAGCAAACCATACTTGAGGCATTGTGCGATATACTTTGTATACCCGATATTTAAATTTGTCGTATCTTTTTTTTGTTAAAATTAAATTACCATGTTGCATTTGATTAAAAAAATATGCTTCAACTAGTAAATAAACGATTATCCATATTCTTGGTTCTTATTGTGGTTTTAACGAATATCGAGCAAATCAATGTTGCTGCTTCGGAATTGAGTCATCAAAACGAAGGTATTATCCAAAAGCAAGGAAGTCATTCCCCCGTAGAAATACCCCAGCAACCCAAACAGCGTACTCCAATAACGAATAATCATCCGTTTACGACAACAATCGTAAATGAGATGGATGTTTGTCGCAAAAATCCCAATCATCATACGATTCAGTTAGTGGCTGGTGGCTCTGAAATCTGGATTGTGGATTTTATCGGTCGAAAATCGTGGAATCAATCGACAGGATATGTAAAAACCAGTTTCAATGGGAAACCTTGGTTCGTCGTATTGTATGGTGATTTTCCTTTACGGGATTCAGCAAATAAAGTCCTGGATATTATTTCGACACAAAAATTGGCCAATGCACCATGGATCCGAACATTCGCTGATCTGCAAAAAATGGCTGGGGGATGCACTCAAACAAACGATAGCGATTCCTCACCACCCCTGCTTATAAGGCTCTAGCCCGCATTTCTCACAAGCATTCTACTGCGGAACCACAATGCCGCATGTTGACAGCGTTGCACTTAATTTGGGTGCTCAACATACTGCAAGTATGCTTCCGCGCCTAAATCTTCGCGCGCCTTGTCACCCCGCACCCTTGTGGTTCCTCGCTACGAAAGTTGTGAGAAATGCGGGCTAGCATGGATTCATCATAACTCGTAGCATGGGGTTACACGGTGCCGGGTAGAAAATCGCACAACAGTTTGGGCGCGGACGTGTACTTGCAATAAATAAACACCCAAAAAGTAAATCATTGAATAATGTAAGAAGAATTCACCAATACAGGCAGGGGGTTCCGCTGTTTGTTTCTTCAAATACCTGAATGACCGTTGCGAAACTACACCAGCCATTCGGGTATATCTACAATAACCCGGTCGCATGAATTGCGACCTGTCAAAGTAAGATATCAACGCGATGAAGTTTTTAGAACGTCGATTTAAGCCTAAACCAGGAGGCATTCCAGCTTATCCTTAACAACTTTGCCTACCTGATTACGCGGTAATTCTTCTACTCGGTGCAACGATCTGGGTAGGAAAACTTCATCAATAAATTTTCTGAGCTCCACCAAGATAGTTTTTTTACTGATTGGCCCAACGACGAAGACCCCAAGTCGCTCATCATTGGTCCGATAAAAAATGCCGTCTTCAACCCCGTCGATTTGATTCAGTATCCGATTCAACTCAGTGAGGGAGGCCCTTTTGCCAGCAATTTTAACAAGATCCGAAGAACGACCGGTGACGGTAAAAAAGCCCTCTTCATCGACAGATAGCTGGTCATCGAGCATTTGAGCTTGTTGCAGATGGCCACCATGAAGATAATAGTTATTATCTTCGGAAATGACCGAGATACCCTGATATGGTTCCCAGCTTTCATTAACCATCAGTCGGCGTGATGCGAAAGACAGAGTTTCGGTACTGCCAAATATTTCATATAACGGTGCGCCAAAACACTTCTCTATTTGCTCGGCTAACTGCGCATCCATCGGTGCTGTGGATGATAAAACCATGGCGATATTATCCCAAGCCAAATTAGCCCGAACACAAGCTTTCAAATGCGCTGGGGTAGAGGTCAGCAGGCAGGGAGTAGACGACGCATGCGTCGCCTGACGGATGTCCTCGGGGAAAAAAGGGTGACAGTTAGCGATTGTGGTGTTTGAAAACAGTGGCCAGTATAAAGAGGTTTCCAAGCCATACATATGCTGAGGAGGCACCGTAGAAACGATGGTCCAATCTTTCTCCTTCAATTCAAAGCGGCTTGCAGCTAAATCCGCTGCCTGCTCGAATTCCCGCCAGGTTTTATGCACCGCCTTCGGTAGACCGGTTGTACCCGAAGTGAAAGATATTGAAACAATTTGGTTTGGATCAACATTTAACGACTGAGCGGCAGCAAACTCCAGCTTCTGTTCATCGATAAAAAAGCGCTGACCATTGAACTCATCTGTACTGTCGGTAATATAATAGCTGTCCTGATAACGATTGAGTAAATCGTCGATGGTGTTTTGCGCCTGGTTAGCTGGCAGCAGATTGGTTTGGTTTCGTATAATTACCGCTAGATAGCAAACGATGAACAGGTAGCGATGACCACACAAATTGATTGCATGGCTTTTTTTGGGGAGTTGATTGCTTATGAACCATGCATGAGACAACATTTCCGAGCGTGTAACTATGGATTCGTTAAGGTTACTCAATATGGCATCGGGATTTGAATCTATTTTAGTATCCAGGGGAGAGCCAAGTGGTTGTGTCGCCACCAAGTTCTTTTCGAGTGTATTCAATTGTTCCCTAATATCCGTTCGGAAATTGCGATTGCAGTGAGTCGATTCATTCAGTTTATTGCGCTTTATCCAATACTAATTATATATTACTAACCCTTAGCACAAACAAAAAAAGACCACAGAAATATGGCCAATACCGAATATTGTAAACGATCGATTTATCTAAACTGATTTCAATTTATGACGTTAAAACCTTCGGCCTACCTAAGCCCCTTGATTACCTTATTTGTTTGGGGCGTTTGGCATCTATATACAACACCTCAAACCATCAGCATACTACATGAGTATTGGGAAATCTCACTGACCATGGTGTTCGGGTCCTTTATTGCCGGAGCCACCAGCGAAGGTGGAGGTGCAATCGCTTTTCCAGTATTTACCAAGGTTTTGGGCATTCAACCACTCGATGCCAAGATTTTTTCCTTGGCGATACAAAGCATCGGGATGACGACGGCGACATTGACCATTATAGTAATGCGTATCCCGATCGAATGGCGTGTCATTCTGTGGGCAAGTTTAGGCGGATTTTTGGGCATCATTACTGGTGCCATTTATATAACACCGTTACTTCCTCCCGATTTAGTGAAAATGCTATTTACGGCGATGATTGTCAGTTTTGCATTTACCCTGTTTTTCTTGAATTGCCGACAGCGAATATATAACGTTACACTGATCAAATTTTTGGTACCAGAAAAACTAATAATGGTATTCACTGGCTTTTTCGGCGGAATTATGTCTGGTTTAGTCGGTAATGGTATCGACATCATTTGTTTTTCGGTCATGGTGCTGTTGTTTCGCTTAAGTGAAAAATTAGCAACACCCACTTCGGTGGTTCTAATGGCAGTCAACGCGATAATCGGGTTTTGTCTGTATCTATTTGTTCTTGAAGGCTTTACTGAGCAAATCCGAAATTACTGGCTCGCAGCAGTTCCCGTCGTCGTCGTGGGTGCGCCATTAGGAGCCTATTTTTGTTCTAAGTTAAATAGCAAAACAATTGCAAACATACTGATTATCTTAATCATGGTAGAGTTGATTAGTTCGTTGTTAATAATTCCGCTAACTCAGCAGACACTCATTGTAAGTTCCATAGTTTTGTTGTCGTTTTCTATTGGTTACTATGTGATGCTGAGAAATCCAACTTATCAAGTAAGGAGATAATTATGCCAATATCATTTCGAATGTTGCTTTTGATGTTTTCGCTGTTTACTTTGATAGCATGTAATAAACCCCTTAAACAGGTTGATTTACCTGCTTCAATTCGACTTGGCGATCGCTATTACACCCAGTTCGTCATTCGTTACGAAAAAAACAGGCATATAACAACCAACTATCGACGAGGGGCTTCGGTTCCAATCAATACTGAAGTAGTTTTACTTGAAATAACCAATACAACAATCCGGGTTAAACAAGTGCTATCTGGTCAGGAATTATTGATTCAAAATGTCGAAAAACACACGCAGAACTCAATCACTCAGGCTTTCGATAAGCTCTTCGGAGAGTCCAAGGTCAACTTATCCCAATTCTCCAAGTTTGAGCGAAAGCATATCAACAACGGCACAATAGCCAAGGGGATGACAAAAAAAGCTGTTTTGGCTTCAATTGGCTACCCACCACAAATTGCAACCCCAAACTTAGATAGCAACCAATGGACTTATTGGAGTTCGAAGTTCAATAGATTTGTCGTCTATTTTGAAAATGGCAAAATGGTCAGGATTCAAGATTAAGTAGAATCCAACAAACTACAGTTCTAATCCAACCGTTGGTGAATTTGTTCGGCGCCATATGATCTTGTGTCTTTATGCAAAAATCCATTATCTGAATCCCCTAAATCGGCTAGAATACCCGCCTTTGCTCTACAGATATAAATTATGCCGGAACATTTAGTTAATGAATTAAAAACATTGATGATCGAAGGCTTGCATTTAGAAGATGTCTCGGCCGATGATATCGACCTCGACGAACCGCTATTTGGTGATGGCTTGGGTTTAGATTCCATCGATGCCCTTGAGATCTCTGTATTGTTGGATCGAAAGTATGGCGTGCGAATCAGTTCCGGCGATGATCGCAACCCCGAGATATTTTCATCGTTACGGTCGCTTTCTAATTTTGTCGCGGCAAACCGTAGCAAATAAAGTGCTTTTAATCGTTCGTATCGCATTGGTTTCGGTTATCTTCGTGGGTTACCCCTACCTCGTCTATCAGAGCAGAGAAAGTGGTCTGATTTGGTTGGCACCGGTTATTTTTTCCGGCATATATATTTACCAAGCGCTATCGTCACCAACTACCCAAACGCGTCTGCTTAAATTAATTATCGCGGTGGGCCTACTGATCGGAGCGGTATTTTTGCAAACATTAACAGCTAAATTATTACCTGTATTGATCCAACTGGTCTTCATGTTTTTTTTTGGTAGAACCTTATACAAAGGACCACCATTGATCGAAAGTTTTGTGCGTCTGGAATTTCCTGAGTTCCCACCGGGGATCGATCGCTATTGCTGGCAGTTAACCATAATGTGGACAGTTTTTTTTGGTTTTAACGCGTTAATGTGCGCTGGCCTCGCGCTGTGGGCGTCGGACGCTTGGTGGGCACTTTATAATAGTATTCTAATTTTTTTCATGACGGGTATATTGATGGTAGGCGAATATATTTATCGGCATTTCCGCTTTCCAAACCTGGATATCCCAAAGCCGGCATCAACGATCAAAACCATGGTTAGCAACGGCCAAAAAATCTGGCTCGAAGTCCAGGCGCGTTAATTCATCATGCATTTTCGTAGTTTTATAGCTTTGACTCTAGCGTTGGTAGTTTGTATCAACCCTTTACAAGCGGAAGATACATTGGCTTCGGTAATGCAACGTATGCAACCAAAAACCGCCGTTCAAATTGCCTACCAAGAGACCCGATATTTGGAATTATTGCAGGAACCCTGGAAGGCTACTGGATTTCTGTACGCACTCGCACCCGATATATTGGTTAAAGAACAGCAAATACCGGTACGAGAAATCATGGGTGCCAGCAACGGCAAATTGTTCTATTACGATCCGATCAATGATGTCCGTCATCGTGGAACAATGGAAAGTAATGATCCACTTAGCCTCAACATTGCAGCCTTCAAAGCACTGGTTACCGGCAATCGCCAGTTACTTGAAAAAATGTATCAAATTGATTTTTATACTGATCCGTCACAATGGACGCTAGCCCTTACAGGCCACGGAAATAAGAATACTACAGTCAAAATCATTGTTACAGGGCCTATCGGGCAAGCTGCAAATAAAATTGTGGTGCATCAACCTGACGGTGATCGCAGTGACTTTATTTTGGCTGAGGCGGTGCGAGATAAACACCTGCATGACATGATCCGACAATTGAAACAGGAACTCATGGGCGATTGATTAGTGGAATGGTCGCGCAAACATCCAGGGCTGTCCGAATATTGAAGACCTACAAGGAGAAAGTCGATTTCGCTGCTTAAATTAAAAAAACACATCCCTCTATTACAGACCCCCGACACCACTTCTAACGGTCCAAACCCTGCATGCCGCCAACTGTTGTAGTTGACGGTATTCAGGCCCCGCGATGGCGTAAACGGTTGTTTTTAGCAACGTTACCGATACTGATTGCTTTTGCCATCGTAACGATGCAGGTTAAAACCGATATTTCCGCGTTCGTTGTGGCCGGTAATAACGTCGAGGAAATCTTACTAGCAAGCGAGATGCAATCTGGAAGCTTGTCTAAACGATATATCCTGTTGATCAATTCGGGTTCAAAACTGCCAAGATCACAATCGTTCACCGATGATTTTATTGACCGGTTAAAAAATATCAAAGGAATTACCGATGTATGGCAGTCGGGCCAAACTCGAGTCCCTATAGATGCAATTCTGAATTTATATCAACGGTATGGTGCAAACCTTTACAGTCGCACTCCCGAAATAGTCCTTGAACAGCTTTTTTCACAGCAAGGGTTAAACCAGCGAGCGGCATTGTTAAAAAAAGCTTTGCTTTCGCCACAAGGTTTGACAGTAAAAACAATTGCCATCCATGATCCTTTATTGCTCTCACTCAATAGCTTTCAGTCTCTAGTCGAGAACAGACTAGAGATCCTACAGTCGAATCCACGATTCCAAACACTATTCGTCGAAACCCATTCCAGTGGTCTCGACATAGTCCAGCAAAAACGCATTCAAACAGCCATAAAACGATGTTTTGCTCAGCTCAACAAAATCCACAATAGCCACAATCAACTCGATATGACTGGTGTTCCAGTTTATGCCACCGCGACGCAAACGCTAATTCAGAATGATATCACCAAAGTCAGCTTACTATCATCGATAGCCCTGACGCTACTTTTTTTATCGATATTCCGCTCGGTAAGCGCAATGTTTTGGGTATTCTCGATTCTAGCCGCCGTAATCACCTGTTCAGTACTCGTCACCCAGTTATCCTTTGGCTATATTCACGGTATGACACTAGCAATAGGTACTACGCTAGTCGGTATCTGCATAGACTATCCGATTCATGGCCTGGTGCATGCTCGATCGGCGGCAAACCGACTGTCTACCTTAGCTATCGCCAGAATATGGCCAAGTATGTTACTTGGTGGAGCTACCACAATGATCGGCTACGCTGCTCTTGGTACTTCCGGTTACCCAGGGTTTCAGCAAGTTGCCGTTTATGCAATTACAGGGATTATCATTTCATTATTACTGACCCGTTATCTACTTCCATGCCTGATCGAAACCAGGCAGTCTAATAAAATCGCGATTCCATTGATCGAGTGTTGGATGCTCTTCTGTAATCGTTTCAGGAATACATTGTTGATCGTATTAGCGCTATGCTTGATCGGGTCGACGGCCAGTTTAAAGTCATTGCAATGGATCGATGATTTACAGGACTTAACTCCGGAACTGGATTACCTCAAAAAAAAGGATAGAGAAATTCGCTCACGTATTGTCAGTATAGAACCTGGGCGCTTTGTGCTAGTCACAGGCGAAGATACCGAATCTGCTCTACGCAAAGCCGAGCAGGTTTACATGCTTCTAAACCGACTAAAAACCCAAGGGGATTTGTCCGACTATTTCGGTTTATATCCCTGGTTATTGTCCGCACAACAGCAACGGAACAATCAGCGGTTGCTACAACAATACTTAACCGACGACAAGAAACAGGCCTGGAAACGAGCCCTTCACAAACAGGGTTTGTCGATTCTACACTTGGGTAGATTAGAATACCCTATCACTAAACCATTAACGGTGCAGCAGGTATTCGATACGCCAGTAAAAAGATTGATTGATACCCAGTTACTGGTTACCGACCGTCAAACCCTAATAATGATCTGGATTGGCCAACACACGCCAGAAATATTGCGAGCCGAGTTGCAACTGATTGACGACGCACAGTATTTTAGTCAGCGGGATCTATTGAATAAAATGACCAAGGAATACCAAAATCAGACTCAAATAATGCTTTATGCCGGATTAGGCCTAATCGTGTTACTGTTGCTGATACGCTATAAAAATCTCTTGATAACACTGCAAACACTGCTACCTGCTATCCTGGCAGCTTTTTTTATTCTAGCAATCTGGTCATTTGCCACAATAGCGATCAGTTTTTTGCATCTGATCGGGTTTTTGTTGGCAACTGCCATTTGCGTTGATTACGGCATTTTTTACCGCGAGAATAGGGGTGGCGATATTGCCGTAACTTACCAGGCTATGGCTGCTTCAATGTTGACCAGTGCATTGGTATTTGGCTGCCTTTTGATTGCCAAAACATCAGCGCTGGCTGTACTCGCTAGTGTCGTCACGTTGGGTGTGATACTCGGGTTTCTGCTATGCCCCATTATTATAAAAACCAACACGAATTAACGAATTTTAGATTTGGTATCAGTGATTAGCCGGTTTGAGCCCTCAACAAGATATTTAGCCCCGTATAGAAATGTATAATTTCGGAATTCATTGGGAAAAAGACAAAAAATGATACTGGCAATGTACGTCAAGAATTGGCATCCCGATGTAGGTTTGACCAAGATTGCCATGCCTAAATATCAACTGAACATACACCCTCGCGGTGCTTCGATAAAATCACTTTCCCAAACAAGCCACATTACAACGATTCAGATTCTAAGTTAAAAACCAGCTCCGTATATTTTGATGTCTCATTTACCCACAGCTATACCTGTTGCCGTAACCGCGTACACATCTGTGTGCGCAGCAGGCGTTGGTAATGAAAATTTGCAGGCTGCGTTACTGACAAACGAGACAAAATTAGGTCGATTGACGCTTTTCGATGTTGCTTTCAGCACACCCGTGGGAGAATTATTGACCGATTTGCCTGAGATCAAACCAGAGTTAAACATCTACGATAGTCGCAATGCGCGTATGGCGCTAGCAGCATTAAATCACGCTCCAGATGATTTGCGGCAAACAATTGAACGAGCTAAAAAACGTTTTGGCGGCGAGCGCATAGGCGTAATCATTGGAACCAGTACGTCGGGTTTGTATGAAACCGAGGCGGCATATTGCCAATTGGTCGAACGAGGCCAATTACCCGACGACTTTCATTTTCTGACTCGGCACGCGTATCAGGCGACACCGCGTTTTCTTCAGCTGGAACTGGGATTGTTTGGACCGTGTTTTGCCATTTCAACCGCGTGTTCCTCGGGAGCAAAAGCGATTGGGGCCGGGCAGCGTTTAATCGCCAATGGCGTATGCGATGCGGTCTTAGTTGGTGGTGTCGATACCCTATGCCGGCTAACGCTCCGGGGCTTTCATAGTCTTGATCTGGTCTCACCGAATCAATGTCAACCCATGGATAAAAACCGAAATGGGATCAATATCGGTGAAGGGGCCGGTTTATTGTTGCTGGAAAAACCCGCTACCGCAAACAACAAGTGCCCACGAATTTTAGCTGTCGGCGAATCCTCAGATGCTTATCATATGAGTTCGCCACACCCAGAAGGGTACGGTGCGGAACTCGCCATGACAAACGCATTACTACAAGCCAATTTGCAACCTAGCGACATCGATTATTTGAATCTACACGCAACCGCAACGCCAATCAACGATAGCGTAGAAGCCAAAGCAGTTTTCGCATTGTTGGGCGATACATTGCCGGTCAGTGGAACCAAAGGTATTACCGGACACACGCTTGGGGCCGCTGGAGCGCTGGAGGCTGTAATTGGACTACTGGCGTTATCTCATCAATTTATTCCCGGTACCCACGGTTTAACTGAAACCGATCAAAACTGCAGATGTCGAGTAATTAAAGATCCAATCACACAACAATCATTGAAAACAGTCATGAGTAATTCATTTGGTTTTGGTGGTAATAATGCAAGTATGATTTTTAACCATGAACACACCTGACTATATTGCAGTCAAAGCGACAGCTCTTTGTTGTCAGGAACCAAATGCGCTGTTGCCATTTGGACTCAAAAGTGCATTGCCCGACAAAACATTGTTGCCTTCAAGTTTGAGAAGGCGTTCCGGATTGACGACTACAATGGCTGTAACAGCCGCAATGCGTGCTTGTCAACAAGCCGATGCCGACGCTCTCGAGTTGCCCTCGGTGTTTGCATCTGTCGGCGGTGAGATTCAGGTCACCGATGAACTTTGCCGTTCATTGACCGATATCAATTATCTAATATCTCCGACTCAATTTCATAACTCAGTCCATAATAAAACTGCTGGTTATTGGAGTATCCTAACGCGGTGCCAGCAACCAACAACGGCGATCGCCGCAGTTGATGATACTTTTGCCATGGGTGTCCTAGAAGCCTGGTCACAGCTACAACAGCACCGAGGTGACATATTATTAGTTTGCTACGATGAACTATGGCCGCAGTATTTGGCGGCACCAATGGGTAGTGTCGCAATAGCCATCGCTTTCGTACTATCCATGGACATAGAGGGTAGTCATCAGGGTTTAATCGCGAAACCAGAAATTAGATCCAAGCCAATCAAGCTTGAACAGGAGTTGATTGAATTAAGCCGATCAGCACCAGCAGCCGCCTGTATTCCGCTCCTACAAGCACTCAGACAGGCCAGTTACGATGGTTTTGTCGCCCTAAATACAAAGGGTGCCAATTGGGCGACACGGTTTCGCAAAGCATGAATCAATACGATGTCATCATCGCTGGTGGAGGGCCAGCGGGAAGCACCGTAGCTACTCTGTTGGCCCAGCGGAGTTACCGAGTATTATTGCTGGAAATGAACCAACATCCGCGTTTTCATATCGGTGAATCGATGATGCCGAAAATCGGACCAATAATGCAGCGATTGGGTATCGACTGGGGTGACGGCAATCTTAAAAAGAGTGGGGCTGATTTCATCGATGAACAATCGGGTAAGACATTATGTTTTCCGTTGCTCGGAGAATTTAAAACCTATCAGATAGAACGCTCCGAATTTGACCATAAACTGTTTATCAACGCCGAAAAATATGGTGCCGAAACACATCAACAAGAACGTGTACAAGATGTTGACTTTGCCCTAGAACGGGTTGTAGTAACAACCGATAAGAACAACTATAGGTGTCGATATTTTATCGATGCAACAGGCCGCTCTGCATTTATGGGACGCAAACAATCGGTTATTAAACGTTTACACGAGTTTGGTCGCTTTGCCCTATATCAATACTTACAATTGGCCACTAGCACCAGTTCGGACTCGCTATTTGCAACCGGTAATGTCAAGATCCTGCTTATCGATATTGGGTGGATCTGGGTTATCCCACTGGCAGGCCAGAAGCTAAGTCTCGGGTTGGTTGTGAAAGATACCCCATCGAAAGGGCTAAGCAATCAGCAATTGTTTAACCATTATGTTCAAGCATCGCCTTATTTGGCTGGATTATTAGTTGGTTCCCGAAGCTTATTCGATACCCAGGCAGAAGCAGATTTTAGCTATTTGAATCAACACCGCTACGGACTACGGTACGCATGTTGCGGGGACGCTGGAGGTTTTCTGGACCCGATTTTTTCATCCGGCTTTTTCTTTGCAGTCAAAAGTGCTGAATTGATTGCCGACCGTTTGCATTGGGGCTTTAGCCACGGCAAAGAAGCAGACCCAGAGCTGCACGTCGAAGATAACAAGGTGTATGATATTGGTTTTCAAACCATCTACTTGTTAGTACAACGATTCTATCAATCTGATTTGATCAAAAACCTGGTCTTTGAGGCAGACCGACACGAGCGGATAAAAAAAGAAATCACCGCGATCCTAGCCGGTGACTTGTGGCAACCAGACAATCGGTTTCAACAAGGTTTACTACACGGCCGGCTTGGGAAATCGTTAAAAAATAAATTCTAAGAGTACAAAACTAATGTACAAAAATTATGACCACCTTAGGTGTCCCTTACAAAAGCAATGAAGCAGAAACTTCGCAACTTTATATTCCAAGAATTGGTTTTTGTCGCCAACCCAGAGCTGTTTAGTGATGACGATCATCTATTAGAAGCAGGACTGGACAGCATGGGCATTATGCGCCTGATCATGTTTATTGAAGACGAGTATGGTATCACTTTACCCGATACAGAAATTGCACCTGACAACGTGCAGAGTTTTAATGCATTAGAAAAATGGATTTTAAGACACCAAAAAGGATGAATACACAAACAGCAGATATTCTTGGAGCACTTAACCCCGCCGATAGCTTTACTCTTGCCATGGATGAAGAAATCCGTAAAGATGGCCTACCCGGCAGCTATGGGTGTTTTGCTCTTGAACTCAGTAATACACCTGATATCAATGTGTTGCAAGAGCGAATCGGTGAATTTAGTCAAAGGTTTCCTGTTGCGATGGCCAGTTTACAGCAGCGCGGTAGACGTTTTTATTGGTGTAAACGAAAAACGTCACCACAACTGTTTCTCCAGCATCACTGCCCGGCAGATCAAACCGACTCGGAATTCCAGCAAATCAAAATTGATCAAATCATAAACCATAAACAAACCAGAGAAACCATAACTCCCATCGAATTCCATCTACTCACTGGCCCTGTAAAAAATACCTTTTTTACCCGCTGGATACATCCGTTCTGCGATGCTCCGGGCATCAGTTTAATTTTGAATTATTTGTGCACCGAAGGTATGGAGCAACGCCAAAAATTTGGCCCACCAGCGGCTGAGTCGTTAGTCAATGTACAATTAAGAAAATATCGCTGGTGGCAAAAAATCGGCCTGTTGTTGAAAGGTAAACGCTACATTAGCGAATTAGACAGTCAGGAAAGTATCCAACCCTTCAACACTGATCAAGCTCCTCAGCGCCTCAACTACACAATTAAAAGACTCAGCAAAGTTCAAACCGAGCAAGTGATTAAACAGGCCAGGAAATGCGTCGGACTGACCGGCATCAGCCTATATTATATCGCCTGCTTAATACGGGCCTTGGACAAATTGAATCCTGAAAATCAAGGCGAAGCCTATTGTACGCCGTACGCTTTCAATTTGCGGAAACAACGAGCGTTATCGCCAATGACTGGCAATCATGTTTGTGCCCTGTTTGCCCAGGCACCTAGGAGGATCGTCAAGAACCGAAAAAAATTATTCGCTCACCTGAAACAACAAAATGCTGATGCAATTCGCCAGCAATTGGATTACGCTTTCCTGCCGTTAATGTGGGCTGGCAGCTGGCTACCTCTGGCTAAATACGGAGAAACCCTGCGTATGTCATATGGCTCCGGTAAAGAACGTAGTTCTTTCTGGTTTTCTGACATAGGAAGGCTCGACTTTCCCACCTACGGTTTTCCCGGCGCTGAAATCAATGCCGTATTTAACGTTTGTCAGGTCTCGGCACCACCGGCACTGGCGTTTCTTAGCTGTATATATCAGAACCAACTCACCCTAAGTTACAACTTTGTCGAACCCATCAGCAACCTTTTACAAATCGAGACACTACACCAGTTAGTGATATCCGAGTTATTGGGGGATTCCTCATGACTAGTCATATCCCATACACTCCCTTTTTTTAGGGGGTATTCCCGAGAAATAAAGATACTTTAAATTCGATGTCTTTACTCTCATCTATTAAGCAACAATCCAAGATTAGGCCTCAAAAGGTAGCTTTTGTGGAAGGGGACCGACAACTTAGTTATTTACAGGTTCAACAACTAGCCGACCGAATTAGCGTCCTGTTGCAAGAACGACAAAAACCCTGTGAGCGTGTGATCATTGCATTAGATCGTGGTATTGATTCTGCGGCCGCTATTTTAGCTATATTAAATACGGGTTCTTGCTACATTCCACTAGACCTGAAAAACCCGGATAGCCGTTTCAACTATTGTATTAAAGATGCCGATGCCCAATGTGTAATCGGAAAAGGCAAGTGTCCAAAATGGCTGACTAAACCACAACTTTGGCTCGATATCAACAGTATAACGCCTACCCTCCCCTCACCACCTCAGCCCACAACAATAGCACCCGAATCACTTGCGGCAATACTTTATACCTCCGGTTCCACCGGTAGCCCGAAAGGTATTGCCATCAGCCACCGGGCCATGCGTAATTTCTCCGACTGGGCGGCAGATACATTTTACATCACACACAAAGATCGTATTGCTTCGCTAGCGCCCTTTCATTTCGACTTGAGTGTTTTCGACTTATTCAGCAGCCTGAGTCGCGGTGCAACCGTGCATTTTGTGCCAAGCACCTTAACCTTATCACCGAGCAACCTGACCAAGTGGCTCGGCGAACATAGAATCAGTGCTTGGTACACAGTACCATCTTTACTCAGCTTTATCGCCTTGAAAGGATCGTTAAGCAGTACACCGCTACCACATTTAAAAACAATTTTATTTGCCGGCGAAGTCTTCCCAACGCTTCAGTTGATTAAACTCTGCGAACTATTGCCGACTACCAATTTTTACAATCTCTACGGTCCGACCGAAACTAATGTCTGTTGCTACTGGCCTGTAGAACGCAATCGATTGCAAGCAAACACACCTATACCCATTGGCTATCCAGCATGTGGTTCGGTACTAAATATTGACCCAAACAACGGAGAATTAAGAGTACAAAGCACCAATAATCTTACCGGTTACTGGCAACGAGGGCGATTAGCACCCGCGGTATCGCTCGATAAATACTATCGAACCGGTGATAAAGTATCGGTTAACAAGAAAGGAGAATATTGTTATCACGGCCGGTTGGACCGAATGCTAAAATGTTCGGGCTATCGTGTAGAACCCGCAGAAATAGAACACGCTATTTTGCAAAACCCTAAGGTAGAAAAATGTGCTGTCGTCGGTATTCGAGACAGTACAAGCGGACAACGCCCTGCAGCAGCGGTAGTCTTGAAAAGCAATACCATCCTAACCGAAATCATTAAACCACTTAAACACACACTACCCGCTTATATGTATCCTTGTAAAATCATGGTATTGGAGTCGCTGCCAGTTTTAACAAACGGCAAAATCAACTATAGAATCCTTCACAAAAAATTAGAGAATCTATGAAAGAACTGCCACCATCCGGGGACATTCGAGCATCAAAGGCACGCTTTCTTTGCTGCGCTCAAAAAGGCCTCTTCAAACATGCGATGCCTATTGCCGAAGGCGGGTACGGTGACAGTTTTGCCGATTTGACGATCGCCCACGAAGCCCTCGGAAAGTCTTGTCTGGACAGCGGGCTACTGCTTTCCATCAATGCGCATCTATGGGGAGCAATATTTCCCTTGCTCAACTACGGCAATAAAGCACAGCAGCGAACCTATCTACCAAAACTGTTGTCTGGAGAACTAATAGGCGGCCATGCTATCACTGAGCCACAGGCTGGATCAGATCTAAAAGCATTGGACATGACGGCAAAGAGCACCAACAAGGGTTTACAGCTTAATGGTCACAAACGTTTTATCACCAATACCCCAATTGCTGATCTACTAATCGTTTATGCCCTTTTGGATACTAATCTTTCAGTCTTTATCATCCAGACTGACGACCCTGGCGCCCGTTTTTTAGAAGGCCCTAAAGTGACTGGATGTAAAACTGCGCCCATTGGCGATCTGATTCTTGAAAACTGTCTTATTCCCTATTCAAGGCAGCTTGGTACTCCAGGTGCTGGCAACATGATGATTCAGCACGCAATGGAACTGGAACGGGCTTTTATTTTTGCCGGACTGTGTGGAATCATGGACTGGCAGTTGCAGACAGTCATTCAATACAGCCGCCAGCGCCAGATCAATGGCAGCCATTTAGGTAGAAACCAGGCCATCAGCCACAAAATCGCCGATATGAAACTACGTTTGGACAACATCCGACTGTGGGTCAATGAGTGCGCCCGATTGAAAGATAATAACAAGCGAATTACGATGGCCAGCGCCCAGACAAAACTGTTCGCTGGCGAAGCCTTTCTCCAATCGAGCCTAGATGCTGTGCATATACTTGGGGGGAGTGGATTGCTTGAAAATAGCCCCATGTCGGGATTAGTTCATGATGCATTGAGCAGCAGACTGTTCTCCGGATCATCGGAAATTCAGAAAAATATCATTGCCGCTTTATTAGGAACCGGAGAGGGCTATAGATCAAATCACCATAACTCAAATCCCACACCAAGCTAGAAATCCAACGACTCAATGGTTTCTGTTTTTCTATTGCTAAAGCTGTCCTCAAATCGTTCGAATAAGCCTGCTTCACTGGCTAGTCGGCGGAAGTTCTCCGAGCGGTCAGTCATATCCGATGCCGCCAAAATCAATTCCAATTCGAGCGGGGGTAATGATTTCATCAAATTTTTCACCAATCCGGAATTAACACCATTGCACCCAAAATCTCCCAATGACAAAGCTCTGGAAAAACCATAGAACTGCTGCATGCGGCTTTCACAGAGCTGGCTGTAACGTAATCTATTTTTCGTATGTTTCAAAGATTCCTTGATTGCTAGGGCGGCAGCGGCAGCGTTGTACAAGGCATTCTGCACACCGTGCGAGAAAATCGGATCGACAAAAGCCGATGCATCGCCAATACAGTAATAATTTTCGCCACAGATACTGTTGGAATAATAAGAATAATCTGGACGAAATTGCAACGAACCCTCAATCAATTTGGCTGGTTCCAGCAGTTTACTCAAATGTGGGAGCCGTGCGCAGGTTTGTTTGAAAAATACTTCGCGTTGCCAACAATTCATACCTTTGGTTGTTTCGGTTGGAACAATCAGGCCTACACTGGTTTTTTTCCGCAGCACAATATGCCAAACCCAACCCTCTCCGAACGACATGACAAAGGTAACAGGTTTGACAGTAACCAGCATATCCGCAGGGTAACTCTGGCGATCCACACCAACGAATCGTGAATTCTCAAAATAGCCCCACAACGATAAAAAATTCAATCGCGAACTGATCGTCTGTCGGACTTTAAATTGATTCGCTAAAAATGAATTATGACCGCTGGCATCGATAACATACTGACAGCGAATAACACCTTTATCGTTACTTTGACCGCGCATATCGGTATAAAAGATTTTTGGCGATTGATGATCACTAAATTCGACTTTTTTAGCCGCGACTTTATTAAATACCCGCGTCCCACAACTCACCGCATGCTTCAACAAAATATCATCGAAACTATCCCTTTCAACATGTAATCCAGGCCGAGTATAACCAAAATCGGAAAAAAGAATCTGGCGAATTTTTTCATTCCAGACAGTGATACCACCCGCTTTGGCCAAAAAACCTTCTTGTTCAATTTTATCGGTCACTCCAGTCATATCGGTATATTTCCAGACATGGGGTATCAGACTTTCGCCTACTTGATTTCGGGGGAAAACAGCACGTTCAAATAGGACCACATCTATGCCGGCTTGCGACAGATGCGTTGCCGCACTACTGCCAGCAGGGCCACCACCGATGACCAATACATCACACAATTTTGGAATCTCGCTCACCAGGCTAATGTGTCATTTAACACATCCTGTGGTACAGAATTTACTACCCATTTCGATATACCCACTCCCAACGTCCAATAACCAAGTGTAAGAAAAATTAAAACAAATCTTTTCACCATTCTAAACATGATCAAAACCACTTTTGAAGATCAACCGTTACATATTATTCATCGTGAAAATAATCAGCAAGCGGTATTTTGTAAGGAAGATTATAATTTTCTGATTCTTAAACCATAGAATGTCTTTGGAGACTGTTGATATGCGTGTCGCGTTCGTTGGGAATAGTATCGTTGCAAACATGGGAGCCTTATATCTTCGAAAACTTCTACCTGAGGACGTGGAAATTTTCAAAATTGGACCGACAAACCGCGGTGGAATCCCAATGGTGGGAGAATCTACTATCGAAATTACGGCCCAATTTCTCGAGAATAAACTGGGCTTAGCCCAATATTTGAGAAAAAAACATTGCCCAAAATACGCACTGACGTATTACTTTAAATTGGATCCTGAAAATCCTGACGATAGATCCTATTCTGTCCATTGTAATGAACGCGAACCACGTGATTTACCCCCACTTGAGGGTTGGACAGGTCCGATGGCCCGCCCACCATCCTGGCAGCTCAATCGGCATGTCTTTGATAAAGATCTCAAAGTAATGGCGGAGGAAGCGGGGATTTTTCATATCGATGGGCAGGTCAAAAATATTGAAATTGATCGGTACGCCGGACATACCATGACTATTCAGCAAGCACATGGTGAAAACTACACATTCACGGCAGATTGGGTGATAGACACCAGTGGAAGGGCATGCCTATTAGGGAAAAAATTTGGCTTAATTCAAAAACCGGCACAGCAGAGAAATGTTTTTTGGTTCCGCCTGGCAGATTTCGATCGTTCCATTTTGAGTGACATCAATGCATTGGGGCCAATGCCCGCTGGAACTGGGGAAAGCTATCACTATGATCGTTACTATTCCACCCACCATTTTATGGGACATGGAAATTGGATTTGGATGATTCCATTGCGTAGCGAGGATAATTCAAAACTTATCAGCATTGGACTGACATATCGCCCGGACATATACGAATACAATATTCGTTCAGTGAATGACTTTGTTGACTGTGTTGCCAAAGTTCATCCGGTAGTTTCTGACTTTGTGGCAAGTGGACAAGTGGTTGATACGAATATGATGCATCGCTATCACTATATTGCAAAACAGGTCTACTCTTCCGATCGTTGGGGAATTGCTGGTGATGCAGCCTGTGCACCCGACCCACTATTCAGCAACGGTTTGGCATTTTCCACCATCCAACTGGAACAGTTGGGTGCCCTCATCCAGAGAGACCTGGAAGGAGAACACGAAAAAGGTTTCGCTGAACGCCTCTCCACAGCATTTTTGGGTCCAGTGCTTAACTCACAATCTGCCATTTCGCATTGGTACGCAACCATGGGCGATCCGTTCTTATCCGCTTTACGCTTAAATTGGATCGAAATTTCCTATTTCTATATGTTACTGCCAATGGTCGTTAATCGCTGCCATTACGAACCTAAAGGATTAGAATTGTGGCGTTTATTGCAGAATACCCGTAGAGGCCGGGATGTAGAAATTCCGAAAGCATTATTAGATTTACGCGCAAAGATTGACCAAGTGCATCCTGAATTCTTCGTTTACCAGGGTAAAGAGAAAATCAATCCGCGAGCACTCGAACAAGTCTCGAGTACGAATGAAATCCGCAAACAAATCGTTGAAGGGAGCGCCTTACAAAGGAAGTATTATAAGGATGTGATTTCGCAGGTACACACGTATCTGGAGACCAAATCCTGAGGACCAAGCAAATCCAAAAACAGATTTATCAATTGATAATTTCATCGAAAAAATCAAGCATCATTTTCCCCGATCGCTGGTCAACCAATTTGTTAAGTTGAAGGTTTTCGATACCAAAGCTAATCGCACCGAGATTGGTGTAGCCGTATGGAGTATTCCCAAAAGTCACAAGCTACCAATCGGCACCCACTTTTTCAAGCCCTGTTTGGTAAACTGCCACTTTTTCTTGCGGAATGAAGCTATCCGCAAAACCCTGGGCGACGAAAATCCTCGCTTTAATCTTATGTTTTTGTCAGTTGTTACAACCAACCAACTTAACACAATGAAATCATTTTGGGAGTCAATCGCAGGTCGTAATGGATGTTAAACGGCAACGATGACGATTAGGCCACATAGCATGACCCAAGATAGTTTCAGTCCAAATGGTGTCGGTAATGTCCGCGCCGACTAAAGTCGCTCCACTTAAATTTGCATTACTGAAGTCGGTGTCAATCAATACCGCTTTGACAAGCTTCGCTTTTGTTAAATTAGCGCTGCTAAACACAGCGGCTTCCAAGTTTGCAGATGAAAGATTTGCCTGGGCTAGATTTGCTCGAATAAAAATTGTATCTTCAAGGTCTGCCGAAGATAAATCTGCTCCCTCAAGTATAGCGTCTGTGAAATCCGCTCCGATAATGTTACACCCGTAACACTGGATTTCATTCATTTGCGCATTAATAAACCGGGCTTTTCTCATGTTAGCACGAGCCATTCTCGCTTGGCTTAGGTTTGCGTTGCTCAAATCAGCACCATTGAGAATTGCACCCGTTAAATAGGCACTAGCCAAGTTAGCGTTGACTAATATCGCTTCGGAAAAATCGCTAGCATTTAATTGGGCACCTCTCAATTTAGCGCCGGTTAGATTAGCGTTGGAAAAATTAACTTCGGTCAAAATTGACTGGCGTAAATCAGCCCCTTCCAATACCACATTGGATTTGTCACATTTATGCCATATGACACCCCTAGCTGCTGGATCCATACAACCCGCATAAACACAAGGAACTAGAGCTATCGTCAAAAACAAAATTAAAAAAATTGATTGGGT
>CAZZET010000037.1:0-28782 GCA_964653275.1 uncultured Methylococcales bacterium
ACGATTCGATCGCCGCTTAAAGAATTTTTGATACACCAGATTTGACAATAACTCCGAGTCGATTTTGGACATGGATGTTCCAAAATCTATCACGAGGTAGCGACACTCTTGTTGTTTTTCTTCTCATACGCGCAAGAAAATGCCTGAAGATGCTATTGTATCCTTCGACCGTATATGTTTCGGCTTTCGATTGAACATGATCTTTTTCAGGAATAAAGTGTTCGTACGGCTGCCAATAATCAGTTGCTATTTTTCCATCTATTTGATCTTCAATTTCATTCCAAAGCTTTTGTCCAGTCTGAGCGCTTCCGTCGCCAACAATGAAATTGATGAATTTTTTTTCATATCGATTAACAGCAATCCATATCCATCGATAGTTTTTTTTGACCCACATAGGTATGCATCTCATCCATTTCTGTATACCGGATTGGCTCAGGATTTTTCAAATCTACAACGTGTTCGCCAAAGCTGCGGATCCAATTGAGCACAGTAACATTACTAACTTCTAAGACCCGACCAATTGAGCGGACCCCCAGACCCTCTAGATAGAGTTGAAGCGCCAATTTTCAAATATAAGGGTTTCGCTTTAGATCCACTGGCAACAGTGTATCTAAAATCGCATGCTTTGCACTTGTATCGTTGCTTGTGCTTGACAACACCATCCTTGATATTTTCGTCTGATTTACATTTTGGACACTTCACTAAATTTCGAGCATATCCTCAAAATAAGTCAAAAGACTTATTTTTAACATGAAACTATACAAAATAAGCAATGCCTTTCCGTAAAGATATAAATCTAATTTCTCATAATTCCGGTGATGTTTAATCTTTCCATCGGGTATTTTTTCGTACCCATGATAGTAAGCCAATCTCAAAGAAATCTTATTATCTTTTAACTTTCGTTCTTCGATTGACATGTTCATTTTTGCACCGTTTTATACCTATACTTAAACCCGGTGTAAATAAACGCCAATAAAAGGATAAATAAGAGAAACTAGCAGGATGGTATAAACCAGTGTTAGCCCTGTTATAATTAGTTTTTATAGGATTTTGTTTGACGTTTGTTTTACCAGATTACTTTCCAATACAAAAACCAGAAAATATTTCACCCAGTAAATCATCTGACGTAAACTCCCCAGTTATTTTAGAAAGCATGTTTTGAGCTAGTCGGAGGTCTTCAGCCAAAAATTCACATTGATGATGCTGTTCCAATGCATTTATTGCACTTAGAATATAATTTTCAGTTTCATCCAAAGCATCTAAGTGACGCCGTCTAGCCGTAAAAACCGCTTCTGTATTTTGATCTAATCCAACAATTTGTTTTAAATGCTCCAATAGAAGATCTGTTCCCTTATCGTATTTTATCGACATAAAGATCTCTGTATATCCTGATGTATTAACACACTTTGGTTCGATCCCAGTTAAATCAATTTTATTGATAATCTTGGTAACTTTAATGGAATTTGGGAAAGAGGTCAGCAATTTGCTATCGTCGTTTGGAACCGCACTATCGACAATATAGAGCAACTGATCGGCATTTTCGATCTCATTATATGCGCGTTTAATACCCTCTTTTTCAATTGGATTTTCCGTCTGTCTGAGACCAGCGGTATCAATTATATGAAGCGGCATACCATCGATCTGGATAGTTTCGCGGAGTACATCACGAGTGGTTCCTTCCCACTCGGTAACAATCGCTGCATCTTTTCCTGCTAAGAAATTGAGTAGGCTTGATTTTCCGGCATTTGGCCGACCAGCAATTACGACCGACATACCATTACGGAGCAAACAACCTTTTTGAGTTGTTTTTTTAAGTAATGCAATAGTGGTTCTCAGTTTTTGTAAACGATTGTCAATATTCCCACTGCTCAGAAAATCGATATCCTCGTCGACAAAATCTATCGATGCTTCGATGTACATTCGAACATCGACAAGAATTTCTTTAAGAGAATTTATTCTTTTAGAAAACTCTCCCTGCATGGATCGTTGGGCACATCGAGCTGCGGTTTCGGTGTCCGATTCGATGAGGTCTGCAATGGCCTCTGCTTGCGTTAGATCAATTTTGTTATTTAAAAACGCTCGTTCGGTAAATTCCCCGGGTCTAGCCATTCTCGCACCTAAATGACATAAACGTTTTAATAACATATCCATAACTACAATGCCGCCATGACCCTGAAGTTCTAAGATATGTTCACCCGTATACGAATGGGGTGCGGGGAAATATATGGCTATTCCTGAGTCAATAACGGAGTTATCACAGTCTATAAACGTACACTTATATGCACTGCGTGGATCAGGTTGAAAACCTAAGATACCTCGTATTAAGGTTTGTATATTTGAGCCAGAAACTTTAACAACACCTACAGCACCTTTTCCCGGCGGTGTTGCTAATGCCGTAATAGATTCACTAAATGATGATAATTTGGACAAATCTACAATAGCTTTGGGCTTCGCCGCTATCTTTTCGCTTACTTTGATTAGATCAAGTAAATAATTTTAGCTTTGCTTTGCGTAGCCTATTCTAAAAAACTGAAATACAAACGTTTGTCTAAACTCTATCCTTCAGCTACTATTTTTCGGGTGATATACCATTGCTGGAGGATGGAAAGAGTATTATTGACAACCCAATACAAAACAAGTCCGGAAGGGAAAAACATAAAAAAGACAGTAAAAATGAAAGGAAACATTTTCATGACTTTTTCCTGTACAGGATCTATAGGCGCTGGATTGAGTTTCTGCTGTATCCACATGGAAAAACCCATCAATAGGGGAAGGATAAAAAACGGATCCTTTAACGACAAATCTTGTAGCCAAAAAATGAAAGGCGCTTGTCTAAGTTCGACACTCTCCAATAACACCCAGTAAAGTGAAATAAAAACAGGTATCTGAACCAAAATTGGAAAGCATCCGCCAAGCGGATTAACCTTTTCCCTTTTATAGAGAGCCATAATCTCTTGGTTCATACGCTGCTTATCTTCACCAAAGCGTTCACGTATCGATGTCATTTTTGGCTGTATTTTTCGCATCCTTGCCATCGAACGATAACTTGTTTCAGAAAGCTTATAAAACAGCAACTTAATCACACAAGTTACACAAATAATTGACCAACCCCAGTTGTTTAGATAGCCATGAAATTTACCTAACAACCAAAAGATCGGTTTAGCGATTACAGTAAGAAAACCATAGTCAACCGTTAGTTCCAATCCAGGTGTGATAACTTCCAGATCTTGCTGTATTTTTGGACCCGAATAAAAAATTGAACTTAAAACTTTATGGTCGCCTGGTTGAACTTCAACCTGTGAACTATAAGAACCAATTACAAAACGATAATCAGATAGTGATTTAGTATAAAAATGATTTTGATCTTCACCAGGAGGAACCCAAGCACTCAAAAAATAATGCTGAATTAACGCACTCCATCCTCCTTTAGCCTCGAGACTTAAATTATCCTCATACATGTCTTCAAAGGAGATTTTTTCGTATTTGTCTTCTTCGTTATAAATTACACCTCCGGTGTAGGTACGAATAAAAGTCGTATCGGAATCCTCTTCACGCTCTTTTCTTTGAAGTTGCCCGTATTGCCTTCCTTTCCACTCTTTACCCGAATTATTAGCAACCCGGTGTTCGATGTCGATATCGTAACGTCCAGGGTAAAAGGTAAATACTTTGGTAACATCTATACCATCTTCGCTACTCCAACTTAAAGGAACAGTTAGTTCTTTCTCTCCTAGAACTAATTGATAATTTGTCGTGGTCGTTTGATACTCTGTATGATGATTTGGAGCAGGGTAGCCACTCGTTAATATTCCACTTTGAGCTACATATAAGCTAGCTGGATCATCATTAAGCAAAGTGATAGGCGTATCGCTTTGTTCCTTAGATATCGGGTAATCCAATAAATCAACTCGAGTAATGGTTCCTCCGATAGTATCAATTTCAATATCTAATAAATCTGTTATTACTTTTATTTTTTTGCCTTGTTTAAGCAAATTGATAACCGGATCTGAAGATTCTATTCGTGGTTTTTCTATCGGTACACCGGCAGATGCTGGTATATCATCTTTTAGATTTAGAGTTTCATTTAACTCTGATTGCTTCTTTTGTGCTACTGGAATGATAGGTTTTGGGCCATAATCCTTTTCCCATGCTTCCCAAATCATAAAAAGAATCGCTCCTAAAAATAGGATGAGTACAAACCTTAAATTATCCATGTATTATGATTTTTTGATTCTTTCCCAGTGTTTATTAACAGATTTTTGTATTTCGCATTTTGAAGCGCTAGACGCTTTTGTACACGCGATAACAACAATATCAAAATTTCCTAAGCAGTGCTGATTTAAACGGAAACTTTCCCTTACTATTCGTTTCAATACATTTCGCGTTACCGATTTTCGGACTTTTTTCACGGAAACCGCAAACCCTAGGCGAGGATAGTCTAGATAATTTTTACGGACTAAAAAAATGAAATGCGGACCAAATATTTTTATCGGTTTTGAAAAAACTCGATTAAATTCTGCAGCGTTACTTAACCTAGTGTGTTTACCAAAAAAAAAGCGTTCAAAACTCAAGCAGAAGATACTGTTAGGTGAACCCTACCTTTAGCTCGACGAGCATTTATAACGTGCCGACCTCCTTTTGTCCGCATTCTTGCCCTGAAGCCGTGTGTCCGAGCCCGTTTTATTTTACTTGGTTGATATGTTCTTTTCATTAAATTATCCTCGAAGTCAACCTTAACTTGAATAGCAGGTAAACGGTTAAAGGTACCCTATTCAATGTTAAAGTGTCAACGCTGTAGACGAAATACTTATCCTGTATAGTAAGCAGATCGTATCGGATGTTTTAAAAAACATTGCCTTTTTACACTTCTGAATCAATCTTTCTGGAAAATGAGTAATCTCTGGGCAAGCTGTTTAACAGAACTTGAAGGCGAAATTTCTAGTCAGGATTTCAATACTTGGCTAAGACCATTACAGGTAATTGAAACTGAAAATAAATTTCGGTTACTCGCTCCAAATAAATTTGTATTTGATTGGGTAAGGGAAAATTACCTATCAAGGATTGAGCAAATAATAATCGAAGAACATACAAATCCATCACTCACCCTGCTTTTGGAAATTGGTACAAAAACTAAAAAGGAAGAAAAACCCGCAAATACCGACCGAAAAAAGAAATTTCCGAAAAAGAGTATACCGAGTAATTTAGATGCAGCGTTCACATTCGAAAGCTTTGTAGAGGGTAAATCAAATCAACTAGCCAAAGCTGCTTCACTCCAAGTAGCCGAAAATGTGGGTACTGCTTATAACCCTTTATTCATTTATGGCGGAGTCGGGTTGGGTAAAACACATCTCATGCATGCTATAGGGAATAAGATTTTAGAAAAGAACAAACAAGCATCCGTTTGTTTCCTTAATTCAGAAAAATTTGTTGCCGATATGGTAAGGGCTCTACAACACAATAAAATTGATGAATTCAAAAGTTTCTATAGAACTGTTGATGCGTTGATGATTGATGACATTCAATTTTTCGCGGGTAAAGAAAGAACACAAGAAGAATTCTTTCATACATTCAATACCCTATTAGAAAACAAACACCAAGTAGTTTTAACTTGTGATCGATATCCAAAAGAAGTTAAAGGCTTGGAAGAACGGTTAAAATCGCGTTTTGGTTGGGGACTACCGGTTGCAATAGAACCTCCAGATTTAGAGACAAGAGTTGCCATCCTAATGAATAAGGCATTGTTATTCAATGCAAAAATACCCTACGAGGTGGCCTTTTTTATTGCTAAAAGAATACGTTCTAACGTTAGAGAGTTAGAAGGAGCATTAAGGCGAGTAATAGCAAATTCTGATTTTACAGGTCAACAAATTACTTTAGATTTTACAAAAGAAGCGTTAAAGGACTTAATTGCTTTACAAGAAAAACTAATAAGTGTTGAAAACATCCAAAGAACAGTTGCGGAATACTATAAAATAAGAGTTGTAGATCTTCTATCGAACAAACGATCCCGCTCAATTTCGCGTCCCAGACAGATGGCCATGTATTTGGCAAAAGAGTTAACTAATCAAAGCTTACCAGAAATAGGTCAACAATTTGGCGGAAAAGACCATACAACAGTACTCTATGCCTGTAGAAGAGTGAAAGAGTTAGTTCAAAGTGACAGTCGGATCACAGAAGATTATTCTAATTTATTCCGAACTTTAACAAATTGATGTGGAAATACTGTGGATAAGCAAAGAACAGTTAAACTACAAAAATCTTTGTAACATCTTTTCCACAAGGAATCACAAACTATTACAAAAAGTAAATATCGGCTAACACTTTGAAGTTATGCTCATAATTCAAGTTATTCATTGAAAGAGCAATCCTTATAGTAATAATCATTTAAATATAATTTTATTATGAAGATCTTTATTAAATGCAAGGAGCTTTTGGATTCTTTGCAAAAAGTCGCAGGTGTTATAGAAAAAGCACACACCATAAAAATATTATCTAACGTGTTAATACGAACAGAAAATGATTTAGTTACATTTGTAGCTACAGATTCGGACATACAGATAGTAGATAAAGCACATGCGACAATTGGTGAAAAAGGCGAACTAACTGTTTCTGGTAGGAAACTTATCGATATCTGTAAATTTTTACCTGACCAATCTGAAATTTCACTTTATGGTTATAACGATAAACTTGAAATAAAATGCAATAGTAGCAATTTCGTTCTAAAAACACTTCCTGCCGATAATTTTCCGACGCTTAAAGAGATAGAAGACTTTTGTGAAATTGTTGTTAGACCAGTAGATTTCAAAAAAGCTTTGGACAATACCTTGTTTAGTATGGGTTTACAGGATGTTAGAAGTTTTTTAAATGGACTCTATATAAGAGCTGAAAAACAATCACTTACGCTTGTTGCTTCAGATGGGCATCGGCTTGCAACAACCGAAGCAAAACTTGAGGATACACTAAGCCAAACATTAGAAACAATCGTACCTAGGAAAGCGGCTCTGGAATTAGTGAGATTGATAGGGGAGAAAGAAACAAAAACAATTAAATTAAAATTTTCAAAAAGATTTATGTTAGCTGAAGTGGGAAAACTCGTTTTTATGGGAAAGGTCTTGGATTGTAAATTTCCCAATTACCGAAATGTAATTCCTCCTTTTTCCGAATCTATTATAAAGATAGATGCTAGAGGGTTTAAAGAAGCCTTAGGTCGGGTATCTATACTATCCAATGAAATCAGCCGTGGTGTTTTGTTTAATATTGGAAAAAATGAGGTTGTTTTGACGAGCCATAATAATGAACAAGAACAGGCAACGGAAGCGGTACAAATAGAATATGATGGAGACCCGATTGCTTTGGGATTTAATTCAAGTTATGTGATAGATGCGCTAAAAAGGATAACTTCTGAGAGAGTTTTTGTGAATATTAATGGTGAAAGGAAATCAATGACAATTGCTGAGGGGAACGATAGTTTTGAAAAATTCTTAGTTATGCCGATGAAGATATGAGGAATAGGGTTTATACGGGTGCTTGGTTCATTATTGATAAGGAATGTTCGAAATATCATTGAGACAGAGATTTGTCCCGCAGACCGGATTAATTTAATAGTCGGAAATAATGGTTGTGGAAAAACAGCGGTTTTAGAATCGATTTTTTTATTAGGGAGGGGGCGTTCGTTTAGAACTTCGAACATTCGAGAAATCATTAACCATAATTCAAAAAGCTTAATTGTAAGTGGAAAAATAAGTCAGGACGAAAAAAAAAGTAGTCGAATTGGTCTAAAAATCGATGAAAATAGATTAGAAATTAAAATAGATGATGAACAAAGGAAAGATCGTACGGAACTGGTTAGAAATCTGCCAACACAAATAATTTATCCAGGGAGTTTTGGTCTGCTAGACGAAGGGCCAGGGAACCGTAGGAAATTTTTGGATTATGGCTTGTTCCACATGGAACAGTCTTCACTTAATAATTGGAAAAAATATAATCGTGCTCTAAGACAGAGGAACGTCTTGTTAAAACAAGCTTGTGTTCATCAACTTGAACCTTGGCGCATTGAGATGAATAAATACGGAGAATTATTAAATGACCAACGCAAAAACTATCTCAAAGAATTTGAACAATATTTCTTGGAAATAGCTTCTGAACTATTGCCTTTCAAACAATATGAATTTTCCTTTTTCACTGGTTGGGCGAGGGACCGTAGTTTAAATCAGGTACTAAAAGACGATGAGAAATCTGATTTAATTTTAGGATTTACAAGAAATGGACCACATCGGGCGGATTTTAAAATAAAGGTAAATGGTCGAAATGTAAAAAGCACCTTGTCACGAGGACAAATGAAAGTGCTAATTTTTACCATTAAAATGGCTCAGGTTAAACTTTCTGGGCAATTTTTATTAAAACCGCCATGTATATTGATAGACGATTTAGCATCCGAGCTTGATACAATGTTTAAAGGAATTGTTATGGATTATTTGAAGAAATTTAAAACTCAAATATTTATAACGGCTACAGATATTCAATCTTTAGGTCAGGGTCTTAAGAATGAAAAAATGTTTCACGTGGAACAAGGTAGTTTTTTTTCTAAATAACTAGAAGTCATTTAATGAATACTAACGAAGAGAAGTATGACAGTTCAAATATAAAAGTTTTAAAAGGCTTGGATGCAGTACGCAAACGACCAGGGATGTATATTGGTGATACAGATGATGGGACAGGACTTCATCATATGGTTTTTGAAGTGGTTGATAATTCTATTGATGAAGCGCTTGCAGGTCATTGTAAGAAAATAACTGTCAAAATACTCTTTGATGAGTCTGTTAGCGTCTCTGACGATGGCAGGGGAATCCCGGTTGATATCCATCCTGAGGAAGGTCGCTCTGCAGCTGAAGTCATAATGACCGTTTTGCATGCTGGTGGGAAATTCGATGATAACGCATACAAGGTATCTGGGGGTCTACACGGGGTCGGTGTTTCCGTAGTTAACGCGCTTTCCGATAAACTAGTTCTAGAGATCAAACGCGATGGTAAAATTTATAAGCAGGAATATATAGATGGAAAACCGGTTTCTGATTTAGCGGTCGTTGGTGAAACGGAGGTTTCTGGAACATCAGTAGTCTTTAATCCTAGCCCGAAAGTCTTTACAAATATCGACTTCCATTACGATATTCTTGCCAAACGCCTTCGTGAACTCTCGTTTTTGAATTCCGGCGTCGAAATTTATCTAGAAGATGAACGATCAAATAAAAATGACCTATTTAAGTTTGAAGGAGGTATTCGGGCTTTTGTTGAATATCTAAATAAAAATAAAACACCTTTATTCGAAGAGGTTTTTTATTGTTCAACGCTAAAAAACGATATCGTTGTTGAAGCTGCTCTTCAGTGGAATGATTCCTATCAAGAAAATATATTTTGCTTTACCAATAATATTCCTCAACGTGATGGAGGGACACACCTTTCAGGATTTCGAAGTGCTTTAACTAGAACTTTAAATCAATATATTGAATCTCAACCAACACTCAAAAAGCAAAACGCTAATACTACGGGTGATGATGCTAGAGAAGGTCTAACCGCTGTTTTATCTGTTAAGGTACCTGATCCGAAATTTTCTTCTCAAACTAAAGATAAGCTTGTTTCCTCTGAAGTTAAACCTTTGGTTGAATCCGCTATGAATGAAAAGTTACAAGAATATTTGGTGGAAAATCCTTCAGTAGCTAAACGCATTACTAACAAAATGATTGAAGCTGCTCGAGCTCGTGAAGCCGCACGTAAAGCACGGGAAATGACTAGGAGGAAATCGGCATTAGATATTGCAGGGTTGCCAGGGAAACTTGCTGATTGCCAAGAAAAGGATCCAGCTCTTTCTGAGCTGTTTATTGTGGAGGGTGATTCTGCAGGCGGATCAGCGAAACAAGGACGGGATAGGCGAACACAAGCCATTTTACCTCTAAAAGGGAAAATTCTTAACGTTGAAAAAGCACGATTTGACAAAATGTTGTCGTCAGAAGAAGTTGGTACCTTAATTACAGCTTTGGGGTGTGGGATAGGTAAAGACGAATACAATTTAGAAAAATTACGTTACCATCGGATTATCATTATGACCGATGCCGATGTTGACGGATCTCATATTAGAGCTTTGCTTTTAACTTTCTTTTATCGCCAATTGCCCGAGTTAATAGAGCATGGTTATGTGTTCATAGCCCAACCACCACTCTATAAAATAAAGAAAGGAAAGCAAGAACATTATGTGAAGGATGACTTGGCTCTAAATGATTATTTATTACAACTTGCTCTAGAAAAAACAAGCTTATTTTCTGATGAAAATAGCCCACCGATTAAAGGTGTAGGACTCGAAAATTTAACCAAAGATTATCTTATCGTTCTCAGTACAATAGAACGATTATCACGTCGCATTCATGGATCGATTTTAGAAGCTCTTATACTATTTCCTGTCCTCGAAGTTAGTGAGTTAAATAACAAGGAGCAGGTATTAAGTTGGTTCAATTCTTTTGTTAAATTTTTAAATGAGAGTAGCAATTCTAAGGGTTACCATTCATCTTCGGTCCGTTTTGATAATGGTGAATTTTTAGCCACCATAAGTAAAAAGCTCCATGGCAACACTCAGTCATATGAGATTAGTCCAGCCTTTTTCCATTCTGTGGATTATGAGCATTTAGCTGATTTTAAACGGAAAACAGAGGGGTTGTTTAGTGACAATGCTTTTGTTCAGGTTAGCGAGAAAAAATTAAATGTCTCTTCCTTTAAGGATACTTTTGAAGTGATAATGCGCGAAGCAAAAAAAGGTCAACATATCCAACGTTATAAAGGGTTAGGAGAAATGAACCCTGAACAACTATGGGAGACTACTTTGGATGTGAGTTCACGAAGGCTTTTACAGGTTACCATCGAAGATCTCATTGGTGCAGATCTAGTTTTTACTACTTTAATGGGGGATCACGTAGAGCCAAGACGCGAATTTATTGAAAAAAATGCACTTGAGGTGGAAAATCTCGACGTGTAGAGCGGTTTTCAAAAATAAAAATTTGCCTATAAGACACTTAATCCCTTATTTATCCAACTCTAATTATTTCCATGTTAACCTACCCAAATATTGATCCTGTTGCTATATCCCTCGGTCCTCTTAAAGTACATTGGTACGGACTGATGTATATTTTTGGTTTTGCAGGAGCGTGGTTATTGGGTCGTTATCGTGCTAAACGCTTGGATTTCAAACTAACATCAGACCAGGTCGATGATATTATTTTTTATATCGCAATCGGGGTTGTTGTGGGGGGACGAATTGGATACACGTTGTTTTATAATTTACCCTTATTCTTAGAAAATCCGCTCTCCATTTTTAAGGTCTGGGAGGGTGGCATGTCGTTTCATGGGGGGGCAGTTGGCGGGTACATTTGTGCTTGGATCTATGGAAATAAAAATGGGTTTAGTTTTTTCCAACTATCGGATTTCTACACACCTCTTGTCCCTATAGGTCTTTTCACAGGACGAATCGGAAATTTCATAAATGGTGAGCTGTGGGGTAAAGTTTCAGATTCACCACTAGCTATGGTCTTCCCTGGTGCTGGACCGTTACCACGCCACCCATCGCAACTGTACGAAGCTTTTTTGGAGGGGATCGTTCTATTTTGTATTTTATCCTTTTATCTTTGTAAACCGCGTCCACGGATGGCTCCGACAGGAATGGCATTGTTATTTTATGGTATTTTTCGTTTTGCTATTGAATTTGTCAGGCTACCCGATGCCCATTTAGGATACTTGGCGTTTAATTGGTTAACAATGGGCCAGATACTTACTATCCCTATGATTATTATAGGTTTATTGCTTATATTTTTTGGCTATAAAGGACAAAAAAACAGATCATTAAGTTGAGTTATGGTTCGATCCGACTGGGACTATATTTGACCACTTACTATTGAGCAAAACTATTACAAGAATAATGTATTTATCTCATTTTTGTTTTTAATGAAACAGTATCTCGATTTACTAGAAGATATTGTCCAAAATGGAAAAGATCACAATGATCGAACCGGAACAGGAACGCGCTCAGTTTTTGGTCGCCAGATTCGGTTTAATCTTGGTGAGGGATTTCCAATACTAACGACTAAAGAGATCCATATAAAAAGTGCTATTTATGAGCTTCTTTGGTTTCTAAAGGGAGAGACCAATGTATCTTATCTAAATCGGAATGGCGTAACGATTTGGGATGAATGGGCTGATCAAAATGGAAGCCTAGGGCCAGTTTATGGAAGGCAATGGACTTCTTTTCCAACACAAAATGGAACAGGAATTAATCAGATTCGTGAAATTATCGAACAAATTAAAGATAATCCGTTGTCTCGACGATTAGTGGTGAGTGCATGGAATCCAAGCGAATTACCTGTTGAAAGCGATACGCCACAAGAAAATGTTAAAAATGGCCGCATGGCTCTAGCGCCATGCCACTGTTTGTTCCAATTTTACGTAGACGGAGATCAACTGTCGTGTCAGCTTTATCAGCGGAGTGCGGACTATTTTTTAGGGGTCCCATTTAATATTGTAAGTTATAGCTTGCTCACACATATGGTTGCTCAGCAGTGTGGTTTACAAGTTGGTGAGTTTGTTCACACTTTTGGTGACTGCCACATCTATCTAAATCATTTAACGGATTCTATCGTTTACAAGCAATTGGAACGAAAGCCGAAACCATTGCCCCGTTTAACAATTTTACGCGAAGTTAATTCGATATTTGAATATAAATTCGAGGACTTTCAATTGCTTGGTTATAGTCCGTATGGAGCCATAAAAGCGCCAATTTCAGTATAAAAAATTTGAATTAGCAGTTTTAAATCGGAGTTGTAGCGAAATAGAATTAAAAGTTTTTCATCTGGATTAAAACAATCCTCTATTAACCTATTTTGGTTGACTTAAACAGTTCCTGGGTAAAAAGATTAGTTAAAAGTGGGTTTTTGTACGGTAATTAACTAATTTAATGGCAGTTTATACTTGTTCTGTATACATCACCATCGATACGTAGAGCGGTAAGTTGACCACCCCAAATACACCCTGTATCAAGGCAGTAACAGTTATTTCCTGTATAAAATCCTAAAGCCGACCAATGACCAAAAATAATACTGGTAGAGTGACTTTTTCTATCTTTAATCGTAAACCAGGGGAATAGGTGTTTTGGTTGATCCCCTGGTGCAGCTTTACACGATAAATCAAGTTTACCTTGAATATCACAGTAGCGCATTCTGGTGAAGCAATTGATTATGAACCGGATTCGGTTCCATCCTTTAAGTGATTCTGCCCATTGATTGGGAAAATCACCATACATTTCATTCAAAAGGAGTTCGTAATCATCGCTTACTAAAATTTCTTCTACTTCGCGAGCAGCTAAGGTCGCTTGTTCTATGTTCCATTGCGGAGGAAGCCCTGCGTGGATCAAGCAGAAGTTGTTTGTCCGATGGATTAGTGAAAGGTGACGAAGCCAATCCAATAATTCATCACAGTCGGAAGCATTGAGAATTTTTTGTAGCGAGTCGTCTACCTTAGGTTTCTGTTTTTTCTTAGAAATAGCGAGCAGATGGAGGTCATGATTACCTAGAACACAAATCGCTGAGTCGCCTAAACTTTTTATATAACGAAGTGTTTTAAGTGAATCTGGACCACGATTAACCAGGTCCCCGGCAAACCATAGTTGATCAATAGCGGGATTAAACTCTATTTTTTCGAGCAACTTTTGAAGTTGATTGAAACACCCTTGTATATCGCCAATTGCGTAAATTGCCACAGTAAAAAAAAATACTATATTATGACATACATTAAAACTAGAGGTTTACACGGGTGAATTGGATAATTCGGTGTTTATGTGTTTTTTTTCTTTTTCTAGTTAGTTTTTTCAGTGTTGCCGAGGAAAATACCGGAGCACTTTTTTCGGCAGCAACAATGGGTCGATTAGAAGGTGTTAATTCTATTTTATCCAGAGGTTTTGATGTAAACAGTCAAACAGCTGCGGGCAGGACAGCATTGATGGGGGCAGCATTTTTTGGTAATGAGCAAATTGTAAAGTCACTACTTGCACATGGAGCCGACGTCAATTTAGCTGATGCGCGTGGCGTTACTGCAATGATGGATGCTGTTATGTTCGCACACCGAGACATTGTTGAGTTGTTGATAACCGTTGGTGCTGATATTAATGCTAAAGATAAGAATGGATTATCCATTCTTGAAAAAGCAAAAAAAGTTGGAGATAAAAGTGTCATCGATTTGTTAACCGCAGCTGGTGCTATGGATCAAGAAAAACAAGAAGCCACTCAATAATAGATTCGTCGACACCGATAACCATTCTGAAAACTATTCGTTAAATTAAAATAGGAATTTAAATTGCGTATTCACATTTTGGGAATTTGTGGCACTTTTATGGGGGGTGTCGCTATTCTTGCCAGAGAACTTGGATTTGAAGTTACCGGATCGGATCAAAATGTATATCCCCCCATGAGTACCCAATTGGAAGCACTGGGTATACATTTAAAACAGGGGTATAGTGCCAGTAATCTTGATACAAGCCCTGATTTAGTTGTAATTGGGAATGCATTGTCGCGTGGAAATCCTGAAGTAGAAGCGGTTTTGAATCAGGGTTTGCCTTACACCTCGGGGCCGGGTTGGTTGTCCAAATATCTTTTGGAAAGCCACCACGTTCTTGCAGTAGCGGGTACACATGGTAAAACCACAACAAGTAGTATGCTGGCGTGGATTATGGAAAATAGTGGACTTAATCCTGGATTTCTTATTGGGGGAGTACCTTTAGATTTCGGATTGTCGGCGCGCCTTGGAAACTCATCGTACTTTGTTGTGGAAGCGGATGAATACGATACAGCGTTTTTTGATAAGCGTTCAAAATTCGTTCATTACCGTCCATCAACGGTCGTTTTAAATAATCTGGAATACGACCACGCCGACATCTTTCCAGATTTGGACGCCATAAAAAATCAATTTCATCACTTGGTTCGAACCATTCCTGGAAATGGGCTTATTATATTGCCAGAAAAAGATCCCCATATAGATGAGGTTTTGGAAAAGGGTTGTTGGACACCTACCGAGAAGATTTCTATTGGGAGTTTTCATAAAAATGGCTGGAACGCCAATCTGAATTTAAGTGATGGATCTAAATTTGATGTGCTTCATAATGGTGAATCCCAAGGAACTGTGAGTTGGGGGTTAACTGGATTACATAACGTATCCAATGCCCTTTCTGCAATTGCGGCGGCGAATCATATTGGGGTTGGCCCTGATCATGCTGTTAAAGCGTTATGCACTTTTCAGGGAGTAAAACGGAGAATGGAAATAAGAGCAGTGGTTAAAGGGATAACACTTTATGATGATTTTGCTCATCATCCTACGGCGATCGCATCTACCTTGGAAGGATTACGAGAAAAAGTAAAAACAGAGCGAATCATCGCTATACTAGAGCCTCGATCGAATACTATGCGTATGGGAATACATAAAAATACATTAGTGGATTCTTTGAAATCTGCAGATTCCACTTTAATATTTCAACCGGAAAATGTTCAATGGAATCTTGAGTCGTTAACTCACGGGTGTAATGGTATCAGTGTTTATACGTCAATAGATTCAATAATTGATCGCCTCATTGCGGATGCGCGAAGGGGAGATCATTTCGTATTCATGAGTAATGGGGGGTTCGGAGGGATTCACCAGCGGGTGGAAGATCTATTATAAGCATCGATGATCATCCACATTTTGTTAGCAACAAATCGTGGGTTGGTTATATACAGGCTTTCTAGGCAGGTTGAATCGAAATATTGTAGGAAATGTATTGGATTAGGAAGATAATATTATCAATATAGTGATTATTGAATATAATCTTACAAACTAGGTGGTATAGGGGTATAGAGGCGTAAAAAATAGGGACATCGTATCTATTTTTTAAAATACCCCTTTTGCAAAAAATAAGATATTTGTTCGCACACTAAGGAGCTTTGCATGATAAATGAATGCGAGTGAGGAACTATCAAAAAGTCTTTCATGCCCTTAAGTTTTGCACTTTTAACAGAAACTTTTCCGTCATTTTCGCCTGGGATGATCCTCGATAAGAAAGGATCTAGAGCTTTGTTACCGGTAATGATGCCAAGCTCTGATTGAATAGATTTTAAGGTAGTCGGTAGGCAATCCTCATCGGTGCCTAATTGATTACCAGCCGGGCCGTTTATTATCTTAAATAGCCAAAGATGACCTAATTTATTGACTATTTCGCTACCATTATTCGGTGGGCTAAGCATTACGATGCGGCCAAGACGGGAAATTGTATGGTGATTTAAGAAATATCGTAGAAGAATTCCACCCATTGAATGAGTTACGAAGTGAATTTTACCCAATGATTTTTCTAGAATCATATTTAGAGCTGGGGTTATTGTCCTTTCTGAAAGCTCTTCGATTCGGAAACGAGTGGATGGATAGCCGATATTTAATACCTTATAACCTCTATTATCCAAATGAATTGCAATTTTTTTCATTGACCGCTTGGTTCGAGCCAATCCATGTAGCAGGATTACACTGTCTTGCATATTAAGAAGCGTTTTGAAAGTAAAGAAGATTTAATCAATGTACAATCAAATATCCATGCGATCATATCGTGTCGGTAGAGTTGTTTAATGACTTTCTAATTTTTGTCCACCCGCAATTATTTTAACTTGCCTGGCGTAATGCCGTATTCACGTTTAAAGGCTTTGCTAAAAGACGATTCATTTTCGTATCCGCAATTTAGGGCAATATCGATAATTTTGCTCTCACCTTCCTTAAGTAGTCTGTAGGCATACTCGAGACGTTGTTGTGTTAAATAAGTCATCGGCGCAACTTCAAGCGTGCGTGTAAACTTTTCAATAAATGCCGATCGCGATAAATTTGCTTTAGCGGCAAAATCGGCAATCGACCAAGGTTTCTGGGGTTTATGATGCATTAACTCCAACACGGATCGTAATGCAGGATTATTATAAGCCGCAAGAATTCCCGTATGCTCCGGATAATTGGCTAGGTAGCTGCGTATAATGTGAATGAATAAAATATCCGTTAACCGCTCTATAACGGTGTGTGACGCTGTTGTTTCTGAGCTAGCCTCGGCAAATAATAATTCGAGCAGGTGCCTTAGCCAGGTGTTGTCTGGATGTGAATCCGCTTTCGCAAGAACATAGGATGGCAGAGCATCGAACAAAGGATTGTGAGCTTTAGGGTCGAATTCGACGTAGGCACAGATTAGTCTACTTACGTTATTGTTAGGAGGTGGTTTTGAAATATCAGTTTGTTTTTCAATCTCCCCAGGTGTTTGAACTAATGCTCGCAATACATGGGTTCCCGCTTTTGGAAATAACAGTAGGTCGCCTTGTGCAAGGTTAATGTAGCCTTGGTGTTCTGGTAATTCAACTACACAGTTTCCTTCGCTAACAAAATGTAATAACGCTTTACCTGAATGTTCGAGATCTAGCTTCCAGTTACCACAATGTTTACCTCGATGAAATACCCGGGTTCGTAGGTTAACCCGTTCGAGGAGCAATTCGATTAAATCAGGCATTTTATTCTAAATACTTTGGTTGCTATAAAGATCTATTGGGCAAGATAGCGCGACATTAAACCTGGATTTTTGGCCGAGTAATAATACAACTACTCGCATAGACTACACATTGTAGATCTGTAAAGACTACCTAAAAATCTAAATCAAACTTACGTTGCGATGCTTCAAAAATTGTTATTTTTTACAGCATCTATAATCCGTAAATGACCGGGGTAAATAGGTAAAACTTACACTTGTAATTTTTATAGGGTTTGGTAAATCGAATCACAAATCAGATTGCTATGCTGGTTACTGACTCAAAAACGTTGATGACATTATTATCCACAAAATCCAAATTCAGAATATATAAAGTGTGAAATCGTGGCGCGATAAATAAACAACAGATGGTACTTGTACTTAATATCAATATGCCTATTTGACACAGTCATAAACCACAAAACTTCGGAGAAATATATGCAAAATGAAATTCGTCAACCTAGCCATTATTTGTTGCTGTTGCATAAGCCATCCACACGTTTAAGGATGAAGAAATCGCTTCCGGCGATACTCGTTGCTTTAGCATTATTATTGTTATCTATAAATTCTTATGCATCTGGTTCGTATAGGACCCCTCGCTCAAGTAGCTCTCGAGGGGGGGATTCAAACCAGGTATATCATTTGGGTAAAAATGCGTTGTATCACAAACTCACCTGTGCCCATCTTGTCCATTAGCAAATTTGAAGTTAGACGCTAATCAGGCAGAAAATCTTGTCAGCAGTTTATATCGAGGTGAAAATTTTTCAGGTGCCCTTACCCAGAAAGAGCGAAGTGCCATAGTGGCTTATCTTAAACGTCGCTACAGATTGTAAAGTTTTAGAAATAATTTGCTTTACACTCGGCTAATTGGTTCAAGAAACCCTTCTATTCATTTCACTGATATAAATGCTTAAGCAGCAACAAGCCTGGGCTGTGTATTTGTAGTTGACCTATTTTTTAGAATTAAAACCCTTCTTGTTTCGCACGACGCAATGGGGTTAATGAGCAATTAGAATATTTTTATACTGACTAGTGTTTGAGGAGCATTCATGTATCAAAGAAATAGAATTGCGGTAATTATTCCTGCTTTCAATGAGGAGTTGGCGATTAGGGAAGTTGTTATCGATTTCCTCAGTTTGCATTTCGACGGTCGTCGTGTCATCGATGAATTGATTGTATGTGATAATGGATCTATGGATTGTACCGCAGATTTTGCCTATGCTGCTGGTGCTCGTGTGGTACGTGAAGAACAACGTGGTTACGGTGCAGCTTGTTTAACAGCGCTCAGTGCATTAGGTAAAAGGCCTGACGTTGTACTGTTCGTCGACGGTGACCAATCGGTAGTACCTGAACAGGCTTTTCGTTTGTTAGACGAAATAGTATTAGGTGCCGATCTCGTTATTGGTACCCGAACTCTGGGAATTATAGAACCTGGTGCAATGGCGTGGCCTCAGCGCATAGGGAACAAGTTCTTTACCTGGCTTATCCGGAGGCTGTGGAAGGTTCCAGTCTCCGATCTTGGGCCCTACAGAGCAATTCGCTATTCTGCACTTCAACGTTTAATGATGGCTGACCAATCCTATGGTTGGACTGTTGAAATGCAAATTAAGGCCATTCAACAGGACCTTTCAATGATTGAAGTCCCTGTAGATACCCTCAAACGCATAGGTCGCTCTAAGGTCAGCGGTACTCTTCACGGCGTTGTTGGTGCGGCCGGTGGTATTTTTGGCAAGGTAGTAAGCCTGTGGTGCCGTGATCCTGTAGTATCCCCATCCAATTCGACGCGAGACCTGTTGTAAATTTTACAGTTTTCAATACTTCATTTTATACCAAAGTCCAAAATCATTTCTCAGAAAACTGTAGAGGAAACCAGTAATCCGGTAGCACCTAATGGTCCCCAACAGAGACAAATACACATCATGTCCAGGACGGTAATCCATTCGAAAACTACAAGCTATCAGCCATACTGACTCACGCTATCTTGATAGAGAATGAATCATAAAAAAGTATTAGTGAGAGTAAGTATTTGGAAGGGGTTTCATTGGGGGGCCCATTGTAAATGGAAGGAAACGTTGGGCGCGGGTATAACCTGTGCTTTGGGTTATAGCTGGCTGGCATGGTGTTCGCGCTCTACTGATGGTATACCGTTGCTCGAGTTTTGTGTGCTGGTTTCTATAGTGTATACGGTGATTCTATGGATGTTTCTGAAATTAGGGAACAACTCAGATGCTTTTCTGATCATAGCTTTTGCGCTGTTTTTTCGAATAGCTGGATATTATGGCGCTCCTATTTACGAAGATGATTATTTTCGTTATATGTGGGACGGATACCGCTTTGCAACGGCAGGTACGCCCTACGGCCCACCACCTGAGGTATTCTTTGGTGACACTATGTTACCCAACCGTTTTCAACAAATCTTAAGTGGCATCAACCATCCTGACATTCCCACAGTTTATGCACCAACCTTTCAATATCTCTTCCTATTTGCATACTGGATTGCGCCAGGGGAATTATGGCCACTCAAACTTATTTTTATAGTGATAGATGGGGTAATTCTGCTTCTTCTATCGTGTCTCGCACAAGTCCGTTACCTTTTGTTGTACGCCTGGAATCCCTTGGTTCTTAAAGAAATTGCATTTACGGTCCACCCAGATGGATTGCTCGGAGGAATCACATTAATAGCTTGGGTGCTCCTTACCCATGGGCATCGATTAAAGAGTGGATTGTCTCTCGCATTAGCTGCTGGAACAAAAGTAGCCGTATGGCCGATACTTCCCTTTCTACTGATACGATGTGGACCGTGTGGCATTTTTGGGTTTTTACTCGGTATTTCGGCCCTTTATGTGCCATTTTTGCTACACGGTAACAGTGATTTCCTTGGACTTTTCACTTTCGCAACTGAATTTGAATTCAATTCAAGCATTTTCGCACTTATTAATCTTGTTTTTCCCGCTGACTTTGCACGATTGTTGCTCGGTACAATTTACTTGGTGGTTGTAAGCGCCTATTTTTTTCATTACGTGAAGAGTAATACGTCTTTCCCACCAAGGTTCGATTTAATACTGGGTGGATTGCTGTTGATCTCACCTGTAATGAACCCTTGGTATCTTTTGTGGCTGCTTCCCTGGGCTTGTATCACACCAAGTTTGACGGCATGGATAGCCTCTGCCGCTGTTCTCCTCAGCTATGCAACGGGTCTTAACCTTGATGAACCGAAACTTAGTCCTTATGGTCACCCGGACTGGGTTAGGCCGATCGAGTTTGGCATTATTGGTTTAGCGCTAGTTTGGGATTTGTACCGAAGCCAAACCCTTTATCACTCCAACCCTACCCAGCCATACATGATCGATCACTGATCCAAAACTTTGGAAAACAATAGCGTAGTAAATTCCCTTTTATACTAAATTTATCGTTTTCTTGCGAAAGAATAAATCCATGCAAAAAAAAATTACCGATCGATTAGTGAATCGTAAATGTCGTAAGAAAAACTACTGGCGTTTAGCAATTCTGTTGTTATTGGCGTTGGCTACCTCTATTGCGTGGGTTACGAACAACACCTCAAATCAACTGACTCGTCTGGTGCTGGAACTAAGAAAAGATTTCCCAGAAGTTAACCATCTTAGCATTGAGGACTTTCTGGCTACAGATGATGGTGCCATCCTGGTAGATGTAAGAACGGCAGAAGAGTTTCAAATAAGTCGAATTCCTGGTGCTATTCATATCGACGACCGAAACAAACTTCTCGCCTTTGCAACCGAACATGCTAACGAATCGATTGTGTTGTACTGCTCAGTTGGTCTGCGTTCCTCAGAAGCAGCTCGTTTTCTACGGAATCATGGTTTTGAAAAAGTAGCAAATTTGGAAGGTTCCATTTTCAAATGGATTAATGAAGAACGACCGTTGGTAAATGATCAGGGTCCCACGAAAATTGTGCATCCATACAATAGCTATTGGGGTTGGAGATATTTGTCACCTGGGGTTCAGAAAAATGATGATACATCCCATTCTGATGGGAATGGTAAAAAGGCCACTGAAATGAGCTTGTGACATCCCAAAATCATTGCTTTAGGCATCTTAAAAGGATTCGACAAAGGGTTATTTTAATGACACAGAATAGGTGTTTTTTGTGAAACGAGTCTGTCACTCTACCCGAGTGATTTGATACTTTTTAATTATCTAAATTGAAGCGAGAAATTTTCCATGATCAATAAAATAACTATATTAATGTATTTCATCACCTTATTCTTCGGAAGTACCCATACTTGGGCCGAGGATTCACAAGGTTTAGAAAGGGCGACTTTCTCTATGTATTGTTATTGGACCGGAGAGGCTGCTCTTGGTGCTTTAAATGGAGTAAAACGAAGTAATATTGGATCTCTTGATGGTAAAGAAGTTGTGGAAGTTTTCTATGACCCGAAGGAAACGAATATAAAAGAAATGGTTCAAGCCCTTAAGAAAAGAAAGTCGTTTTATTCCCTTCTCTATAGGACGCCACATGAAAAAAGGATTGCCTTGGCGTCTTTACCTAACAGGGAGGTAATAGCTGGTTCTCAAAAAGTAAATTATATTGAAGCAAAGCATTCACTAAAAGTTAGATTTCCCGATATTTACGATTTAGATCTTTCAGAAGAACAGGCATTACGTCTTAATAGCTGGGCGCATTTCAGCCGGGGACCGATGCCTCAGATCCTCACTTTTGAGCAATTCAGGCAATTGGGAAAAAACTAGCCTATCGTAGCAGAACTCGAAGCACATAAGGTTATTATATGAAGACGATCGTTCTTATTCTCACCTTTCTTTTTCCTTTCAATTTAGCTTTTTCTAAAACGGTTGATATTTCAACCTTCTTTCAATTGGCTTCGAAAGATAATGGGGTTGTTGATAAAACACTTGCCGAAATTGATAATAATTGGGAGCTTGGGTACGCCGTTATTTTAATTGAAACCGTTACTCTCATTAGTACTAGAGAAACCGCTTTTAAAGTATTTGCTCTTTTAAACAAGAAAACTAACCAAGACTTTGGTTTGGTTGGCACGCGGCCTTTCCTAATACGATTCTGATTAAATAATCTTTAAAGCCTTAAAAGTTTCGCTAGCAACAAGCTCCTGAAATTCCGGCCGGTGATCCACTCGATACTTGAATTGGGACACAATCAAATAAACCATAATGAGTAGACTCATCGCCAACTATTTTAAAATGTTTGGCAAACCTCGTTTCAGAAATCATTCGGGCCGTATTACTGCAGACCAACATTGGTCGGCCTTTAAAAAACTCGTGGTGATCGTCTAAAATAAATGAATGAGGTGATTCAGGCAATGTCCCCTGGTAGTAGGCTACTTGGCCATAATCCTCGCAACGGTCTTCTAAATTCAATTTAAATGCCCGAACAGTATTCGAGTAAAAACTAATATGGCCGACTTTACGGGCCACATCTTGATCAGTGACTTCTAATTTAGAAGTGCTGACAAAACGATAATCTGAGCAACCCAATCGATTCAACAGTCGTCGAAAATCTTCAATATACATCGCTCCGCCCAAACATTCTCCACGCAGAACCGGGTCATCAGCTAAATCTTTCGAAATTCTACGGTCACTAAAAACATCTGAGAAAAATAATTCGCCACCTGGTTTTAAGACACGAAAAATCTCTTCAAATACTTTTTCTTTGTCTGTTGAAAGGTTTAACACGCAATTTGATGTGACGATATCCATAGAGTTATCCGCAATATCTACTGATCGAAGATCTTCGATATAGCTTTTTCTAAATTCGACATTAGGCGATACAAATCCAAACATTTCAGTATGAAAATCAACATATTTATTGGCCACTGCAATTTGTTCATCAGTCATATCTACACCAATAACTCGACCCTTGGGCCCAACCATCTTTGAGAATACAAAACAATCACGACCCGAGCCAGAACCCAAATCTAAAACTGTTCTGCCCTCAAGTTCGGGCGGAATTGGCGAACCACAACCATAAAACTTAGCCATGACTTCATCATGAACTTTGCTCAAAATTGGTTTTATATGTTCGGGTACAGCTTCTATTGCACAACAAGCTGTGGTTTTTAAATCTTCGTTGGTCGAAAGAACCTTACCATAGTAGTTTTTCACATCTTCGCTAACTTTGCTGTCTATCATTTATTTCCCCCCTAACCCTTGCTGCAAGATCCACCACCAAGCACACAAAATTTGGCGCAATGAAGATGATTCAGCTTAACTGCTTTAAATGATTCTTTTAATGTTTGTCCCATTTCAAATCTTTTGTCGTAGGGTAAAAGAGTACATGCCAAAACGACAGGCTTATCCTGTCCTTTGCGTTTCACAATCATTCTTGATGTGGCACACATAATATCGTTAGGGTTGATGTCTAAAATGCCCCAACATTCAGTTGTAATTTCTGGCACATCAATACTTTCATCCATTTCTGGAAACAAAACTAATTTCTCGGGGTTGGAAGTATCCAATGAAATATTTTTTTCCCTAAAAAACCGATCATACCCACTACGAAGATCTGCATCGGTTTCCCCCCAGCAAGTTCGACCTGCAACACTGAAATCAAATTTATTTTCAGAGAGCCATTTTAAACCTTCAACGGCAGGCGCCCAAGCTTTAATGCCGCGTTCTTCAGAATGTTTTTCTTCTAAATAATGATCAATTGAAACCCGTATTTTTAATTTGTCGCCATACTCCAATTTGAGTTTGAAAAGTTCTTTTTTGAATCTCTGCATAGGCTTCATCGCATTGGTCAATATCAACGTCGAAAAACCACGTTTTAAGCAGGCTTTTAATATAGGGAGTATTTCTTTATTCATAAACGGCTCACCACCAGTCAATGCAATCTCCTCAGTGCCCATATTTTCTTTTTGAATTTCGTCTAAATACTCTATGACTTCGGCAGCCGTAATATACACCAATCGATCATTTCTGGGACTCGACTCGATATAACAACCTTTGCATTCAAGATTACACAAAGTACCCGTATTGAACCAAACCGTATTGAATTGAACCGGGTCAATCCATGCTCGCCTCTCGCCTTTAGCTGTTATATCAGGATTTTGAAATTTCCTCTCTGGTCTGCGCTCAACTTCCATTTCTATTTCCTGAAATTTAATTTACGGCAACGCAGTGGTGCCGATTTGAGAGACTCCTCTGGGTGCCACGAGAGGCACCCATCTGACATGTACAACACTAAGAGGTTGAACTGGGTATTTGAGTTTGAGAACGATAGTGGGGCAACTGCCAATATTTGGACAAACTTCATCAGCATAATTGTTGATATCACGCTTTTTTTTGGCATCTATTTTTTCAATTTCGGATTAGCGAATTCCAGTATATTCCTATACGAAGTGGCTAGTTGATCACTCAAGAAAGTTATATTTTTCGAAAAATCTAATACATTTTCGTATCGAAAATGTATTATTGGTACGAGACGAAGCACTCTAACGATGCAGACCTACAATCTACTCAATAACTATTCATTCCTATGGAGGAATAATCTTAAAATCATTAAGACCATCATAATATCGCATACAAGGTTCACAGGAGCCATTATCCGCAATCCAATTAGGATGTTCTTTGCGGATGGTATCTAGTATGTATTGTTCAATTTCGTAATGTAATTGATCAACTTCTTTTTGACACAATGTACAATAAGGCATGATTTGTCTCCTCCTAGTGAATGATCTAATTAAGTTAGAAAAATGGGGCATGTAATTATTTGAAAAACAATATGTTAAATAAGAAAGCTCTTCAACTGACCGATAACTGGATTACGCTCTCATTAGTTGCCGTTTCGTGTTATCAACCCGGGCCTGTACGATCTCCTGGGGAATACCAACGATTGAACTGATTTCTTCACAATTAAAATTATCCACTAGTTGCAAAATTAGAAGTTCCCTTTCTTCTATTGATATCAATTCAAGTACTGGATGTAGCTTGGAAGTTTCGTGTTCCTTACTCTGTTGAAACACATCTGATTCGGGCGCAGATTGGACAAGTGCGAGGTCGCAGAACTTATGGAGGGTTTTGAACAGTTGTATCTTTGTAAAACTATCTTGTCCTCCTTTGTTAATGCATTCCCATGCTTGCAAAAATGTTTTCTGAACCAAGCATGTAGCCTTATGCTGGTCGTTACATAACCAAAATCCGTAGCGATATAAGTTAGCGGCTTGGGATTCAACAAGTTCTCGGTAGGCCATTATTTTTATTTCGCGTTCAACATTAATAGAGCGTACTCGATACTTCATTTTAGATATTGAATTTGTCCAGTAGGTTTTGACCAGCTCAATCCCTTTGCCACACCACATATTTTCTGCCTAATAAGCTACGTTTCAGATTTCACCGACAATCTGTTTAGTTGAATCGACTCGTAGTATCGTTCGCGAATACCCATCGCATTGACCTCACACATTGAAACCAATGAACCATTGATGGGAACCTTAAAAACGCATGCGTCGATCCTTTCTTGTCCCAAAGATGTTTCAATCTCAGTTCGGCTCATGAAATGGTGACTGACGATGTTTACATAATGAATCCGGATCCGCCCTAATAGCCAGGCACAGATCAACCGACCAGCACTTTTACCGTCGATATCACATAATCGCTTCAGTACGAACGGTAACATCGATAACAGAATGAATGTCGGATTTTGTACCAACAGAGTTATCACACACTGTATTTTTCCCCAGCTTGAAAATCTTCGAAAGCTGATGCCGCCAAAGCGATGAACAAGTTCCTTAAAAAATTGAATATCACTCGCGTCATCACCTCGAAACAAAGGATGAAACTCTGGATCGGATCCACTTTGTGAGACAATTATCCCTTGGATAAATCGGGTACAGTCGGGGTGACCGAATAACCCTTGGTGAGACATCAATTCTGTTGCATTGCTGGTATTTCCATACAGGCCTTCGGCAATCCGAGTACATAATTGATCGACAGTTAAGGAGTTGCCAAGTTGGCGCTCGGTTCGTCCTACTTGAGCCACCGGCTGAAAGCTGATCATTTTGAATGCATCAACATTCTGGCTTATCCAACGAATCACGTCAGGAACCTCGGCAATGTTTTCGTCAGTGACGGTAAAAGTCGTCGCGACTTCTAGAGTTTTACCAGTCTCTTTGCGTAAGGTCTTTATCATCTGGGCGAACTCGTCACGAAGCGGCATTAGCTTTCGTTCTGACTCGGCATATCTGTACGCACGTCCACTTCGGCCTCGTTGGGTTGTATCGATATGAATACATAATTCGGTAAGTCCGCCTTCCAGCATCAACCGCTTGAGCATCCCAGGTAATTTGCGAAACGCATCACCATGGGTCATCAACATTGGTACTAAACCGATATCATGCGAATAACGGATGATTTCAATGATTTCATCGATGGGGCGCAGTGTTGCTTCGCCGTCGGTAATCTGCACATTTCCCCCTTCGCCGAGCCAATTCCGGATGGTACGCAATTGCTGTTTGATTCCAACAACCGATTCAGGCGGAAACCGATTAGCTTCACGACCCAGATAACAACCCCGACAGGCAAAATCACAACGTGGCATCACACCAATCGTTGCACCGCATCCGACATACTGGCGACCGATAAATTGATTATCGGTTTTAAACTGATCCGAAAGTGCTTCTCTAGCACTCCGAAGCAAATTTTTAGTTTCTATGGATACCGGCGGTGGTACGAAATTGCCGATCAAGCGCGACATCATGCTATCCATATTTCGAACTATCACGAGCTAGAAATGGGGAAAATTTATCAGCTCTGCGCCAGGCGTCGAGTAATACCAAAAAAGACATTGCTAACATAACCGTATCTTCGATCAACGTAACGGTCGTTAACGGTCGTGCTAGGAAAACTCCGAAGCACCCACAATTGGCTACCTCAATACCACGCTTTAATGTGATAACGACGACACTTAACATTAGCGTATGTAGTCCGACAGCCATCCAGGCTATTGCTATACGTTGCACAGCGATTAATAAACAGATACCTGTGCCGAGCTCAATAAAAGGTAGGGTGTAGGCCAGAATGAGACTAACCCAATGCGGCTGAAACTGATAGTTATCTAGGACAGTTACAAATCCCGCCATGTCCAGTCCTTTGCCAATACCGGTACTGACAAGGACCAGGCCGACGAAAATCCTGGGGATACCCCAAAGCCAATGAACTCTATTTTTACTCTGACGCATTTTGATCGTTCAATTTCCAATCGTAAGGGACGAATTCCACTTGATAATTCTGAGCATTTGCTTTCAGATGTTCAGCTTTCTCTTTTGGAAGGTACAAGACCACATAATCGATTAATGACGCGCTACTGATTGGATACCGTGCGCGGTACCAATTAATAAAATCATCGCGATACCAGTCCATGATGGAGGACAAATAAACGATTTTCAGTTCAGGATTTATTCTAAGATTGCGTTCTTCAGCGAAAAACCGCCTGGCCTCGCGGTCTAGTTGGTTGTCCAGTTGATCACCAACAAAGGCAGAGTTTGGTAACCGAGGGCAACCCAGAGATGCGCAATTAAGGGCGAAGTGCACTCGCGGCTCGAGAAAGCGTTTCCGAATAACACTGTTTTCCAGGTAGTAGAGACTCGTTGTGACGGTACCGAAAGTTGGGCGCTGGAAGAAAAAGAATCCAGTCTTATCTGGCAGAAAGAATAACGGAAAGGGTGGAGTAACTTCTTCGATTCCAGCAATCGGATAATAAGTTAAAATAATCTTGATGACTGCGGCATTATAGGCGTTAATCCAGTACGCGAGCCGATCCTTTTCGGTCGGAAAAAGCTCAGGGTGGCTATCCGGGCTGTAGTGGCTGATGAGTTGATAATAGGCTTCAAGGTCATCCGGCCGATTCTTCAGCGTTTTGTAATCAACACGTCCATGGCTATCGACTGTTCGATTAAGGGTGCGGTCGAAGCGTTCATGGGAGAAAACATCCGGATCAGAATTAATTGATTGTTTTATCGAAGGAGAAATCGTCGTACAACCCGACATCAATACCGTTAACAACAGAATGGCAGGGTTTGTTCTGAGAATCATATTCTTACCTCGAATATCCAAGACCTAAAGTCACTGTTCAGATTACAAGTGTTAGCTGAACAGTTGTGACGTCTAGTCATTTTCGGCACCACGCATGATAGCGCTCAACCCACTGTAAAACTGTGTGTGGTGTGTGAGCCCGT
>CAZZET010000038.1:0-28031 GCA_964653275.1 uncultured Methylococcales bacterium
TAGGTTCGTCAAGATTTTTACCCATCCTGCGTCCACGAACCAGCACTATCGCCCCTCACCCACTGATCAACTTCTTCCTTTCTGAATTTACAAAGACGCCCGACCTTGTGAGCAGGCATGTGCTTACAATCGATCCACTTATATACGGTGTCGCGTTTCACACCAAGACAACCAGCAATTTCGTCCACCGATAGCCAGCGGTCATAATTCATATATCAGTGCCTTGTTTTCTGCCAAGTAGAGCTGATTGAAACAGCTAATCTCCGATGTAGCACACAACACCATGAGAGTGGATTGTTGTCCGATAAAATGGAACAATTTCGGAATTATACTAATAGAATCAACCGGATTAAGCTAGGAGAATGAATCATAACGACAAAAGATCGATAATATCGTTTGAAATCCCGTGAGACGGATGGGAAGCATAACCGCCCTTTTTCGACAGGCAGAACTATACTAAAGGCCAGTGATTTGCCAATCACGAGGGTGACGGATGCAGAAATTATGTGTACTACAAACCAATCGATGGTGCTGCAGCTGCAGGCGTTCCGTGATTTGAACTACTTGCATTTCAGCTACTATACATAATGCCGATAGCCACCTTATTATGGATTCCTAGCTTTTTAGCGTTACTTTCCCTACTGCTGGACTTCAAACCCCATATCGTGCCCCCAAAAACGGTCATTTTTGGGAGGTTGTATATTGGCCGACTAGACTACGGATGCATGACTTGTACGCTCACCAGCGCGGCAGGTCTATAGAACGAGGTTGGTTGGCTAAAATGCAATCTGTACTTTTTTGGTCGGAAACAGGCCTCCTCAGATCGCATTTAAGCCACAATTTTGGGTGTTGTAAGAAAGCCCGGATGCCCATGGCCACCAAATAGCGTCTGAAGCGGCCTCAGGCCCATCTGAAAAACCATTTGATAAAAGGCGAATATTTTCAATTTCGCTGGACTTAAGGTGGACTTATAAACGAAATAAAATTTGCGAACAAGATTATTAATTGATACAACCAATTGAATTAATTGGTCGGGGTGAGAGGATTTGAACCTCCGGCCCCTGCCTCCCGAAGGCAGTGCTCTACCAGGCTGAGCTACACCCCGATGGTACGGTCAGGCAACGTGTGTCGCTTTATAAATAAATTAATAGTTACGTTGAACTGAAAATCTGGCTAATTCGACCAGAGCTTGCTTATATTCGGATTCGGGTAGAACCTCCAAAGCATCGATAGCTTTTTGCGCCTCTTCCTGGGCGCGGCGCTGAGTGTACGTGATAGCATCTGTCGATTCAACGATGGCAAAGATTTCGTCAAATGAACTAGAATCGCTGGTTTCTAATGCTTTTCTAATGACCTCTGCTTGTGTTCCCGAGCTATTGCGTAAAGCATAGATAAGTGGAAGGGTTGGTTTGCCTTCTGAAAGGTCGCCGCCTAGATTTTTCCCCGTTTGGTTCGGGTCTGCGTTATAGTCCAAGACATCGTCTATAAGTTGAAATGCTATACCTAAATGTAATCCATAGGCACGAAGAGCGGTCTCAACTGATTTCGAAGCACCGGTTAGAACGGCACCAAGCCGTGAAGCGGCACTAAACAGGATGGCAGTTTTACGGGAAATAACCTTTAGGTAATCTTCTTCGCTTGTTGCTGGATTATTAATGTTGAGAAGTTGAAGCACTTCCCCTTCAGCAATTGCCGTTGTGGTTTGCGCTAATACATCCATCACCTGCATATTGTCGACGCGAATCATCATTTCAAATGAGCGGGACAATAGAAAATCACCTACCAATACGCTAGCCGCATTACCCCATAAAGTATTGACCGTTTCATGCCCGCGCCTAAGGTCTGATTTATCAACCACATCATCGTGTAAAAGTGTCGCTGTGTGAATAAATTCGATAACCGCCGCAAGAATTAAATGATGTTCGTCTGGGTAATTCAGCGCCTTTGATGCAAGTAACAGAAGCATGGGACGGAGCCGTTTCCCGCCACTATTTACGATATATTTGCCGATTTGATTGATCAATAAAACATCGGAGCTAAGCTCTTCAATAATTATTTGGTCGACAATTTTTGCTTCCCTTACGGTTAGCTTTCGAATCTTGTCAAAATCAATTGGGTTGTCGTTATCAATAATTGTTTTTACCTGGCAAGTCTTCAAAGACGTCATGAACTAAGGTTTGCTTTTTCCTTTTGGAATGTTTAAATCCTATGGCTACCCAAAGATGGTGTCAAGAAAATCAGGCTATTCTATGCCATTATTGCAGTATTACCTATATTTTTTATATTAAGAACTCGTTTTGAGGCCAATTGGATTGACCAATCAAATTTAAAAAGCTACAATTTGCCGTTTTGATTGGTTTTATTATTCGGAGCGAAACGCAGATGTACGCGGTCTTTCAAACAGGTGGAAAGCAATACCGGGTCGGTACCGGGCAAACTATTAAAGTCGAAAAGCTCGGCGTCAAATCCGGTGATTCTATCGAGTTCGACAAGGTGCTCATGGTTCAATCTGATCAGGGTGTCAAGGTAGGAGCACCCTTTATTGAGGGTGGTAAAGTCAGTGCTACAGTTAAGGAAAACGGTCGCCACAAAAAAATTAAAATTCTCAAATTTAAGAGGCGTAAGCACTATATGAAAAACATGGGTCATCGCCAGCATTATACTGAAGTTGAGATTACCGGAATCGTTGCCGGTTGAACATAAATATAAAGGGGTTTTAAATGGCGCATAAAAAAGCAGGCGGTAGTTCGAAAAATGGCCGTGATTCACAATCGAAACGCCTTGGTGTCAAACGTTTTGGTGGAGAAGCGGTTAAAGCAGGAAATATCCTTGTTCGTCAACGAGGTACTCGTTTCCATCCAGGGACCAATGTGGGCTGCGGGAAAGATCATACGCTGTTTGCTGTGTCCGATGGACATGTTCTATTCGAAGTGAAAGGCCCCAAAAGCCGGAAATTTGTAAGTGTCGTGCAGGGTTAATACTGTAGGGCTTAAGCACAAATATCAAACGTAGTCTTTGTCTTTTGGCGCTGCCCGAAGATAAGGTTGATACGACCAGGCTCAAAATTCAGTTCACCTGATTGGGGATACTTGTAATCATAGCGTTGTCGCAATTGGTTTTTTGCACTTGAGTATAGACTCAAACATAGTCTGGATGGGATCGAGATGTTCAGTTTGTATCCCGACAGTTCTGTCGCAAAAATAAAGTGGCTAACAATACCGCAAGTATTTTCATGCTCCGTTACGCTGAACAGCGCTACTACTTTTTCTGTTAAATCCCAATCTTATAAGGGCGTTTTTGGCTATGAGATTCGTTGACGAAGTCAATATTAGGGTTGAGGCAGGTGATGGTGGGGGTGGTTGTGTCAGTTTTCGTCGGGAAAAGTATATCCCTCTAGGAGGCCCGGACGGCGGTGATGGTGGTGATGGTGGTGATGTTTATTTAGTAGCCACTAATCAAATTAATACCTTAGCTGACTTTCGTTTTCATTCGGTTCACCGGGGCCAACGCGGTGAAAATGGACGGGGACGAAACTGTACGGGAAAGTCTGGAGATGATTGCAATATTCGTGTACCTGTTGGAACATCAGCCATAGACATAGTAACCGGTGAAACTATTGGTGACTTGGTTGAAGAGGGTGATATCTTGCTGGTTGCTAAGGGTGGTTTTCACGGCCTTGGTAACACGAGGTTTAAAAGCAGCACAAATCGTGCCCCCCGAAAGGCAACTGAGGGTACACTGGGCGAATCCAGAGAAGTTAAACTTGAACTTCGTCTGATTGCAGACATAGGACTTCTCGGTAAGCCTAATGCGGGTAAATCCAGTTTAATTCGTAAGGTTTCTTCTGCTCGTCCGAAGGTCGCTGATTACCCGTTTACGACACTGCAGCCTAATCTTGGTGTAGTTCGAGTAGGTACTGCTCGTAGTTTCACCATGGCCGATATTCCTGGAATTGTTGAGGGTGCCGCACAGGGAGTTGGCTTAGGACTCCAATTTTTAAAACATTTGACTAGAACGAGTCTGTTGCTCCATCTAGTTGATATCAATCCGATTGAAACTGAAGAAGGGCCAGTCACTGGAGCAAAAACGATTATTTCTGAGCTGGAAGAATGGAGTACGGCTTTGGCGGAAAAACCAAGATGGCTCGTGCTAAATAAAATAGACACCTTTCTTGCCGATCAAGTAGAAATGCACTGCCTAAAAATTATCGAAGAATTAGATTGGAATGGTCGTGTTTTTAGAATTTCAGCTATTAGAGGTGATGGTATTGATGAGCTGGTATATGCGCTTATGGCGTTCGTTGAAGCTCAAAATAATAAGGAAACTTTGCTTTCTGGATAGCAAGGGGTGGGGCCATGAGGGAGTGGTTGAGTAATACGGTGAAATGTAAGCCTATAATTATGAACCTATACCTCTGTTAACAATGCAGGTTAGATCAGGTTTTGTTGACGCGCGGCGCATCGTTATTAAGATCGGCAGCTCCCTTCTTACCCAAAATGGGAAAGGACTCGATACATCGTCGATTGCTGGTTGGGTTGAACAGATGGCCGTTCTGCGTGAAAGTGGTGCGGATGTATTGTTGGTATCTTCTGGCTCGGTTGCTGAGGGGATGTGTCGTTTGGGGTGGAGCATTCGTCCCCAGACGCTTCACCGGCTTCAGGCGGCTGCATCGGTCGGGCAAATGGGGCTAATTCAAACCTATGAATCATACTTCAAAACCCATAGTCTCCAATCCGCACAGGTTTTACTTACCCATGAAGACTTATCCAATCGTCAGCGCTATCTCAATGCCAGAAGTACATTGCTGACCCTGTTAGGTCTTGGGGTCATTCCGGTCATCAACGAAAACGATGCTGTAGCTACCGAAGAGATCCGTTTCGGAGATAACGATACCTTAGCTGCTCTGGTATCTAATTTGGTGGAATCGGATTTGCTGATTATTTTGACCGATCAGTTGGGTCTTTTCGAGCGGGACCCATCGCTGGATTCCAGTGCTTCAATGATTCCGGAAATTGGCATTAAAGATTCTCGCCTCGAGAGCATGGCAGGGGGAAGCCGATCTGGGCTTGGACGCGGCGGAATGAATACAAAAATTCGAGCCGCTAAGCTAGCTGCCCGATCCGGAACTCCAACTGTAATCGCATCAGGCAGTGAATCACAGATTATTTCCCAGATAATCCAAGGGAAACGTGTTGGCACATTCCTGATTCCCGATATTGAGCCATTGCTAGCCCGAAAACGTTGGTTGGCAGGACAACTTCAAGTCAAAGGTACTTTGATGTTGGATCCCGGTGCTGTCCGTATGTTAACACTTGCAGGGAAAAGCTTGTTGTTTGTTGGGGTCATACGGGTGGAAGGACAATTTAGGCGTGGCGAACTGGTATCTTGTGTCGATTCAGAGGGACATGAAATCGCCCGGGGATTGGTCAATTACTCCGCCGAAGAATCACAAAAACTCAAAAAACAGCCGAGTGCTAGGATTAAAGAATTGCTTGGGTACGAAGATGGACCCGAGCTTATTCACAGAAACAACTTAGTTTTGGTCTAATAACATCAAGCATCCCAATGGCATAGATTCTTTCGGTAGCCAGGCCAAAAAAACAACAGCTTCCTATCTAAGAGGTCTTCAATGCGCGTATTTTAGTATTTAGGCGGCTTTTGCTTCGGGCGGCCTTGTTTTTGTGGATCAAGCCTTTAATGACCGCAGAGTCGATTATCGGCACAGCCTTAAGAAATGCTTCTTGGGCCTTGCTTGCGTCACCGCTCTCTATTCCAGCTACGACGTTTTTGAGATAGGTACGCATCCTGCTGCGCAGAGATACATTGTGTACACGCCGTTTTTCGGCTTGTCGGGCACGTTTTTTTGCCTGTAAGGAATTCGCCATCCGGTTCTAGAAATTATATGAAATAAAAAACAGGACATTATCTTTTTGTTTCCTAGCGCTGTCAATGATTAAGCCGATTTTCTCACAACTTTCGTAGTAAAGGGGTTAGCACTTGTTGTCTGAGAAAAAAATACGCTGGTATAGACCTTTTTGTAACGAAGGCTCAACTGTTTTTAATCATAATAAATCATTATACTACGCGGCGTCTGGGAATTGTTGCCGATTTATACTGCGGTAAGATGGGTCAGAATACCGAACTTCCGTAATCTTGCGGTGAAAAATATCTTTAAGTGTAAGGGTTTCTACCTGGGAGATTGTCCGACAATAGAAGCAAAGGCGAAGGTAATCTGCCTCTAATCAGCTTTTTCGTAGTAGTATCTCTATTTTCAGATAGCCTCCTTTTAACGGGTAAATATTGAAAGACGTGATATCTAAGGATTAACAACGATGCAGCTGTTCAAATCCACCGCGATAGTTGGAAGTATGACTTTGATATCCCGTATTCTAGGTTTCATACGGGATATGATATTTGCCCGAATCTTTGGCGCGGATGCGGGTACCGATGCGTTCTTCGTTGCCTTCAAAATCCCCAATTTTTTGCGACGATTGTTTGCCGAAGGGGCATTTTCCCAAGCATTTGTTCCAGTTCTTTCGGAATACAAGGAAACTAAGGATAAGCAATCGGTACATGAGTTTATTGGGCGTACTGGAGGCGCTCTGGCTTTAATCCTGATGGGCGTTACCATCGTTGGGGTAGTGTGCGCTCCTATGCTAATTATGGCTTTTGCTCCTGGCTTTTTATGGGAAGGAGGGCAGTTCGATTTGGCAGTGGAAATGTTGAGAATCACCTTTCCATACTTGTTTTTCATTTCATCGGTCGCCTTTGCAGGGGGAATATTAAACACATACGGACGATTCGCGGTTCCCGCATTTACACCGGTGTTTTTGAATATTTGTCTGATTTTCGCTGCGGTTTGGTTGGCTCCAAAAATGGCAGAGCCCATCACTGCGTTAGCTTGGGGTGTCTTTGCCGCCGGCATTGTACAGTTATTGTTTCAATTTCCAGCACTGTGGAAATTAGGTTTGCTTCCACGATTGCGTTTTGGCTTTTTTGATCCGGGTGTAAAAAAGATTATCTATTTGATGCTGCCTGCTATTTTTGGCGTTTCCATAACCCAAATTAATCTATTGTTCGATACGTTAATTGCTTCATTTTTAGTATCTGGAAGTGTTTCTTGGCTTTACTTCTCGGATCGTCTAGTTGAATTCCCGTTGGGTATTTTCGGGATTGCCCTAGCCACTGTGATACTCCCTTCATTGTCAAAAAGCTACACGGAAAAGGACAAAACATCCTTCTCTTGTTCGCTGGATTGGGGGTTGCGCTGGGTGTTTGTCATCGGAACACCGGCTTCAATTGGGTTGATTTTATTAGCCAAACCCGCTTTGTCAACTTTGTTCCAATACAATGAATTTGACCAATTTGATGTTGAAATGGCCGGGCAAAGCTTAATGGCGTATTCCATCGGGTTATTAGGGTTTATTTTGGTAAAAGTTTTAGTACCCGGTTTTACTTCTCGACAAGACATGAAAACACCGGTTCGATTCGGCATCGTCGCAATGCTGACGAATATGATATTGAATGTTGTATTCGTGTTCCAAATGAAACACGCTGGTCTTGCTTTGGCGACTTCTCTATCTGCATTTATCAACGCTGGCCTATTATTATCAATTCTATTACGCGATGCTATTTATAGACCCGAGCCAGGTTGGATACTGTTTTCAACTAGGATAATTTTTGCCTGTGGGGTGATGGTGACCGTCCTAATTATCGGAATTGATGTGGAAAATTGGTACGCTTGGGATATGTTAAAGCGATTCTTAAATCTTTTATTGTGGATTACGCTTAGTATCGGTATTTATGTGTGCAGCCTATGGATATCCGGCATGCGGTGGAAACATTTAATCGTCCAATCTCGTGAATGAGAAAACAAGGTCTATGGTTTCTCGGTTAACGAGTTTGATTGTCCAAAAGTGACACCTCATCCGGTGAAGACGATGAAAATTCTCCGTGGTTTAGTTAATCTTAAAGCGCCTAATCGTGGTTGTGTTGTCACTGTTGGGAACTACGATGGAGTCCATCGAGGACATCAGTTTGTAATTGATACATCGGCTCGACATGGTAAACAGCTAGGTTTACCCGTGGCTATAGTTTTGTTTGAACCACAACCTTTAGAATACTTTCTATTAGACCAAGCCCCCCCCCGGTTGACACGGCTAAGGGAAAAGTTGATTCAACTGGCTAAGCTTCCGGTGGATTTTGTCGTGCTTTTACGATTTGATAAAAACTTTGCGGACCTTGAGCCAGAAGCTTTTGTTCAAAAGGTACTGATCGATGGGCTACGGACACAATATCTGGCTGTAGGTGATGACTTTCGTTTCGGAAAGAATCGCAAAGGAGATATTTCCCTACTCAAATCAGTGGGCCAAAAACGAGGGTTTGTAGTCGAAAGTATCGAATCCTATTGTCTTGATAATGAGCGAGTTAGTAGCACAGTTATTCGTCATGCCCTGGAATCGGGATCTTTGGATCGTGTGCGGTCTTTTCTTGGACGCAGATATTCAGTGTGGGGGAGAGTTGAAGAGGGAGCGAAACGTGGCCGCATAATTGGATTTCCTACAGCCAATATTCGAATGCGTCGCGAAAATACTCCTATCAAAGGTGTATTTGCCGTTACAATGACAGGTATTGGACATCGGGAACTATTCGGCATTGCTAATATCGGCACACGTCCAACAGTGGATGGTCATAAATTACTCTTGGAAGTACATTTGTATGATTTCCAAGCCGATATTTATGGACGACTGGTGGAGATTCACTTTTGGCAGAAAATTCGAGACGAAAAACGTTTCGACTCAATTGAAGAATTAAAAAAACAAATAAAAAAAGACACTCTAGTTGGGCGAAAACTATTACAAGAACTGGATTAACCGATCTATTCCAGTTGTCTCATCCAATAAGCTACACTGCAAAACCTAAAATGGAATATAAACAAACCCTTAACCTACCGAAAACATCGTTCCCTATGAAGGGTAATCTTTCCCAACGGGAGCCTGCCCGTCTTAATAGGTGGGAAAAAATAGGGCTATACCAAAAAATTCGAGAAAAATTCAGTGGCTGCTCCAAATTCATTCTACACGATGGCCCACCTTACGCTAACGGAGCGATCCATATTGGCCACGCTGTTAATAAAATACTTAAGGACATCATCCTAAAGAGTAAATCGCTGGGAGGCTTCGATGCCCCGTTTATTCCTGGTTGGGACTGCCATGGGCTACCCATAGAATTGATGGTAGAAAAGAAGGTTGGAAAGGTTAACGTAAAAGTGACTGCTGGCGAATTCCGAAAGGCCTGTCGTCAATATGCCTCAAAGCAGGTTGAATTACAGCAAAAGGAATTTGTCCGGTTAGGTGTTTTTGCCCAATGGGAAGCGCCTTATTTGAGCATGGATTACGAGTTTGAGGCTAACACTATTCGTGCACTGGGTAAAATCATTGCCAAAGGCCATTTACACAAGGGGGCAAAACCGGTCCATTGGTGTACTGATTGTGGTTCAGCCTTAGCTGAAGCCGAAGTTGATTATGAGAATAAACATTCATCGGCGATTGATGTTCGGTTTAAGGTGATTGATGTCAAAGACTTTCTTGAACGATGCCATCATTCTCCAGGAAGTGAAAGTACACCTGCTATCTCTGTCGTTATCTGGACTACCACACCCTGGACTTTGCCAGCCAATGAAGCTGTGGCTCTTAATCCTGAGTTGGAATACGCAATAGTCGAATGTGAAAGGAAAGGACAGGATGAGTGTTTCGTTATCGCCGAGGAACTCTTGAAGGATACAATGCTGCGTTACGAAATTGACGACTATCGGGTCGTTGCCTATTGCAAAGGATCGGCTTTAGAACATATAGAACTACAGCATCCCTTTTATTCACGTAAGGTTCCTATTATTCTCGGAAGGCATGTTACCCTTGAAGCGGGAACTGGTGCGGTCCATACAGCTCCAGGGCACGGTCAGGAAGACTTCATTGCGGGTCTAAAATATGGGTTAAGCGTTAACAACCCTGTTGCGGATAACGGGACCTTTTTACCTAGTACGGAAATTTTTGCGGGAGAACATGTTTTTAATGCCAACGACCATGTGGTGGAGATTTTGCAGCAACGTGGTGCATTGGTCCACATGGAGACAATCGAGCACAGTTACCCTCACTGCTGGCGGCATAAAATCCCAATTATATTTCGCGCTACCCCGCAATGGTTCATTGACATGGACCAAAAGAATTTGCGAAAAAATGCACTAACTGAAATTAAACGAGTTAAATGGATCCCTCATTGGGGACAGGCGCGTATTGAGGGTATGGTCGAGGGGCGTCCTGATTGGTGTATCTCTAGGCAACGAAATTGGGGTGTCCCCATTGTTTTATTCATCCACAAAGAAACTGGTGAATTGCATCCCCATACCCAAGATTTTATTGAATCGGTCGCTAAAAAGGTCGAAATTAACGGAATTGACGCTTGGTTCGACTTGGACGCTAGGGTACTGCTCGGCGACGAGGCGAATGACTATGATAAAGTCCAAGATACATTGGATGTATGGTTCGATTCCGGTGTAACCCATTCGTGTGTATTGGATCAACGGGCTGAATTGCAATTTCCAGCTGATTTATATTTGGAAGGTTCGGACCAACATCGAGGTTGGTTCCAATCTTCTCTGCTTACTTCAATCGCGATGAATGACGTTGCGCCTTATCGATCGGTGCTTACCCATGGATTTACGGTAGATGCTGATGGTAGGAAAATGTCGAAATCTCGTGGTAATGTTGTGGCGCCTCAAAAAGTCATGAATAACTTGGGCGCGGATGTGTTGCGCCTATGGGTAGCTGCTACCGACTACCGGGGAGAAATGTCGGTGTCGGACGAAATTTTAAAACGCATATCTGACGTCTACCGACGGCTGAGAAACACTGCGCGGTATCTCCTTTCTAACCTTAATGGCTTCGATCCTGTACAACATTTGGTCAATCCGGAACAGATGTTACCGCTTGATTGTTGGGCGGTGGATCGCGCTTTTAGACTGCAAGAGGAAGTACTTGCTGCGTATGAAAGCTATCAGTTTCACCAAATTTACCAAAGTGTCCACCATTTTTGCGCTATTGAAATGGGTGGTTTCTACGTCGATATCGTTAAAGATCGTCAATACACCTGCCAGGAAAATAGCCAAGCACGCCGATCAGCACAAACTGCTATGTACCATATTGCAGAAGCAATGGCTCGATGGTTAGCCCCTATCCTGTGTTTTACCGCCGATGAAATCTGGGAACATCTGCCGGGTGAACGCAGTGAATCGGTGTTTCTTGAAACTTGGTACGAAAAGCTATGGCCCTTAAAATCAGAAGCGGTGATGAATCGTGAGTTTTGGGATCAGGTTATCGTTGTTCGTGAGGCCATTGGTAAGGAGTTGGAAGGACTACGCGAGCAAGGAAAAATTGGTTCATCGCTGGATGCGGAAGTTGAAATTTATTGCCAGGAAGAACTTTATGAACTCCTCAATCAATTAAAAGACGAATTGCGTTTCGTATTGATTACCTCTTACGCAACGGTCATTTTGGATGAATTTTGCCCAGACAATGCGTTGGAAACTGAGATAGAAGGTTTAAAAATCCATGTGCTAGCATCAGAACATCCAAAATGTGTCCGGTGCTGGCATCATAGAAGAGATGTGGGGACGAATTCTCAACACCCAGATTTGTGTGGGCGTTGCAACGAAAATGTGGTTGCAGAAGGTGAAATTCGGTTGTTTGCTTAACTTAAACCCCAGATCACTTCAATTTTGCTTTCTATCGGCGTTTAGGGTGCTTTTTTTAAACATGTAAACTGCATTTTCCTAGTTCTGAAACATAGTAGAGGCAACCTGAATTGCTTCTAGTAACTTTAAAAATAGCATTTATCTATGTGGAATTTCCAGTCAGGTTTCAAATGGTTAGGTATTGCGGGATTGATCGTAGTCTTGGATCAAATTAGTAAATTATGGATCGATGCTAATTTACGGCTTTATGAGTCGATTGACATACTGCCAATTTTTCAAATTATTCATGTACGTAACCTCGGTGCGGCATTTAGTTTTTTGAGTGATGCGGGTGGATGGCAGCGCTGGTTTTTTGTCACTATTTCGTTTGTCGCCAGTATCGCACTCACCGTTTGGTTACTCAGGTTACCAAAAACAGCATTATGGCAAGCAATCGCAATCACGCTTATATTAGGCGGGGCAGTCGGAAATTTAATTGATCGGCTGGCATACGGTTATGTCATCGATTTTCTATTGGTTTATTACAAGACGTGGCATTGGCCAGCGTTCAACGTGGCAGATTCAGCTATTACGGTGGGAGCAATAATGTTGCTTATCGATGCGATAAAACATCCAGTTGAAGACAGTTAGCTCAATTGTGTTTAAGTAGGAAATGGACAAATCTTTGGTAATCATAGAGCCTAAATTGATTAGATTTATCAAATGATACTTATTAAGTAAATGGGGTCTTAAATGGAAAGATTGAGTACCAGGGATTCCACGACGGAATGGTACACAATTCTGTTGAACACGCAAAGAGAACTGCGAAGTACCTAATCTACAATTGGATCAATATTTAGATTATCGTACGTGTATAGCTATTAATTGAAGGGTATAACCCCGAAACAGACTATTGTGAATAGATGCTGGTATTGTTAACGGGAAGTACCGCTTTTAAACGCGGTTCTATATCGAACGTGGCTAAACCAGAGAAAAACATATTTGTAGCCACTCCAAACAGTAGTGACAAACACACTGCCTATAAGGGAAGTAATGAGTGCGTCAGAAAGCGGATAAACCCCTATATCAACCATGACCGCGATAATTAAAATAAACTGTAACAGGGTATTCACTTTACTGGAGAAGAGAGGCTGTCCAACTAAAGGTTCAACTCGATAATGGTAAATTAAGGCACCGACAGCGATAATGACATCACGGAGAATAACGACGACAACCAGCCAACTGGGAACAAGCCCTTGTATCCCGGAGGCTATATACACTGAAACCAAAAGTAACTTATCAGCGAGAGGGTCTAACAGCGACCCAAGCGGACTTTCCCATCCGTAATTTTTGGCTAAAAAACCGTCAACACCATCGGATATCGCTGCGATGCAAAATATACCCAGAGCCCAGTTGAATTGGTTTGAAAGCAGTAGACTAACAACTGGAAATATTAGGAGAACCCTAACAACACAAATAAGATTTGGCAAATTGCGCAATTTCACGGTACAAATTGATAATCTAGAACACCGGATTCTTCACCAAATAGGGCTGGCGCGAGTTTTTCATCGGTAGCCAATAGTTGTTGGAGTTGTTCTTCGTTTCCATTTAACGTTAACCGAAAGATCACAAACTTCGGTTGGATAGTTAACCATTCCACCGTTTGAACGGTTGATAATGATTTGAGATGATTTTCTACTTGCTGTGCGTCGCTTAGGTTCGTGATTCCGGAAATTTTTATTTCTATTCCCGAAGCAACAATGTTTAATTCTTTGGATACATAAGCAGGGATCATACGTTCGAAAACCCCATCGATCCCTATTTGGATTGCTTGATCACGGCCCACTGATTTTGCTTGCCATTCATCTATCTTTTTTTGCTGAAAGAATTTCCAATCCACCGTCCACTTATTTGTGGTTTTTCTTGATAGCCGACCGACTAAAATGTGATCGACCCCATAACGTTCGGATGCTTGCCGAATGCGGTCATCAAAACCTAACCAAATATCGTTGACTGAAAGCTGTCGTCGATCAGTTAAATCCATCAATGGAAACAGTAAAGTCAAACCCTTGCTCTCAACAGCGTTGCCAATCGCAGTTTCTAATTTTGGCATCGTATCCGCTGCAAACACTTGGCGTTTTCGGTTGTCTTCCACAACCAGCCATAGGAGCACTTCGGGCCGATCTGTGCCCCATGTTTGAAAGCCGTGAGATTTCAGCGCAGTATTTAAGGCGAAGGGGTTAAAGTCGACGATTAATAGTTGGGAAGAATTTTCGTTTTTTGTGGTCTCAGAAGGGTTTGGGTTTTCAAATCGATATTGCTGGACGTACTGAGGGGCGTCGACGAGAATCGCGTCGATTGCTTGGGTATTCGAACGTGCCTGATTGCTCAACAACTTCGAGAGTACGCCTTGTAACGCGTTGTTGATAGCTTCATTTCGCTGCCCCTGATTTTCAATGTTTGCTTTACCTTGATAGATATTTTTGATTTCAACTGCAAAGACATTTGATTGCAATGTCAGTAATATCGTAAAGGAAAGCATGGAAACGAATTTCCGCAGCTGATTTAATGTTGAACAAATTTTTGTGCAAAGCATGAGGTATATTTGCATAGTTTTACCATACCATAATCAAGTCAAGTTGCTAAATACCTGTTTTTAGTAAACCCAAATTAATGATGGGTGGATTTGATTTGCGTTAATGTAGAATCAATTATATGTCCCATTTTGAGTTTGTGGTTTGGTAGGTTATTTTTTTCGGTTACCTGAGGCTTCTTTCAATTCATAAGCTGTTAAAATTGTTCCTTCGAATGCGAAGCTATAGAAAAAAACCTTGAGCCAACAATATTCTAATCTTGATTATAAAAGTGCCGGTGTCGACATCCTCGCTGGAAACACACTCGTTGAACGGTTAAAACCAGTCGCAAAAAAAACAGTGCGGCCGGGCGTTCTACAAGGGTTAGGTGGTTTTGGCTGCTTGTTTGAGCTGCCTTTGGATCGTTACAAATCGCCGGTTTTGGTTTCTGGGACCGATGGGGTTGGAACGAAGCTTAAGCTGGCGGTGGAAATGGGTTACCACGATACGGTAGGTATTGATTTGGTAGCAATGTGTGTTAACGACATTGTAGTTCAGGGCGCGGAGCCATTATTTTTTCTCGACTATTATGCGACTGGAAAATTAGATGTAGACGTCGCTGCTGGGGTTATCAGTGGTATCGGTAAGGGTTGCGAGTTAGCCGGAGCGGCCCTGATCGGAGGTGAAACAGCAGAGATGCCGGGGATGTATACTCAAGGCGATTATGATCTTGCCGGTTTCTGTGTAGGAATTGTCGAAAAAGAGCAAATTATTGATGGAAGTGCATGTCGTATCAACGATAAAATAATTGGTATTGCATCGTCGGGACCTCATTCTAATGGCTATTCTTTAATTCGCAAAATTCTCGCAACGAATCGGGTTTCTCCAGATAATCCATTTCGTCAAAGTACCATCGGTGATTACTTAATCAAGCCTACACGTATCTATGTCAAACAGGTGCTAGGTTTGCTCGAATGCCTTGATGTGCATGCTATCGCTCATATTACAGGAGGGGGAATAACCGAAAATCTTCCCCGTGTTTTGCCTGAGAAACTGCAAGCAGTTATTGAATTAAATGCTTGGGAGACTCCTCCTATTTTTACATGGTTACAGCAACAAGGAGGCATTGATCATGCGGAAATGCTCAGGACCTTTAATTGTGGCATCGGTATGATCGTGTGTGTTTCCTCTGAGGATGAAGAGGTTGCTTTAAAAAAACTGACGGAAAGTGGAGAAAAAGCTTTTACGATTGGGAGTCTCGTGGAGGCGGATGGCGAGACCAGAGTAACCTATAGGTAAGCGAACTGTTTGCTTGCTCTCCACCGATTGAACAAATAAATATTTCTAATCCAGACTAATTTTTGAGCGTAGGGTTTTGCGTTGGCCTTTACGAGTTTTAGTGTCCAGTCTTTTTTGTTGAGAACTTTTGGTGGGTTTGGTGGAAATCCTTCTCTTCATGACCTGCGTTACACTCATTATCAGCGCTTTTAATCGTGAGAGTGCGTCATCTCGGTTTTTTTCCTGCGTTCGATGACGTTGGGCCTTGATAATAATCACCCCTTCCTTGTTAATACGGCTATCCGCGAGTCCTAATAAACGTTGTTTGTAGAAATCGGGTAACGACGAAGCTCTGATATCGAACCGACAATGAATCGCGGTCGATACCTTGTTCACATTTTGCCCGCCAGAACCTTGTGCGCGAATGGCAATGAGTTCTATTTCATTGTCGGGAATACAGACGTCGTTGGTAATAATCAATTTTCTAATTTGCTTTGTTCCAGTATCTTCTGACGCTCCACTGCGGGGAACTCTCTTCGTGTTTTCGGTAGTCGAACTATGCTTTCAATACCTTATATTTTAACTATTGCAAAACCATTTGTAATACCGATACAGAAGGGTTCGTATGGATGCTATGTGTCATTGTATTCTGGATAAATGGTTTTTATTGTGAATCGATAGGCGAAAACTACCAAAAATAACTGACCTTCGTTAAGGTATTTCGTTGAAAGATTCGGACTAAATTGTTTTTACCTACTCAAACAGGCAAACACGAATCCAATTCGGACATTTGTAATTTTTTGCATTAGACTGTGTTTTTAGAGGGGGCATGATGCATACACAACAGTTGAGAAGATGGACTCATGATCATGTGTTTAGTCAGGATCAACAGCGATCAGGAGAAAATCGTACACTTCTAATCGTAGTTTTAACCGCAATCATGATGGTGGTGGAAATAACGGCCGGATTGATCTATGGTTCGATGGCCCTACTGGCGGATGGCCTTCACATGGCGTCACATGCCATGGCGCTGGGTATTAGTGTATTCGCCTATGTTCTTTCTCGGCGTTTAGCGCATGATCGACGCTTTACATTCGGTGTGGGCAAGATAAACAGCCTTGCCGGATTCGCGAGCGCTGTCATGCTGTTGGGTTTTGCGCTTATTATGGTCACTGAGAGTACAGACCGGTTAATAAACCCGCTTTCAATAGCCTTCAATCAAGCGCTAATTGTCGCGGTGGTCGGTCTCGTTGTTAATGGCGTCAGCGCCTGGGTCTTGGTATCAACACCACACCAACATAGCCATACTCACAGTCACGCTCATCACGACCATAATCTTCGTGCGGCATACTTACACGTCTTAGCGGATGCGGTGACATCATTACTGGCTATCGTGGCATTGTTGGCTGGTAAATACATGGGGGCAATGTGGCTCGACCCCGTCATGGGAATTGTCGGAGCGATCTTAGTTACACGGTGGTCGTACAGTCTCATTTGCGAAACCTCGTGGGTGTTGCTCGATTGCCAAGTCGAAGAAAGTCATGCTGTTGCATTGAGGAAATTAATAGAAAAGGGGTCGACAGATCGTGTAACCGACCTGCACATTTGGAGTATCGGTCAAGGAATCTTTGCTGCAGAGATAGCCATCGTTAGTGATACCCCTAAAACGCCAGATCACTATAAATCGCTTATCCCACCCGAGCTCAAAATCGTCCATGCGACAGTCGAAGTACATCGATGTACTGAACACTAAAAAAGCCACTGTACCTGACCTGAATAGGTTCCATCTTTAAAAAGTCGGTTGTTATAAACCGCTATAGCTCTTTAACATTAAGAAACTAACCCAATAGCGAAAAACAAATTTATGACAGACCGGCCATTTGAAAAAATAAGTATTTTTGTTGATGTACAAAATATTTATTACACTTGCCGTCAGGCCTACCAAAGCAGTTTTGATTACAATAAATTCTGGTCAGAAATAACGCATGATCGTATTGTTGTTAGTGCTTTTGCTTATGCAACGGATCGCGGCAATGAAAAACAAATACAATTCCAAAATATCTTACGAGCTATTGGTTTCACTGTAAAACTCAAACCCATGTTGAAGCGTCTTGACGGTACAGCAAAAGCAGATTGGGATGTGGGTATTGCATTAGATATTTTTGAAGAGGCGGAAAAATGCGACACTGTAATACTCGCTTCTGGTGATGGTGATTTCGATATTTTGTTGCAACGAATTAAAAAGCGTTTTAATACTGATACCGAAGTTTATGGTGTTCCACGGTTAACTTCGGATTCGTTAATTAGGGAGGCCAGTAAATTTAAAGCGATAGATGAGAAGCTATTACTTAAAAAATAAGCTTCAATACATACCAATCGTAAACCAGGCGCCGCTTCGCTATGATAGTTAATCTCGAGCAACTTCTTTGATTGAGCCTATTTCTATGTACTTTTCGTCTTTGGTCTCTTCGAGTGATTCGTTCACGTCCACTGAATTCCATAGGGTAATAGACCGTCAGTGTTTCTTGGTCAAACAAAGTTCGATGCCTGCCTTTTAACCCAAAACGAACAAACTCGAACGCTTCTAAAATGACATTAAAATTTGCAGCCATTTTTCTGGCTCACCTGCTGGTTTTCCGCTTCTGGACATCCTAACAAACTGCGATGATAATGGAAAAAAGCTACTTGTCTGGTCAATATTTGGTTTGAGTAAAAAGAAAAATACAAATAAGAAGAAAACGGAAGATCTGTCGGTTGAATCGTTGATTCAGCAGGCAAATTCCGCCTTAATATCAAACCAATACAAGGAGGCAATCGTTTGTTTCAAACGATTATTGAAATTGGATCCTCTGAATAAATGGCGGGATGGTCTTGCTACCGCGTATCTTGGACGCGCCAAGGATCTGGCTGGTAAAGGAATGTATAAAGATGCGCTGGTCCTTCTGGGAAACAGGCAACAACAAGGGAATCACCCAGAAACATTGGATTTAAAGATTATCTGGACGCTTTTAACGGGTCAATACCGACAGGCCATCGAAACCTTCTACAAAGAGAAGGACCAATTGCAGCCAAATGAAATTGAGCATATTGAAACAACTGTAGCATTATTAATTCTTTCGGGTCACGATGATCTTTTGGCGTTCATTCCGGATGGGTCAACTTTGAGGACTGATTCGACGACTGCGCAATTAGCGGTGCGAGCCTATTGTCGGGGTGATGACGTAGAGCTTTCTAGCTTGTTGAAAAAGATTTCGTTCCGGTCTCCGTATCGCGATATCAGATCAATATTGTCGGCATTGTCAGTAGATCTAAGTGACCTGAAACTAGGGCGAGCGAAACTGGAAAAGATTCCCGAAGAATCGCCCTTTAAGGCGGCAGCAAATATCGCACATTTAGCGATTTCAGATGATTTTGAGGCAAACGCGTTTGAAAAAGTATCCAATTCGGCGTGCAATTTTATCTGTATGGTCCGGGGCATCAGTAAGCAGGTCTATCGATTAATGACTAAAATCCTCCAGTCAACAGGATCGGTAAAAACCTTTTTTAAGGCATTATTGCACCATGCCGTATCGACTGAAAGCCCTGTTTTACAAGAATTTTGTTATAAGTTGTTACCCTATTATTCAGGTGGTATACAAACCTATCAAAAGTATTTTGGCGTCTTGTCCCAATTTGAGATTTCTCGCATTGTCGCGCTATTACATGAGAAAAAAGGTGACGATAGACATGCTGGGTGGGCTTGGGAAGATGCCTCCGATGCTTTGGCGGAACAACCGTACAGCGAGGACAACCGGTTGATTCGAGCCTTGGTTTTACGTCGTGCCGCTGAATGCTGCGATCGCTTTTGCGGAGGATATACGGAAGACGCCGAACAACTATTGGAACAAAGTCTTGAATATGACCCGGATGATCTTCCAACGTTCCTCAGTCTGTTTGAGCGGTACAAGGCTTTAGAGGACGACGCAAGCTATCGGAATTGTGTGGAGAGGGCTCTTAAAAATTTTCCGGAAGATTCTCAGGTGTTGATGGCTTCTATCGAACTGGCGATCAATCGAAATACCTTTAAAAAGGCCGCTAGATTCGCAAAAATCTTACTCAAGAAAGACTCCATAAACACCCGGGCGCGATCGCTTTTGATCAACGCTCACCTTTCCCACGCCGGTAAGCAAATAGTCATCGGGAGATACGATTTAGCCGTTAAGGAAATCGATGAAGCTGAAAAAATGGAGCGACCTGGGAACCCCTCGGGCGCAATTCCTTTGTATCGCGGCATTTTAGGATACGCACAAAATAACGAGATTCAAGGGGAAGCCATGGTTGAGCAGGCATGCCGCATTATTGGCTCTTATGTCATCGGATATTTCCGTGTCTTAATGGAGATGTCACGCCTTGATATTGCGGTACGATATCGTAAAAAATATGATTCGTTGCTTAAAAATATTACCTTGAATAAACCGGAAAAATCAGGTTTTTTAGCTCTTATCAAGGACTTTCAGCACTATATTCTTGTGGAAGACGCAGATCCTCGAACTACATTGTCCACCCTGAAAAAATATTTTACAGCCGCAGTAACGCTGGATTTTAATCGCCAGGAAATGGAAATGATCTGCGAGACCCTTCAAGACCTTGATGCTTTCCAGCATTTAAACGATTTTGCGGATGTCGCTTGCCAACAATGGGTCGACGATCCAATATTTGTGTATTTTATGCTTTTCGCCAAAACGGGTGGAATACCCATGAAGCTGCTTTTACCGGACATAAATCGATTGGAATGGGCACTTGAAACTGCTAAGGAACAGAAAAATATTCGTGTTTCCAACCGATTGATCGAATATTTAGAACAGGGTCTCGATTATTCCGTTTTGGGGTGTCCCAATCAAATAAACGAAGGCATCGATGAATCATTCGATTCATTTCCACCACCGGAGATTTCGAACGAGATGTTGTTTGATGATGGGGATGACACGGACGTTGAAGTTGCTAAGCCGAAGCCCCGCTCGAATCGTAATAGAACCCTAAGAGATCCTTTTACCGTGGATATGTTCGATGACTGACCCATTTACAGTACTCAACGTGCTGGAATCCGCCAGTGAAAAAGAAATTAAAACTGCTTTTCTCGCCAAGGTTCGGGAATTTCCTCCAGAGCGCTCGCCGCAACAATTTCAGGCGATTCGAGATGCCTACGAAGTGATCAAAACTGAAAAATTAAAACTGGCTTACCAATTATTTCATAGTCCCGAAATCGATGGTGATACTGTCTATCGCAGTTTACTTAAACAGTCACGGCCGGGCCGGCCGAGTGAGGAACAATTTAAAGGGATGCTGGCGGATACGATACACATGGCGGCGTTACCCGATTCGATCAAAAATAAGTAATGGATATCTATCTTGGATAACGAGACTAAAAAAATTTTAATTGAGGAATTTCGAAATTATCTGGAAACGGGCACTAATTTTGAGGAGCCTCAGGAGAAAGATGATCGACACGTTGATTTGCTAACGTTACTTAGCGAACTCGTTGCCTTGAAAACCGAAGTTAAAATTGAGGCTCGGCAGTTCAAAATAGCTTTGGAAGGATTCAATTCTACTCTGGAAACCTTAACCGAAGAAAAGTCAGACTTATCCACGTTAATAAAACAAAATCAGGAAAATAATATAAAAATCAACAAAGCCCAGTTGGGATCGTTACTGCTCCAATTATTAGAGCTTCGGGACCGAATTGAGTCGGGGCTAAAAGCTGCCGAAAGCTACCAACCAACATGGTTTCCCTTGGGTGCTCGAAAGCGCGAGCGTGCAGTTATTCGGGGTTTATGCGATGGACAGGAGCTAACTCTAAAACGACTGGATCAATTGCTTGTATCTTATGATGTACGTCCAATCGATGTATTGGACCAACTCTTGGACCCAACTACGATGCGAGCTACCGAAGTGGTACACATTGCCCGCGTGGAAACCGGTCGGGTAATCGGGGAATTGCGTAAAGGGTATTATTGGGGAAAAGAAGTTATGCGTACAGCAGAAGTTAAAGTCAACAAAGCCAAATAAAATGAAAGAAACCATCATAGGAATTGATTTAGGAACCACCAATTCTGAAGTAGCCGTGATTGAAAAGGGTCAACCGATCGTCATTTCCGATGACAAAGGGGAAAAGATCCTACCTTCCTTCGTTGGTGTCGGCCAACAGGGCGAAATGCTGGTTGGTGATAGTGCGCGTAATCAATACGTCGTTTTCCCAGAACGAACGGTCAAATCGATCAAGCGTAAAATGGGAAGCAATGAAAAAGTGGACATGGCTGGCGAATCGTATACGCCCCAAGAGCTTTCAGCAATGCTCCTTAAGCATCTGAAGAAGACTGCGGAAAACTACCTGAAAATGCCGGTCACTAAAGCCGTCATTACTGTACCCGCTTATTTTAACGACGCTCAGCGCCAGGCCACCCGTGAAGCGGGAGAAATCGCCGGTTTAGAAGTCGTGCGGATGATCAACGAACCAACCGCCGCCGCACTGTCTTATGAAACAGGGCACCAGGAGGGAAAACGCATTCTGGTTTACGATCTTGGTGGTGGTACCTTTGATGTCTCGGTTGTGCAAATCCAGGACGGCGTAGTCGAAGTAATTTCCAGTCATGGCAATAATAATCTGGGTGGTGACGATTTCGACCAAAAAATTGCTTTGTTCGTAACCGAACATTTACAAACCTCCCATGGCTTGTTTGTTGACAAACTGGATGCTGCCAAACAGGTTGAAGCTCATATTTTACGCGCGGCAATCCAAGCAAAAAAGGATCTATCCGACCACCCGTTCGTTACGATTGAAGAAGAGTATTTGGCTACCCTTGATGGCGTTCCAGTTAATTTATCCCTCGAGCTCTCCCGAGAACGGTACGAAACGATGATAATGCCATATATTGAGGAAACCCTGGATGCCGTCCATACCGCCCTTAAAGATGCTTCGATGACGGCGTCCGATGTTGAAGAGATTTTGCTGGTGGGTGGGTCTACCCGAACCCCACTGGTATCCCAAATGTTGGCTGCGGAAATAGGGCTTGAACCCAGGGGTGAAGTCGACCCGGATTTATGCGTAGCAACCGGTGCGGCAATACAAGCAGGAATGATCGCGGGTGAATCGGTATCGGCTGTATTAGTGGATGTTACACCGTACACATTCGGAACCAGTGTCTTCGGGGAGTTGGATGGGATGCCGCATCCAGCGGTCTACGCCCCGATTATAAAAAAGAACACCTCAATTCCAGTGACCCGAAGCGAGGTCTATTTTACCATGTACAAAAATCAAGCTGCGGTCGATGTTAATATTTACCAAGGAGAGGAATTGGACGCAAACCAAAATCTACTACTTGGCCAATTCATGGTGGAGGGGCTCAGTAAAGCGCCTCCTAACAGCCCAATTGTACTTGAATTAGCCTTGGATAATGACGGTATATTGAATGTTACCGCAGTAGAAAAAAATACTGGTCTGAAAAAAAGTATTACCATCGAAAACGCTTTCGCTAAAATGGATTTTGCTGAAATGCAAATATCTAGAGACCGGGTTAATACCCTCTTTGGGCCATCTGGAGATAAGTCGGAACAAGCTGAAATCATTGAAGATGAATCCGTTGTAAAAGCGAAAACCCTGGTCAAAAAAGCCCAAAGCATACTTGACCAGGCTACGATCGATGATCGAGACGAAATTTTAACTTTGATAGACAAAATAAATGGCGCCATTAAATCCGGAGATACTGATACCTTGGGGGAATCGACCGGGGAATTGTATGATATCCTCTACTATCTAGATTGATCCGAGTTGGATGGAGCTAAAATAGTGGACCGTTGCCCCTCATGCCGAGCTCGTTTTAAAGGGGAGTCGACGTGCTATCGATGTGGTGCGGATTTGGATGTACTTTTGCGTGTCGAGAATCAATCAAAAGAAATATTGAGCGAAGCGCTGCAGTGTTATCAGCATGGAAACCATCCTGGGGCCTTGGACCGCCTCCACACTGCACGCAGACTGGATTCAAGTACTAGGACAAAGGTCTTAGCTAATTTTCTGTCGGAAAAATTAAAAAACCCTGCCATCAGACCGGTTGGAATCCACTCCGATTCAGCGACTCTTCAGTTGACCCAGGTTATTATAAATAGTGTAAGAGAAGTTCATGAGACCATCGGGGTTGGACTAATTTTAGGTGCATATAAAAGGTGCCTGAGCCGCGAATTGTCGTTGCAGAAGATCAGTTTCAAGAGGAACCATCCGGTCCCAGTTGAGTACAAAGGCTTAAGACTAGGCGACGGTGGCTATCTCGACTTTTTGGTAGAAGACCAGATTGCAGTAGTCACTAGTGTGCCGTCGAAATCCTTAGCTTCGGGAGAGGAACGGTTGAAAAATTGGATGAGGTTGGGTGGATGGACAGCGGGTTTATTGGTTGTATTTGACGCGAGTAGTGATTGAAATGCTAATGCATAAAGTAACTTTAAAAAATATAATATTGTTCTCTATTATCTGTTTGCTGTTTTTAAAAACTGGGTGGGCTGCCGAGGCATCGGTAGCCAAGTTGAAATCATTTTTAGAATCGACGCGTTCTATGTCTGCTAATTTTAGCCAGGTTGTCATCGACGAAAAGGGCATGACAGGGCAAGAAAACGCAGGGCTATTTTTACTGCAAAGACCGGGTAAGTTTCGATGGGAATATCAAACACCCTATCAACAAACTATTGTCTCTAACGGTAAAAAAGTTTGGTTTTACGACGTTGATCTTGAGCAGGTCACCATCAAAAATTTAAATGGTTCAATAGGCTCAACCCCGGCTTTGCTTTTGAGTGGTCAAATTGATATTGATCAAAATTACCTGCTTGAAGATTTGGGGGACCGTGATGGATTAGCCTGGGTTAAGTTAGTACCAAAAGCCGAAGAAAGCACATTTAAATATATATTAATCGGATTGGGATACCAGGGTCTCAATACTATGGAATTGAATGATAATTTTGGCCAGTTGACGCGCATTTATTTTTCTGGAGTCAAAATTAATGCTGCAATCGACTCCAAGGCATTTTCGTTGGAACCTCCACCAGGTGTCGATATTTTTGAGGAAGGATGACTAAATCGGCTTTAGTATGAAAGCTGAAAAACCTTTGGCCGATCGCATGCGGCCGCATACGCTTGATGACTATATTGGTCAAAGCCATATCCTTAGACCCAGTAAACCCCTCTATGAAAGCATCCTCTCTGGAAGGTTACATTCCATGATCTTGTGGGGACCTCCTGGGACCGGTAAGACGACTTTAGCTCGAATTGTCGCTCATCATTCCAACGCTGAATTTATCGCGTTGTCCGCCGTGCTTTCGGGTGTGAAGGATATTCGTGACGCAGTGGCGCAAGCAAAATTTCTACTCAATGAACACAATCGTCAAACGATTCTTTTTGTTGATGAGGTTCATAGATTCAATAAGTCGCAGCAGGATGCATTTCTTCCTCATGTGGAAGATGGAACCATATTCTTTATCGGTGCGACAACCGAGAATCCATCCTTCGAACTGAACAATGCATTGTTGTCCAGAGCCAGGGTTTACGTATTGAAATCATTACTGGAAAAGGACCTTTTTGAGGTTATTCACCGGGCGCTGAATGATGGCGAAAATGGGTATGCGAATTGGCAAATCGAGTTCCCGGAACAAATACAAAAGTTGTTTATCGCAGCAGCCGATGGCGATGCTCGTCGATTGTTGAACCTGCTTGAAATTGGTCTTGATTTAGGATCGGATGCCGATGGACAAAGTGTCCTAAATGAAGATGTTGCCAAAGCAGTGTTGGAAGGGAGTGTGCGTCGATTCGATAAACACGGTGAGGATTTCTATAATCAAATCTCAGCCCTCCACAAATCGGTTCGTGGTAGTGCACCTGATGCCGCTTTGTATTGGTTATGCCGCATGTTGGATGGCGGTTGCGATCCGGTGTATATCGCCAGGCGGATTGTCCGCATTGCATCGGAGGATATTGGAAATGCTGACCCTAGAGCGTTACAGTTGGCGCTTAATGCTTGGGATACTCAAGAGCGGTTAGGGAGTCCCGAGGGGGAATTGGGTTTAGCCCAAGCGGTTGTTTACCTCGCATGCGCACCAAAAAGCAATGCGGTCTATAAAGCCTTTAACGCGGCTATGAATGATGCCAAGGAAAGTGGCAGTCTCGAGGTTCCATTACACCTTCGCAACGCACCAACTCGTCTTATGAGGGATTTGGACTATGGTAAGCAATACCGCTATGCTCATGACGAACCGGAGGCCTACGCAAACGGTGAAAATTATTTCCCCGAACAACTTGAAAACCGCAGGTACTACCAACCGGTTCCTCGAGGTTTGGAGATAAAGATTGGTGAAAAACTGAAATATCTAAATGGATTAGATAAGAAGGGATCTAATTAAAATAGCCCATAGTAATGCATCGTCCAGAGGTTGTAGTTCCGCAATAGAAAACCTGCGAGAAATTCGAAACCACCCAAAATATATGATAACCTACGGCCCTCGCAAGCTGTAGAGATTACAATTTTTGCCTTTTGGGCCCTTAGCTCAGTTGGTTAGAGCAGGGGACTCATAATCCCTTGGTCGTAGGTTCGAGTCCTACAGGGCCCACTAAAAACATAGAGTTAGGTAATTTGTCTAGCTCTTTTTATGGTGTGTGGTGCTTTATCGGAATGCTTTGAAAATAACCCACCCGTCCGCAACAAACCAGCAGAATTGTCCGTTTCAACTGTTGAGTATTCAATGCAGCTTAAACGGCCTAATCCCAACAAAGTGTATTTAACTTAATGAAAATTAAGCGTTCTTAGCGTGGGGCTAGGTACGTATATTTCCTTTGTACCATGCAGCGTAGCTTGTAGCCAACCTTTTATTTTGTAAGCGCAACAAATTACCTACGACCAGCACTATGTTTGATTTCTGCCAGCTAGATTGACATGTCCAAAGGTTTAGGGCCAATTTGCGTTTTTATACAAACCGGATCCATAGAGGTCACTTGGGTGTATTCGATTCGAGATTTCAATCAGTACAGGTTCCTATTAAACTGTCCGTTCGTAAACTACGCATGGGTGTAACATTTGGATAGTTGGTTACCCTGGGGTCCATACAGGTAGGTTACGCAAAGTGAGTGGGGCTAAAGATATGGAAAAATCCATGAATAAATTGATGTCAAAGTATTACCCAACAGGTGCTCCCATCATTATTCAAGTGGCGTTCAAGTACGGATTCGGACCCGCCATTATTGAGCTGAATAAGAAGGTGTATTTTAATCAATCGTTGACATTTCCGGCACTGTTTCGGGAGGCGATTCAGGGATTGTGTTTAAGCCATTGCGAAAATCAATACTGTACTATTATGCATGCTCGTGGATTGATCTCGGAGGGATTCACATTCGATGAGGTTAAGCACTTGGTGGCATTTCATCGACTCCCCGATTGGGTGCCTAATCGTCGAATATGGGAGCCATCCTTATCAAGGATCTCCGATCTCTTTCAAGAGCCCCAGCTTGCGTCAACACTTTATGCAAGTCTTTCTCAATACCTAACGACGAATCAAATCGAAGATGTTGGAGGCGTGATTGCGTTCTCCCTGCTACATAAATTCCTTCTTGAGCGATACTCGAATGAAATCGATATAAGCCAAGAACCTATCTTATCTCAAACGGTTGACTGCGAATTTGAATTGATCAAATTTTTTACTAAACAAGACGGAAAATTAGAAACTACTTATACCATTTGTTGTATATGTAAGGCGGTGAAAGGAGATTCATGTTGGATACCGATTGAGCAGGCTTTGCACGAATTATCTCCAAAATCACAGTTTTCACACGGATTCTGTGAATCTTGTGCAGAGCAATGGAGATACGAGGTACGGAGTTGAATTCTAAAGATATTGCTCGTTCTTTTAGTGTCGTGAGCGCTTTGTAGGACGGAGCGGTCTATAGGAAACCAGTGTCAGGCCGAGGATTACGAATGGTTACCTTTGCTGACAATCGCCACAATAATTTGAGTCGGTTCAGCGCCTGTATTTTTTAAAACTTGGCGTTTTGTCAACCTCACGACAGCGCCCTCCAGATCTTCAATCCTCCCAGCAATCTCCTCAAATAAACGGTTCGCGCTAAGCTTCATTTAGACTGTGATTGAGGACTACAAAATATCAAAGCAATTGGTGGCCCAAGTTACAAAGCAAAGTTAGTGAGTCGACTATACTTGAGTGTGGATCTCCAAAAATAGAGGTGGATACAATGAAATTGAACAAATTCAATACAATAGTAAAAGACCACAAAGGCATGCTTGGCGGTGCAGGTGTTGGTGCTGTCGGCGGTGGGTTGATTGGTAATCTGGGAATGGCTACGTTGGGGGCGGCAATCGGACTGCCTTCGACGTGGATTTTAGTACCTTTTGGTTTGCTGGTCGGGTCGATGGCTGACAAATAGTCGGATTTCC
>CAZZET010000039.1:0-27747 GCA_964653275.1 uncultured Methylococcales bacterium
AGAATTTCATATTCGTTTCCGATACCATCTTAAATAAATATTTTCGATAGAATAATGAGCACCTACCAATACCTCGCGCGGCGAATAGCGCAACCCCAGCTGTTTAAAAAAACGCTTTTAGACAGCAAAACTTGGTATATTCTGAGATTCTCACGCAAACCATCTAAGCCGACGATAGTATCGCAAAAGCAACTGATCGAATATTTGTAGTGCGGATGATTAGCGAAACCGCCAAAAAATTAGATGTTGGTTAAGATATTCGCAGCGCGATTGACAGCCACAGCAAGAGTTTTTGCAAGATGCTACACCTTGGACCCGTTCCGAAACCGACAAAAGTCAGCTATGACGAACTGTACCATGTGTTTTAACGAAGAAGCCCCATAGGCACTACTCAAAACAATGCCTGTAGTACCCTTTCCAAGAACAACCAAGCTAGCACAGCGCGGTCCTGGAATCGAAGCTAACACGTGAAGGCAGCTATAAAGTCATTTTTCGACTAAATGACACAAATATTAGGCAATTTCAATGAATTTTGCAGTACGTATAAGGGCAAAACCCACTTTACCCGAGCAGACCCTTTTTGCTCAGACAGATTTCTAAGGCCGATTGTCTACAATCATCCCTTCTTTTTCGGGTAACACTAAATCGGCTTTACTAACCCCAAGTCCTAAGACAATTGGACTAGCAATGTAGATTGACGAGTATGTTCCTACCAAAACACCTATAATTAAAGCTACTGCAAAATTATGGATGAGCTCACCACCAAGAATAGCTAAGGCCAATAAAACCAATAAAGTTGTCAATGAAGTCACTATTGTTCGGCTTAAAGTCTGATTCAAAGAAACATTCATAATCTCTTCAGACGAACCTTTTCGTATTTTCCTGAAATTTTCCCTAATTCGATCATAGACTACTATCGTATCATTGAGCGAATAACCGATTACGGCTAAAAGTGCCGCCAACACAGTAAGATCAAAATTCATTCTGAAAATTGAAAAAATCCCAAGTGTTACGATAACGTCATGACCCAACGCTGCCACTGATCCTAAAGCAAAGCGGTATTCGAACCGCCAAGCGACATACATTAAGATGCACAGAAGCGAGTAAAGTAGCGCCAACCCACCATTCTCAGTCAATTCGTCGCCCACTTGCGGACCCACAAATTCAACTCGCCGTAAGTCACCCTTTTCACCGTAACCAGAATCGAGAACTTCAATCACTTGAGTGCTGTAACTAGCACTACTATCCCTCTCGTTCGGGGCTAATCGAATGAGTATATCTTTTGATGAACCGAAATGCTGGACTGTAGCACCGGGAAAATCTCCCGTACCTAGCACATCCCTCATTTTAGGCAAATCTACCGTATCCTGATACCCAACTTCTACCAGTGTACCCCCTGTAAAATCAAGACCAAGATGCAATCCTTGAGCAAGTAAAGAAATGATCGATGCTAAAATAAAAGCCGATGAACAACCCAGCGCCAGTTTTCTTTTCCCTAAAAAGTCGATGTTAAATAGGGCCTTCGAAGTCTTTTTCATGTTGGTATATCTAGGAATGTTTTATGAAAAATCTCAAAATAAGCCCACTAAATAGAGAGCTTAGTAAGTTTGCGTTCACCGTAAATGAAATTGATGATCATCCGCGTCCCGAGAATCGCTGTAAACATGGACGTTAAAATTCCTATTGAGAGAGTGACAGCAAATCCTTTTATCGGCCCTGTTCCAAAACCGAAGAGGATTATTGCTGCAATTAGCGTAGTAATATTCGCATCTAAAATAGTGGAAAAAGCTTTTTCATATCCTGAAAAAATACTCGCCTGTGGAGTATTGCCATTTTTTAGTTCTTCGCGAATTCTTTCAAATATCAATACATTAGCATCGACAGCCATACCCACTGTCAATACAATTCCAGCTATACCCGGCAGTGTTAGAGTTGCTTGCAGCATAGATAGTACCGAGACGATCAACACAATATTGATAATCAAAGCACAGTCTGCGATCACACCAAACACTTTGTAGTAACCACCCATGAAAAGTAATACAAGGATTAACCCCACAACAACGGATATCATACCTTTTTCAATATTGTCCTGACCCAAGCTTGGGCCCACAGTTCTTTCCTCGACAATATCGATCGGCGCAGCCAAAGCCCCTGCCCTCAATAACAGAGCCAAATTTCGAGCTTCCTGAGTAGAATCCAATCCGGTAATTTGAAACCGTTTGCTAAAGGCATCGCGTATCGTCGCAACATTGATGACTTCTTCCACCTTATTCTTTACACGGATTTTTTTCCCATTGGCAATCCGTGTTTCAACTTTGTTTTCAATAAATACAACAGCCATCGGTTTTCCGATGTTCTTCTGCGTAATCTTCCCCATTTTTTTGGCGCCAACACCATCAAGAGTAACGTATACTGCCGGTGAACCTCTTTGGGGATCAAGCCCTGAAGACGCATCAACAATCTGATCTCCGGTCACGATCACTCGCCTTTTCAAAAGAATTGGCTGGCCGTTGCGCTGGTAATATAACCTTGTTCCAATCGGTGCACGGGAATCTACAGCTTTTTGCACATCATGTTCAACATCCGCTAATCGGAATGCTAGCGTAGCAGTCGCGCCAAGAATCTCTTTTGCCCGTGCCGTATCCTGCACGCCTGGCAGCTGGACAACAATGCGTTCGGTTCCCTGCTGCTGAACTAAGGGTTCCGCCACACCCAACTCATTCACCCGATTACGCAATGTAGTCATATTCTGTGCAATAGCAAACTTACGAATTTCCTTACGCTCAGCGTCAGATAAAGCAGCCGATAATTCCAACCCATCAACATCCGGACGCAGCACTAATGCCCTGAATTCGTTTCGAATAACTGTTTCCGCCTTTTCCAATACCTCACTGTCCTTAAATTTCACATTAATCGTTTCACCATTCCGCGAAACTGAAAGATAACGAATTTTTTCATTTCTCAGTAACGACCGGATATCATTTGTATAACGCTCTACAGCTTGACTAACCGCCGCCTCCATATCCACTTCCAACAGAAAATGAACCCCACCACGCAGATCTAACCCTAAGTACATCGGATCACCCCCCAGCGCGGCCAACCACGAGGGCGTTGCTGGCGCTAGATTAAGGGCAACAGAATAACCTTTTTCCATTTTAGATTTCAGCAGATCGGCTGCTTCGAGTTGGCTTTCAGTATTGTCGAATCGCACCAAAACTCGTTCGTTTTCCAGCACACCTTTTTTGAATGAAATCCCCGCATTGCTCAAAAGATTTTCAACCTCACCGACTGTGGCCTGATTAATTTCTGAATTACGAAGAGGCGAAATCTGTACGGACGGATCCTCCCCATAAAAGTTTGGCAAAGCGTAGAGTGCCGCGATAAGAAAAACACCTATAATTGAGGCATTTTTCCAGATCGGAAAACGATTCTGCATCACAAATCCTGTATTGGTTAACGATTATTTAGACTTGGTTTTTTGACTCTTGTAAGTGCCCTTCGGCATCATACTACCAATTGCATTCAACTGAACCTGAACTTGCACATTCTCAGCCACCTCGATTTTGACAAAATTTTCGTCGACACTAACGACACGACCTAATAAGCCACCATTCGTAACAAGTTCGGCTCCCTTGGTGAGAGCCGCTACCAATTTTTGATGTTCTTTTTGCCGTTTGGATTGAGGACGGATAAACATCACATAAAAGAAAATCAGGATAATCACGGGAAAAATCAATCCCGCATAATCCTGACTCTGGCCTGAAGCTTGCGCAAATGCGTCAGATATAAAAAAGTTCATCGCTCACCTAGTATTTATTCTTTTCTCGAATTAAGCAGGAGATTATGACACAAAATCAGCACTTATACCCTTCGTTGATGATAAAATTTTTCGATGAATCGGTCCATTTGGCGTGACACGATTGCTTCTCTCAAACCAGACATAAGGCTTTGGTAATAAAATAAATTATGGATCGTATTTAATCTCGCACCTAAAATTTCCCCACATTTGTCAAGATGACGAAGATAAGCTCTCGAATAGTGTTGACACGTATAACAACCACAAGCTTCGTCTAACGGTCGCAGATCGTCTTGATACTGGCTGTTACGAATGCGAATAGTACCCGTTGAAACATATAAATGGCCGTTGCGGGCATTCCGTGTTGGGAGTACGCAATCAAACATATCAATCCCTCTACTGACAGCGTCAACCAAATCCTCAGGTGTACCGACACCCATCAAATACCGAGGTTTATGATGAGGCATTTCAGGAATCAGGACATTGAGAACGTCAAGCATTGCTTGTTTAGGTTCACCCACCGACAATCCTCCAATGGCGTATCCATCAAAACCTATTTTGGTCAAGCCGTGTAAGGATAATGATCGTAATTCAGGATACATTCCACCCTGAACTATCCCAAATAATGCTGCAGGGCTATCACCATGTTCTTGTTTACTGCGTTCCGCCCAACGTAAAGACAATTGCATCGAAGCTTCCGCAGTTTTAAAAGAAACAGGATATGGTGTACATTCATCAAAGATCATAACGATATCGGCGCCCAGAGCACGCTGCACACACATCGACTCCTCTGGCCCCAGAAAAACTGGACTTCCATTGATGGGAGAACGAAATTCGACACCCCGCTCACTAATGACTCTATTTTCACCCAAGCTGAATACTTGAAACCCCCCCGAATCGGTTAGAATCGGTTTTTCCCAATGCATAAACCTATGTAGATCACCGTGGCGTTTAATAATCTCTACGCCGGGCCTAAGCATCAAGTGAAAGGTATTTCCCAAGATCATCTCAGCTCCAATGCCCTGGAGTTCTTCCGGTGTCATCGCTTTAACTGTCCCATAAGTCCCGACTGGCATAAAAACAGGTGTCTGTACTGTACCACGCATAAATCTGAGCTGTCCTAGCCTCGATAACCCATCTGTATTGATTAATTCGAACTCCATTTATTAATAGTCCAGCAACTGTTTATCTATATCAACTAAGTTTTGTCGAAGAACAATAATTTGAATGAATAACTTCTTGTAAAGAAAAGAAAAGAAAATATACTTAGAAAGTGAGTCAAAAAGCTCTGACTAAGTTTAACAATTACTATTAAGAAACACCTTTAGTTTTTTATTTTTCCTCAACATTAAATTCCTAGTCGTCTCACGATGATCGAAAACAAAATCGCTAACAAACCCCTTGAACGAGCAGACCATTTCATCCTTTTGGCCGCTTTCCTTTTATTTCTCTCAACTCCCTCGTCGGTTTCTGCTGTTGAAAAAGCCTGGGTTACCGATGAATTACGTCTCGGAATGTACTCAGAACGCGGTGGTCGTGGCAAACCCCAGAGGACACTAGCGAGTGATGTAGAACTTAGTGTCCTTGAGCGAAAGGTTCACTGGGCTCGAGTACGCACAGCACGAGGTGTAACCGGCTGGGTCAAAGCAGGGTATTTGGTCGATTCGCCACCCGCCAAAATTGCACTTCCGAATCTAAAAAAGGAAGTAGAAAGACTGCGTGATGCTCTTTCTCAATCCCAACTCTCTTTGGAAGAAACTCGCAAAAAACGGGATCAGTTGTCAGCATCACAACAGGAATTAGAAAATGTTAAATCGAAGTACCTTAGCCAACTTGGGCGGCTTACCGAGGAAAACCAAGAAATAAAGGGATTACTCTCAGCAAGAGGTATCCAAGTACCGCTTACATGGTCCTTGGGCGCTGCCGGTCTTGCCTTAGTTCTCGGCTTAATTGCCGGCATCAGTTGGCTAGACCGCCGCATTCGGAATCGCCATGGAGGTTTCAGAATCTATTGATTCTACTGGATGCCAACGACATACCGTCGCCCCCTGTGTGTGCTTTAAAGGTTCAATTACGTTTTTGCTTGAAACCTCTGGAACTCCAGCAAGAATACCCCCGAAAATAATAACGACATGTAATCACCTGAACTAAATTGTAAGCAGCTTAAGGATGCTTACAACTAAAGAAACCCCAATTTTGGTCGATAATGGCTGTGTATCCTTACACACATTTTCCCATGAAATCGGTTATACCCTGGTCTTGTTTCTTATGGCTTCTTTGGACAGCACCCAGCTTAGCAGAATTCTACGAAACGCCCATGTTGCAAGCAAAATGGGCGGCCAAAACAAGTAAAACCGAATGCTCGTTAATTCACACCGTTTCCAACTATGGCGTTTCCGGGTTTCGTGTAGAAGGAAACCATCCACTGGAATTTTACCTTAAACCCCAACGATTTCATGCCCCTATTGTCGAGGCAAGATTAAGCGATAGGGCATCAGCGTGGATGCATGGCGTTGATTCCTACCAAAACCACAGAGTGTCCCTTGTAAAACCGGTTGGATCAAATACACCATCTCGTTTGTCGGTCAGTGGCCGCGTTGCCGAAATGATGTTTGAAGCACTGCGTATAGGCCGTATTCCGACTTTCATTTACCAGAAACCAACTGAGAAGCTCATAGGTTCAGAAACCCGGGTTTCGGTTTCCTCAATAAATTTTTTAACTGCTTACGAAAAGTTTATTTCCTGCCGCCAAAACATCTTACCCATAGCCATCAGCGATATCCAAGATCGGATTTTGTATTTTGAGTTTAAAAGCAAAAAACCAGACCAACAAGTTTCAAGGTTCTTTGATCAAATTAATCAATTTTTGAAAGCCGTTGGTGGTGGCAATATTCTAATCGGCAGTGAAATCGCTGCCATAGAACAAAAAACAAGCAAAACATGGTTCAATAAGCGATTTGCCAGTATTCGTTCGCTACTAACTAAAGCGGGTATTAAAAGCGGATCCATTAAAAATCAACATCGACTGCTGCCTTCGAATAGCAAAAAGTCCATCCGAATCCACTTATTTGGTCCTGAAGCATTACGTACTTACTACTATCGAGGAAAAAATTTCCATTTAACCCAAAAAGACAAACACCGACTCAATGAACTCGCCAATTATCACAAAGGTTATTTCAACTATGGAAAACTAATCATTAATTCGCACACAGACAGTTCAGGTCCAAGGTCAAAAAACAAAATACTATCAGACAAACGGGCTGTGGAGATAAAAAACTATCTTCAAGATAGGGGCGTAGAATCGGGCCGGATTGTTATACGCTCTTTCGGTGAAAGTAAACCGCGTTTCAGCAATAGGAGTCGCTCGGGAAAAGCAAAAAATAGCCGGGTTGTTATTGATATCATCACCTAATCACCACCGATACTGTCCAAAAGTGGAAAGCCTCCTGAACTCGAAGTGTGGATTTGTAAGCCCTCCAATCTAAACAGTTGCCGCCAATTTTTATCCTGTATAATCCCCCTCCGAAAAATTCAACTAAATTAGCTTGCTATGACTAAAAAAATTAAAAGAAAAGTGGTATTAGCGTATTCGGGAGGACTAGATACTTCTGTAATTCTTAGATGGTTGCAAGAAACTTACGACTGTGAGGTCATAACGTTTACGGCCGATATTGGTCAAGGAGAAGAAGTCGAACCAGCGCGCATTAAAGCTGAAGCCTTGGGAATCAAACAAATCTTTATTGAGAATCTTCAAGAAGAATTTGTTCGTGATTATGTTTTCCCTATGTTCAGGGCCAATACGATCTACGAGGGAGACTATTTGTTAGGAACATCGATTGCGCGTCCATTAATCGCAAAACGGTTAATCGAGATAGCTAACATGACAGGGGCCGACTCAATTTCCCATGGAGCCACTGGCAAGGGCAACGACCAAGTTCGTTTCGAATTGGGCGCTTACGCTCTTCGTCCAGATATTCAAATTATTTCTCCTTGGCGTGAATGGGACCTTAACTCTCGAGAAAAACTTCTTGGCTATGCCGAAAAACATGGTATTCCAGTTGAAATGAAACGGGGTAAATCTTCCCCCTATTCAATGGATGCAAACCTATTACATATTTCGTACGAAGGAGGAATACTCGAAGATCCCTGGGCAGAGCCTGAAGAAGATATGTGGCGATGGTCGGTCTCCCCTGAAAACGCACCCGATAAACCAAAGGTTATCGAGTTGACCTTTAAAAAAGGCGATATCGTCAAGATTGATGGCCAGCTTTGTTCACCAGCTTCAGTTTTGCAAACGTTGAATAAATTCGCTGGGGAGCATGGAATAGGACGCTTGGATATCGTCGAAAATCGGTATGTCGGAATGAAATCCAGAGGTTGTTACGAAACACCTGGAGGAACGATTATGTTGAAAGCACACCGGGCAATTGAGTCGATTACCTTGGATCGTGAAGTCGCACATCTTAAAGATGAACTTATGCCACGTTTCGCGAGTTTGATCTACAATGGTTATTGGTGGAGCCCGGAACGAAAAATGTTACAGGAAATGATCGACGCCTCGCAATTACCTGTGAATGGAACCGTAAGGCTAAAACTCTATAAAGGCAATGTGATGATTGTCGGTCGAAAATCGGAGTCAGACAGCCTTTTCGACGAGACAATTGCTACATTCGAAGATGACGGCGGTGCATATAAGCAAATCGATGCGGAAGGATTCATAAAATTAAACGCTTTGAGGATGAGAATCGCCGGGCAAAAAGGTCGCAAAATCTAAATTAACCTATTTAAATGGTAACCATTCAGGAAAACCCTTTAGCTGTTCAAGTTGTGGCTTATTTTTTATATGCTCGGAAAAGCGCAGCGTCTGTAAGTATAAGTGAGCACTTTTTGCACAGTAATATCGATAATCAGCCAAAACATGAACAGTAATATTAAAATTACTGTAAACCGTTGTTGTTACAATTTTTTTATCGTAGTGACAGGCTTTTTCGTGACGCTATTCAATACCTCATTGAATGCAACAGCAGTTTTCGACCCGAGCACCCAATCTCCCCGAACTATTGCACCTTTCGTATTCAAAAGCACGGATCTTAATCCAAGTGGGACGAAAGCCTACCGGCCATGGTTTGAAAATGGAACATGGATGGGCGATTTGATCGAATACGATATTGCACCGGACGGGACCTTCAGTTTGCCATCAGCGAATTGGCATGCTCGGGCAGTATTTGCAACTCAAGAAGCAAATGACCCGAGCTATTGGGATACTGTACGAAAAATAATCACATCGACCACCGGTACGAATCAGATTCCCTTTCGTTGGGGCAATTTGACCGACGCACAAAAATCCAGCTTAGACCCCTCAATCGCACTAACTGATTCACAAAGCGATGTTCTAGATTTTATTCGGGGTAATCGTATCAGGGAAGGAAACGGAATGCGGATCCGCTATAGCATCCTCGGTGATATGGTCGGTACTATACCCCGATACGTTGCAGTTCCAAATGCCGGTTACCCTTTTGCCGACTACAGTGTATTCGCTAATACCAACGCTAGTCGTGCAGGAAGAATTTACGTTGGGACGAACGATGGCATGGTACATGTATTCAACGCTGTCGATGGATCAGAGGTATTTGCCTACATTCCCTCAATGTTGATACCGAATTTAGTCAAACTGACTCAAATTCCGTATACGCATACCTATTTTGTGGATGGCGGACTGGTTGTCGGTGACGCAAAGATCGAAATTGGTGGTACCGATGTGTGGAGAACAGTCCTTGCAGGTGGCATGGGTGCTGGCGGAAAAGGGTTATTTGCTTTGGACGTTACCAACCCGAATTTAAGCTCGGAAAATGCCTCGTCAGGTGACGACAAAAAAGTTCTGTTTGAAAAAACCCATAGTGATCTAGGTCATGTCTATGGTAGTCCATCGGTGCTAAAATTACCTGATGGGAAATGGTATGTTGTCAGTGGCAATGGGTATGGAAGTACTAACGGAAAAGCGAAACTTTTCTTGTTCGATTTAAATAGCCCTTCCTTTGTTACAACGGTAATTCCAACTGATCCAACTGATTTGACATCTGACAATGGCTTGTCCACACCCGTCTTTTTGGATATAGATCACGACTCCGTTGCTGATGTCGCTTATGCTGGTGACTTGAAGGGCCGACTTTGGAAACTTACGTTCGATGTTGTATCGGGAAGTCTTACGGTAATAGCGACTAAGATATTCGACGCCGGAGTGGACCAACCAATTACCGTTGCACCCGATATTGCTATCCACCCAACTGGTGGGTATCTAATCTATTTTGGAACCGGGAGCCTTTTAAGTGCGTCTGACATTAGTAACACCGATCAACAATCAGTATATGCAATTTGGGATAAAAACACTGAAGTATTGAACGATTGCACTGGAGACTTGCTATGCCAGACACTTTCCGAAGCTACCCTCCCAAATGGAACAACGGCAAGATATTTAGCAACTTCAAATACTCCCGATTGGAGCATTCACAATGGCTGGAAAGTCAATTTAGCATCTCAATCATTACCACCAACAGGTGAACGTTTGTTGGGACGACCTCAATTGCGTGGAGGCCGTTTACAATTTGTCAGCACCATCCCTAACTCGACCGATGCCGAAAGCTGGCTGATAGAACTGGATTATCTATCCGGAGGCGATTCCGGATCGATCCTGTTTGATCTGGACGGTGACCTGGATATCGATGCTAATGACCTTATTACAGTCGGTTCGGATACAAAAAGAGCTGTGGCCAAAAAGCTTGGCGTAGGAACCCTATCCCAACCAGCCTTAGCCCGAATTAGTAATGGATCAGATACAAAAATCATCAACGGATTGTTGCTCACGTTCAATCCTTCTTGCACCGGTAGTTGCTCGGGTGGCCTGGTAGGAGGTCACTTTGACATAGTTATCGATACCGCCAAGCAAGGTCTTGGGGGAACAACTGACGCATTTTACCATCAATACGACGACAATTTTGGTTTGACGTACGCGGACTATTTCGACCTACAAGGAATTACTAACTATCGCGTGACGGACAATGGCCATATCGTTGTACCAGGAGGAATTGACGAGGCCAACCAAAAACTTGTTGCATTACTCGCAAACGCAGATTTGTCCCCTGGCGCAGTACTCACAATAGGTGATCGATCTTGGAATGCCGTCGAATACCAGAAATTGATCCAAAAGAAACTCTCCGCGTGGGATAGTGGTTCAGAAGCCGATTTTGTCGACAATGATGGAAACTCCCTAGCATTCACTCTAGATGAAATAAACAGTGCCAACGGAGGTACGGGTACCCTGCGAATCTCGTTCGATGATCAAGCGATTTTAACTGGAGGGCTAATCCCGGACTCACCGTGTGTGCACCTCGACCCGCTTGGTATTCCGGCAAATGTATCCGCGTTAACTGTACCGAATGGTCGCTGGAGGGCTGGTGCGCTCACGATGCAATTAATGGATTACAATGCAATAAAATTCGATTTAGACAACTCTGTAGTAGCAGCCAATAGGGTTTATCGGCTTCAAGATGTTACCGACCTTCCAAGCTCAGTATCACTTCCAAACGGTATTATAACGCTTGAAGAGAATAGCGTATTTTTCGGCGGCATTATTGCCAACCCGTACTTGGCGAACAATGCGGCATTTTTATATGAATCCACTTTGTTTTGGCATTTCAGTGATATTTATTGCTATGGCTCAACTGACTGGGAAAACCAAAAAAATAATACGCTTCTAACGATTTCAAAAATCAATGATTTTCTAACATCCGCATCCGCTATTCAAACACAATTGCTTTACGATATATTTAACCAAGTGGCTACTATTTCCAATTACATCTGTTCATCATTCTCTCCAGAGGGAATATGTCTCGATGGAGCTTACGGAAATCTCGCTAGTGATCTTGCAATCTACCTTGGTCAGCTTGAAAATGCCTTACTTCCCATTTTCCAAAACTACGCGGTCGATATATCCGATCTCGCCGAATTTATCGCCTACGGAGGTATCGCAGCGATTCAGCAAAACCCTGGAATTGGGGTTGCTGCCACAACTGATTTAAGCAACCAACAATCCTCGCCAGGACCCAGTTTCACCGAAGGCAGGCAGTCCTGGTTAGAAATTGAGTTGGGTGCGATATAGAATTATTTTGGTTGACTGAATCCTTCAACATTAACTGCATTCGTTCTCCGTTTTCGATCCCAAACCTCCCTTCCGATTATAAATCTCGGCTCTTAAAACTTGACCACGCATAAACCGCAGCCAAACCCCAGGCCACTAAAAACGCCAAGCCGCCAAAAGGCGTAATCGCACCCAACCAGCGAATTCCAGTCAAACTTAGGATATACAGACTACCCGAAAATAAAACGACACCTGCAACCATTAACCATCCAGCCCAGACCAATAGCTTGGATTGCTGCGAATGTCGACTAAAAGCCGCGATCACTCCCAAACCTAAGCCATGCGACATTTGGTAACTCACTGCAGTCTGATAGATTGTCATTGACTGGTCTGAGAGCATTCCGCGAATTCCATGGGCCCCAAATGCACCCATACCAACACCCAGAAACAATATCAGCGATGCGATGAATAAAAAGGTCAATGCCAAATTTTCGTTTGCCATCATTTTTCTACAAGCCGGGGCATCAATTCAACCAGATTGCAGGGACGAGTACGGTAATCAAGCTGTTGACTAATCAAGCTATCCCAAGCACATCGGCAAGCACCTGCAGATCCGGGAACACAGAAAACATACGTTCCATTCGCGACTCCCGCAACCGCCCTAGATTGAATCGTTGAGGTTTTGATTTCCTGAAACGAAATCGCGCGAAACACCTCCCCAAAACCTTCGAGAGTTTTATCGAACAATGGCGCAATTGCCTCGGGTGTGCCATCTCTACCGGTCACTCCGGTTCCGCCCGTGGTGATGACCGCATCAACTGCATTGTCAACGATCCATTTCGACAACACCTCCCTAATTCGGTAAATATCGTCAGGAACGATACATTTTTCAGCAAGAATGTGCCCAGCGCCTAATAAACGATCAACCAAGACCTTTCCAGAAACATCGGTTGATTCGGTACGACTATCCGAGACCACTAACACGGCTATGGTTAACGATTTAAATTCCCGATTTTTTTTCATTTTAATATAAGGAAAAATGCTTCATTGCCACGTTGGATATTCAGTAACAAAGCTTGTTTCTTATCGATAACCGAGGCAAAGGCATCCAAATTATTAACACGGTAACGGTTAGCACTGAAAATGATATCACCGGGACGCAAACCCATCCGCCACGCATAGGACGCACTATCAATTTTGCGTACTAAAATACCCTCAGCTTGATTTTTCTGTGTGGCGCTCAGCTCAGTACCTTTCAGCGTCGGATGGAGTTTCTCACCGAAGATCATTTCCACTTTTAGAGGTGTTATAACAGCGGTGCGCGTCAAACGTTTTCCTTCCCGAATAATTTTTAGCGTTACTTTGGAACCGATCGACACCAGACCGATAGCATTACGAAGCGATGCACTATTCTTAACACGACGACCCTCTACCGAAATAATAATATCCCCGGGTTCCAAACCAGCTTTCTCGGCCGGAGATTCTGACTGTACTCTACTGATCACAGTACCATTTTTGTTTTTCAGGTTGAATGCTCGCACCAAATCAGACGTTAAATCCTGGACTGTTACGCCTAATAGACCCCGTTGAACCTGTCCATGTTTAACCAGAGTATTTTTAATGGCTAGCGCCATATTGGATGGTATGGCAAAACCAATTCCGACATTGCCACCACTAGGCGCAATAATTGCCGTATTTATACCAATCAACTCACCCTTGAGATTAACCAATGCACCACCGGAATTCCCTGGATTGATCGAAGCATCGGTCTGAATGAAGTCTTCGTAACCTTCGATTCCAAGACCAGATCGACCAAGCGCACTAATAATGCCGGAAGTCACCGTTTGGCCAAGTCCAAAAGGGTTGCCAATGGCGACAACAAAGTCACCCACCCGTAAATTTTCTGAATCAGCTACAGGTATCGCGGTCAGACCACGAGGAGAAATTTTAATGACAGCGACATCGGATTCAGGGTCAGAACCTACAACCTCTGCATTCAATGTCCGCCCATCTTGCAAAGTAACAGTTATTTCATGCGCTTTATCAATAACATGACTGTTAGTAACGATATACCCAGTACGGGAATCAACGATAACCCCCGAACCCAAACTTGAATTTTGACGCTTGCGTGACCTAGGTTGTTTCGGTAAACCGAAAAAGTGCCGATAAACCGGATCCCTCATCAACGGGTGTTCCCGAACGTGTATCTCTGTTTTCGTTGAAATATTCACCACCGCTGGCATGACTTTCTCCAGCATCGGCGCCAGACTTTGAACTGGACCTCGAAATAAATCAGTGGGAACAGCCGCATAGGTACTGCCTATAAACACCAAAAACCCAAGAAGGATTCCGCTTAAAAAAATTCTATAGAAAGGCGTTAATACAGCGCTAGGGTACATCAATTCCCCGGTATTTATTGAAAGATCAACTATTATAGAAAAAGAGCTGTACATAAAACAATAAATCGTACAACCCAAATATATCTTTTCTTTATAAATGCTTAGCGAAACCAAATCTTACGATCCACAGATACTCAGAAACCTAATACCCCTATCCACCTTGTCAGCCTCACGATTTAGCCAATTGTGTTCAGTAGCACGCGTGGAATCTGGTCAAAAAGGTACGATATTATTTCGCCAAGGCGATAACAAAAATGAATTCGTCTACTTATTATCTGGAAACGTTTCGTTGCAAGCCGGTGATGTGGAAATGGATGTCATTGAAGGCGGTACAGAAGCCAGTCGATTCGCATTAGCGCACCAAATCCCGAGAAAAGTAAATGCTATAGCCAAATCTAAAATTCAATTTGTACGCATTGACTCTAATCTGATCTATTCTCAGAGCGAAGAAAAAAAACAGCCGTCATCGGGCTACGAAGTTAGTGATTTACCAGGGGAATCATCCAACGATTGGATGACAGAGTTATTAAAATCGCCCATATTTGAGCGGCTACCCGCATCGAATCTTCAAAAAGTAATCATGGGGCTGGAAGAGGTCCCCGTTATCGAAGGAGAAGAAATTTTCCGACAGGGTGATACCGGTGATTATTATTATATTATTAAGAGCGGGCAATGTACCCTCACTCGCAAACCCAATGCCCATGCAAAAGAAATTACCCTTGCCAAACTTAAAACCTGTGATTGCTTCGGGGAAGATGCCTTAATTTCAAACCAACCTCGAAACGTTAGCATTACCATGTTAACGCCAGGTGTTGTTCTCAGACTAAAAAAGGAAAAGTTCTTAACTCTGATCAAAGAACCCGTTATTAGTTTTATCAATCACAACTTATTAGATGACGCATTAGAGAAAGGAAGTATTTTGGTTGACTTGCGTTCACCAGATGATTACGAAAAGTTTCACCTGCCCGATAGCAAAAATATTCCTTTTTTCTCACTTCGAATGCAGATCCACAACTTTTCTGCAGACATCAAACCCATATTGATTTGCGAAGATGGGAACACTAGTCAAGCAGCTGCATTTTTGTTGATTCGAGAAGGCTTCAATGCCGAAGTTCTTCGTGGAGGATTAAACAGTTTCCCAGAGCACTCAACAAAAAGCACAGATACTCCAACAAAATACTCATCAAAATCTGAACAACCATCGGCAGACAATTCTCTTGCCAAACAAACTGAACAAAGTGTAACGCCCGAGAAAAAAATACATTCCACTGAAAATAACGATGCACAAAAACAACTAGAACAATCTCTCACCCAATTAAAAAAGGGCTCGGAAACCCAAATAAACCAACTGAGGGACAAGCTGAATCAATCTAACGAATCCAATCGCTCCTTAACTCAGGATATAGAAGCACTAAAACAAAAAATAGTTAAAGTAACCTCAACTCAGCAATCCATAGAATCAAATAAAATAGCCAAACTTGAGGAAACCATTCAATCTTTCGAGGAAACGCTAAAACAAAAGGACGAGCGCTATCACAATGATTTAGAAAAGGCATCGGAGAAGATCAACTATTTTAAAGAAGAAGGCAATCGATTAGTTGAAAAACACTCCGAAGCCACTTCCAAATTGGACCAGGAAATCGCCAATCTCACTCACAAAATTAAAGAGCAAGCCGCCAACCAACGTTCAACTGAATCACGTAAATTAGTAGAACTTGAGGCAACCATCCAAACTTTAGAACAAACTCTCAAGCAGAATGAAGCAACCCATTATAAAAATCTTAAATTAGAATCCGACAAGACCAAACAATTCGAGCTAAAGGGGAAACAGTTAGCGCAACAATTTGCCACGACCCAATCGGGTTTGGAAAAAGAAATCACGGACCTTCAAGATCAATTAAAGAGCATAGAAAAACAGACTAGTTTCCACAAGGCAGAAGATTTTCAGAAAATATCGGACCTAGAATCGAACAACAAAACACTTGAAAAAACACTGGAGCAAAAAGATAACTTGTACCGCAAAAATCAAAATGCGGCATCGGAAAAAATTACCCAGCTCGAACAAGCAGCCAAGCAGTTAACAGAGCGTTACTCGGATTCATTGTCCAGCTTGAAAAAAACGATTGCAAGTCTTGAAGATCAAGTAAGAGAAACCAAAGTAGAAGCAAAAGCTAAGCAAACCGATGATTCTGAAAAAATTGGTGAACTCGAATCTACAAAAACATCCCTCGAAGAAACACTGGAACAAAAAGACGAGCTCTATCGTAAAAATCAAATTGCGGCATCTGAAAGAATTTCACAACTGGAACAAGAAATCACACTGTTAAAAACACAACTGTCCAAAAGTGAGGAACAAGCTTCCATCGCTTCCGAAAAAATAGAGAATCTCGAATCAAGCAATAGATCCCTTGAACAAACTTTGGAACGAAAAGAAACTCAGTATCAAAAAGACGTGACCACTACGTCACAAAAACTTGACCAATTCGATGAGGATCGGAAGCAACTAATACACCAGCATGCTGAGTCCATATCGGGGCTAGAAAAGGATATTCAAAATCTCAAAGCCCAACTGAAAGAGAATGAAGAAATAGCCTCAAAAAAAGAGTCAGCGAACGCCTTGGAAAAACAAGGATTGGAAGAGATCATAAAGTCCTTGGAGCAGACCCTAAAACAAAAGGACAAAGAATACTATCAAGATCTGACAAAGTCTTCTGAAAAAATCACCCAACTTGCTCACGATCGCACGGAATCTATCCAACAGCATGCAGAAGCCACTTCCAGATTAGAACAGGAGATAACCCACCTTAAGGAGAAATTAGCATCAGCGGGTTCAAAAGAGAACCGTAGTAACGAAAGTGGGAAACTTCTCAAGACCAAGGAAGCAGACTATAAAAAGCAAATTTCTGCTTTGAAAAACAAAAATGACTCACTTCAAATCGATTTGACTCAAAGTTCCGAAGATATTAAAGCTTTAGAGTCAAATCTAATAAATTTACAAGAAGATAACGCCACATTACATTCCCGTCTAGAGAGAGTACAAGACGGTGAAGAACAGGACGCCCAATACGTAGAAACGATAAAGAACTTTCAACAACGCGTCAGCGAACTTGAGGAGCAAATCGCGGCTACTCAGCACGATAAAGAAATTCAAGTAAAATCCTTGAAACAGAAATCGACGGAACTTGAATCAATCGTAAAAAATCTCGTTGATAATGCGAAACAGAATAGCGGAAGCGAAGATGTCGCATCTCTCAAGACCGAACTGGACATGATACGTACCCATGCCAACAGCGATTTCGAAGCGATGGTAGAACAGTTAAAAACAGCCCAAACTCAAGCCGAGCAATTCAAAAAAGCATTGCGGCAAGAAAAGAGACGGGTTGCCCAATTGGAATCAGAACTCGACCAACCACTGACCGTCAGTGCTGATTTTACAGCAACCGACGAGGATATATTTTCAACGGAAGATTCGGACTCAAATCCCCAATCCAACCGCGCTAAAAAGAAAACATCGAAAAAGTTGGCGTTCTGGAAGAACTAATACAAATTAGATGCCCCGAAAACAGCATCATAGTTGCACGGAAAAAAACTTGGTCCGACAAGTTAATTTTTCTACTTGATCTTAGCTTCTTTGTACATCACATGTTTCCGAACAACCGGATCATATTTCTTGATTTGCATTTTCTCCGGCATATTCCTTTTATTTTTTGTTGTAGTATAAAAATGTCCTGTTCCCGCAGATGAAACCAATCTTATTTTGTCACGCATATTTACCTCTTAAAAATCGAATAGAACCAACTAAGACAGCATAGAACCAAATTCAAGCCGAGCTTTGTTCGATCTACTTGATTAAACAATATCGCAAACAAGCCTTCCCGAACTGAAATTGCTGTAATTATGATCCGGCTAAAAATAACCTGGATATGGAAAGCACAATCTTCAAGTTCTTTTAGGACGACCCACTAAATTTTTTCGCCTTTTTTCCGCATATTGGCAAGTACGGTATTTATCCCAAGTTTGTCGATAATGCGCATACCTTTACTCGACAACCTTAGTCGTACCCACCGCTTTTCGCTCTCTACCCAAAACCGATGATAATGAAGGTTTGGGAGAAACCGACGTTTAGTTTTATTATGGGCGTGGGAAACATTGTTACCCACCGTCGGACGCTTACCCGTCACTTGGCATACTTTTGACATCGTTAACCCCTTAAGCAAATCAATTCGAATACAGCCGTGTATTAGAGCATATCACTTATGCACAGTAAAGCATGATTTTTCGGGTTTATTTTGAAGGTTAACGAGACACCCGTGGATTAAATGAGTTTTCAATTTCCTTTTAAACACAGACACATGGTCTTGGCTATTAGACGTATTAAAGGGGCTCCCTCACCCCCCGAAATATTTGCACCTTGTCCTATAAAGCCTCCTTGCACTATTATATGCATTTTGCGAAAAATACGATATATTTCAAAAGCTTTCGAGATATGTGGGAATAGTGTTACTTTTTCACCACAGTCTCTACCGCTAAGGTTGATAACTTTATGTTCGTCCTGCACTCATCAAATAAAGCTGAAAATCTCTTATCCCATTTAACGAAAGTAATCGAGGCCCAGCCTTTACGTTCCGCGTTTGAGAGCGAAACTTTCCTTATTCAAAGCCAGGGAATGGAACGCTGGTTATCTCAACAATTGGCGAATCATTTTGGTGTATGGGGAAATTACCAATTTCTATTTCCAACTCGCTTTTTTGGTTCCCTTGCGCAAACACTCGATAAGCAGTTGTCCAGTGAGTATTTTGAACGAGACCGTATGGTGTGGTTGTTTCTATCCTTATTTGATGACTTGGATTACGGAGAATGCAAGCCATTGAGAAACTATATATCAGGTAGTAACAAAGCCTTAAAAAGTTTCCAACTAGCTCAAAGATTAGCCCAGGTATTTGACCAATACCAAATACTTCGCCTTGAAATGCTGGCTGCCTGGGAAAAAGAAATTATAGTCACCGATGTCGAATCAGAGTGCTGGCAATCATTTCTTTGGAAGAAACTAGTAGAGAGGATAGGAAATATTCATCGTGGTTCGCTTATGCAAAAAGCGATAGAAAAACTTATTCACTCCCCCGCAGGAAGTCTAACTGATCGGCTGCCGGAAAGAGTATCTGTATTTGGGCTAAATACAATGCCACCGTTGTTTTTGGATTTTCTCACGGGGTTGGCGAACCATATCCAAGTACATTTCTATATGCTGAACCCTACGCAAGCTTATTGGACCGATATTGAAACCAAACGACAGATCGCAATACGAAATTTTCAAACATCCAACCAGCGAGAGATAGAACCCATCTTCCAAACAGGACACCCGTTGTTAGCGAGCCTTGGCCAACAGGGACGCGAATTTCAGGAGATGTTGCTTGAACGGGGAACGTTCAATCTTGAATTCGATAGTTTCGAAACCGATGAATCGGAGGTAATGAGCAACTTAGGCCACTTGCAAAATAGTCTCTTATCTAATCGGCTTGAGGAAAAAACTCTGACCATTGATGGTTCAGTTAGCATTCACTCTTGTCACTCGCGAATGCGTGAGGTGGAGATTATCAAAGATCAGCTTTTAGAAACATTGGAATGTGATTTTCACATGGAATTGAGAGATATTGTGGTAATGGCACCCGATATCCAGGTTTATGCCCCTTTTATTTCAGCAGTATTCAGGGATATTGACCACACTATTGCCGATCGTAGTTTGCGGGCGAACAATGGAATTTTGGACGCCTTTATTCATTTCTTACGTCTAAGCCAAAGTCGCTTCGGTTGGCAGCTTGTTATTGATTTATTGGAAAAACCGGAAGTCCATCCAACTTTTGGGCTTTCCGAAACCGATTTAGAACAAATTCGCAATTGGATTCAACAAACAGGTATTCGCTGGGGCCGTTCGTCCGAACATAAAAATCAGCTCGGTTTACCAGCCTTAGACCAAAATACCTGGCAGCTTGGTATTGACCGTTTATTCATGGGTTACGCTGTTGGTGACGAGGAAGATTTTGTGGACCATGTGCTCCCTTTTACAGGTATCGAAGGATCCGCCGCCCAAGCATTAGGTGGACTTAGTGAATATATGCAGCTTTTATTTGAAGCAAGTGCAACGTTATCTCGACCAAAACCGCTCAAAAGTTGGGCTGTAACTCTTTTTCGATATGCCGATAAATTATTTGGTGAAAAATTAGACAATGAACCAGATCGTCAAGTTTTGAATGAGCTTTTATCTGAAATAACAGGTACTATCGAAGAAATTCATACAACCGATGTCACATTAGAAGTCATTGTTGCTTGGTTGGAAAGCACCTTATCCGAACGCAAATCATCCAAAGGGTTTTTACGCGGCCAACTCACATTCTGTTCTATGCTCCCGATGCGTTCAATCCCCTTCAAAGTAATTGCATTGCTGGGGATGAATGAGGGAGAGTTCCCAAAGATCGACCGCTGTCCAACATTCGATTTATTGGACCGATTTTATCAAAAGGGAGATCGTTCTCGCCGGGCCGACGATCGATACCAGTTTTTGGAAGTTTTGCTCGCTGCACGAAAAAAATTAATCATCACCTATATTGGTCAGTCGATCCAACAAAATATTTCAATTCCACCGTCCGTAGTTGTCAGTGAACTATTGGAAATATTTGCCACTAGTTTTAGTCTATTCGATCTAGTCATCGAGCATCCTCTCCAACCTTTTAGTAGCCGTTACTTTGATGGTCATAGCAAGTTATTCAGCTATTCTACCCCTCATTGTGATACAGCCAAAGCTTTGGCAAAAACAGGACAGGAACAACTACCCTGGTGGCATGGAGAGATCCAGCCTCAGGCAAATGAAATAATCGATTTATCTGATTTGTTTGAGTTTTTCCGTCATCCACATAAATATTTTGTAAAGCACATCCTGCAACTCCGCCTGAATGGAATCGAAAAAGCCATTGAAGAACGCGAGCCTTTTATCCTAGAAAGATTAGATGAATATAACATTGACCAAGAATGGATTGTTGGACAACTGGGCAGTCAAAATCATTATTTATCGGTTGAGAAATTACAAGCCCAAGGTCGGTGGATTTCAGGAACACCAGGACAATTATTATTCGAAAAGAAACGCTGTAAACTCGATGCTTTTATCAAACGGGTTATACAGAAATCAATGGGTAGCCAATTGCCCGATCAAACCATTGACATTCAGATTGGAAACCACCGCTTAGTCGGCAAACTTACCAATCTATTTCAACATGGTAGTATGATATATCGCTACGCTACGCTGAAAGGAAGAGATTTCTTTAAAGCTTGGCTACATCATTTGATTATCAACCGGGTAATTCCTCAAATCACCTGTTTACTTAGCAAGGATGACGATCTCCTGTTTGAGCCGAATTTGGGACAAGAAGATGACTTGCATAATCTTATAGAAATCTATCTGCAGGGACAAAAATCCCCCAGCATCCTATTTCCCGAATCTACCTTGGCGTATATCAATCATACAATCCAATCAACAACCCAAAAGACTGCCATCGATATTGCCAGAGAAAAATTGATCTTGAGTATCAACAACGGTTACGAAGCTGAAATGAGTTTGCTATACAGACATGTAGAGGACCCGGGTAGCCTACTTGACGAGAAATTCGAAAATTATTGTAAAAATCGGTTAAAACCGGTTTGGGAGGCGGTGCATAAACATTAGCAATTTCGACGCCACCGCATCCGACTTATTCAAAGGGATAAACCTAATAGAAGCCAGTGCCGGCACCGGAAAAACCTACACAATTGCCATGCTGGTATTGCGTTTTTTGGTGGAGAAATCAATCCGGATTGAGGAATTGCTCATTGTAACCTTCACTAAGGCTGCAACCGAAGAATTAAAAGAACGTATCCGAGTACGATTATTAGCAGCCAAACGAGCGTTAAGCGGAAACACCAATGAAATCAACCGTGATCTCACTACATGGCTTGATAATCTTGACACCGACAAAACCTCAGCGTGTAGCCGTATAGACCTGGCGTTGCTGAATATCGACCGGGCAGGCATATTAACCATCCATGGCTTTTGCCTACGAGTCCTCAAGGAGCATGCCTTGGAAAGCGGTCAGTTATTCGACTCCGAACTCACCAGTAATATTAGCTCAGTCCGTCAACAAATAGCCGATGATTTTTGGAGGCAACAAGTTTATACTCGAACACCTCTCGAAACCGCTGTTTTAACCCATCAATACCCAACACCGGACTTGCTATTGGCAAGCGTTGGACAAGTGGACACAAAGGCAAAAATTTATCCAACTAAGGAGGAATTGGATACAGTACTAGAGGAATACAAACATGCAATAAAACAAGCGCACAATAAACTGGATGATCTTTGTTGCGCGGTGAAGTCCGCTTTTCCCGAAGGAATGTTCAACATCCGCTACTCGGAAAACTTTGATCAAATTCATCAAGCTATCGGCGACTGGTTCAATAGAACCACACTAATTATGCCGTCCCAACAGGAATTCGCTACCTTAACTCACAAAGGTCTAAAAACTGGATTGAATGGCACCAAATTTAGAAAAACAAAAACTCAAACCGGCGACGAGCGTAAGCAAGCATACCTTGACGCTTTAGGGTTAGAAACAAAGCCATTTGATGTTTTGGTGGAAGTGACCATGAAAGTCTCTCTCACATTTCGCCGTGCGCTAGTTGAATACATCCGAGCCACAATGGATCAACGCCTGCAACAACTGAACGTTTTATCATACGATAATTTGATAACCCGTCTGGCCGATGCTTTAAAAAATGAAACTGGTGACTGCCTAAAAACAGAACTACAACGTCGCTATAAAATCGCATTGATCGACGAGTTTCAAGATACCGATCAAGCCCAATGGAATATTTTCGCGACTTTGTTCAGTTCAACTCAACATTATCTCTATTTGATCGGCGATCCCAAACAAGCCATCTACAAATTCCGTGGAGCAGATATTTTTTCGTATTTTTCTGCTTTAGATAAAGCCCAATACTATTTTACCTTGAAGAAAAATTGGCGGGCTCACCCACTTTTGGTAGACGCAACCAATGTTCTATTTTCTGGAGAAACCAAAAATCCGTTCCTATTGGAACAGTTGCAATATATCCAGGTAGAAACTGCGTTGTCTGATGATCAAGGCGCATTAAAACAAAACAATAAGCCATTGGCTCCAATGGTGCTTTGTCAATTAGACAAAAATAAACACCACGTAAACGGTTACTGGACAGCCGGTAAAGCAGCATCCGAAATTCAGGCTGCAGTTGTCATGGAGATTTTCGGAATGCTCCACTCTGGCCCGAAAATCGAAATTGTCCGTAGAGACCAACCAAGCTGTTTGCAACCTAGCGATATCGCCATACTGGTGCGGTCCAATAAACAGGCATGTGAATACCAGGAGGCTTTACGTAGAGTGGGTATTCCCTCAGTGCTTAACAGTACTGAATCGGTCTTCACATCGGACGAAGCTCGGGATTTACTGATCCTTATGCAAGCGATCGCCCATCCAGGAGATTTGAATCGGCTAAAGCAAGCATTGACCTTACGTTTTTTTGATTTGGACGGCCAGGGCTTTTACCAAACCACTTACGATGAAAACAAGCTAGATGCTTGGATTTCACGATTTCAAGACTATTACCAGCTATGGCGCACCACTGGATTTATGGCCATGATGCACCAAGTGTTAGCCCAGGAAAAAATTCGGCAACATTTATCCGTTACAACGACCGCGGAACGGCGGTTAACCAATCTCGATCACCTAATCGAGCTGGTTCAACAAAATGCTATTGATCAGCAGTTAGGAATCCAGAAAACATTAGAATGGTTGTGTGCAGCGATTACGAACCAGAGCATCGATATCGACGAACCACAATTGCGGCTTGAAAGCGATGCGGATGCGGTCAAAGTCGTAACTATGCACCGATCAAAAGGTCTGGAATTCCCCGTGGTTTTTTGCCCCCATCTTTGGCAGCGAAGTAACCGGGTCAAGCGCGAGCGCCACCTGATTCGATGCCATGAAAATAATGAAATCGTAGTCGATTTAGGCTCCAGAGAATTTGAGACCCGGCGAATTCAAGCGTTGTACGAAGAGCTCGCAGAAGACCTAAGGTTAATGTACGTCGCCGTTACCCGCGCTCAGTTCCGATGTTATTTGATCTGGGCCGATGTACGATCGAAAAAAGAACCCAATCTTTCAGCAATGGCTTACTTATTACATGGAACATCTGCTGAAAATTGGCAGGATGAATTAATGCAATCAGATTTTTCAGTACAGCGCGCTAATTTGGAGGCATTTTGCCAACAAGCCCCAAATGCCTTTGAATACAGGCAAATTCATGTTCCGATGGAAATCAGTGCCAATTACTCATTATCAACCGAAAAACCCCAATATATTGCCCGACAACGTCACCGAAAGCTAACCACGATTTGGCAAATGAGTAGTTATACAGCCCTTTCGTCGTTAAGCTTAAAGGATACGCCCGAATTTCCTATGGACAAGGCTCAAGAGCTGCTGCAGTCAGATCGATCTGAAACACCGGAGCAACAACTCCCAAAAGGTACCCATACCGGAAATGTAGTTCACGAACTTCTGGAAAAGATTAGATTTCAAACTATCGCCGAGGGTACTGATCTTTCTGATATCCGTGATGCCGCATGCCAACGTCATAGCTTGACGCTCAACAAACCCGAGATCATCGACTCATTATTGGAAAAAGTCGTCCAAACCCCCCTTTCCAGCGATAACTTAGACTTTTATCTGGCAAATCTAGAAGATCGCCATTGTTTAAAGGAAATGCCCTTCTATTTGGCAATAGATACGATAGACACTTTCAAGATCAATAAAATTCTGCATGAATCGCATGCTTTCGAACCCTTGCATGCCAAACAAATAGCGGGGCATCTCACTGGATTTATTGATCTGGTATGTGAATACCAAGGGCGCTATTACGTCATGGATTACAAGACCAACGCGTTAGCCGATTATAAAACAGAAACCCTGACCCACGCGATGCGCGAACATAATTACGGTTTGCAATACTGGATCTACTCCTTAGTATTACATCATTACTTAAACAACCGTCTGCAAAATTATCAATATGAAACCCACTTCGGCGGAGTACGATATCTATTCGTACGCGGAATGGAGCCTTCGCTGGCCATGAGTGGCGTCTATGAAGACCGTCCAGATATAAGTTGTCTGGAAGCACTCTCCACAGCATTTGGAATTAAGGGAAACGGCTTTGAATTATAAGCTGTAGAAAGGAAAAGTGGTTCGTAATTATGGAGAGCCTCCTGAAATGAGTAGAGCCGAAGAAACACAATATGGCCGCCTTGATAGGCAGCTCGCCCGCTTTTTGGCCCAACACACTCGCTTAGATGATCAACAAAAAAAAGCCTTCGAAGATAGGATTGCGTTGCTTTCCTTTGAACTGAGTCAAGGCCACAGTTGCATTCGTATTGATAAGGCGACGCAATCATTGATGCACGCTTCAGGGATGGTATCTGAAAAAGATACAAGTCCTTTGATATTAGAGGACGATCGCTTATATCTCCGCCGTTACTGGCTCTACGAAAACCATTTGGCAACCCAAATTCAACAACTAACCAAACGACATCATATCGTTGAGGAATCTGATGCTACGTTAGCGCGCTATTTTCAAGCTACAGTAGACCAAACCGATTGGCAAAAGGAAGCGGCAAGACTCGCATTAACCCAAGACTTTAGCATCATAACCGGTGGACCGGGAACGGGAAAAACGACCACAGTGGTCAAAATTCTTGCGCTCCTGCTGGAATTGACCAATGATCCCATTCAAATAGCCCTGGCAGCGCCCACTGGAAAGGCTGCGATGCGCCTCCAAGTCGCCATCGGGACAGGTAAATCAACACTACCTTGTTCCGATGCCACTAAAGAACGGATACCCGAAACGGTCACAACCGTGCATCGATTATTGGGGTCGCTACCTCTATCCCCATACTTCCGACACGATGCACGCAATCCCCTGCCCTATGATGTAGTCATCATTGATGAAGCCTCGATGGTTGATTTGGCTTTAATGAGTAAATTACTTTCGGCACTCAAATCTGGCACCCGGTTACTATTGCTTGGAGACAAAGATCAGCTTGCTTCCGTCGAATCCGGAGCGGTATTAGCCGATTTAACAACAGCCTTACCGGATCGGACCATAAAATTACAAAAATCACACCGGTTTAATAAAAATATCAAGAACTTGGCAGAGGCAGTCAACCATCAGCGCTTTAACCGTGCGTGGACTGTTCTCAGTTCAGCAGCTGTAGAAAATGTCTCCATTCTGACAACCGATCTGACTAAATTCATCGTAGAAAAACAGGTAGAATATTTGCGGTTACTGAATTCTGGTGCTCAATTTATTGAAGTCTACCGAGCATTCAGTACTTTCCAAATACTCTGCGTCAATCGACAGGGCAAAAATAGTGTTCGGCAAATTAATTATAACGTCGAAAATCAGCTAGCTGAACAAACACTGATTCCAAGATCGGGGCAATGGTATCCCGGACGTCCAATCATGGTCACCCAGAACGACCCTGGGATGCATCTTTATAATGGGGATATCGGCATTTGCATGTATGACTCTAGAAAACCGGGAAAATTGATGGTTTTTTTTGAGCGTCCCGATGGTAGTGTAAAAAAATACATACCGACTAGGTTGCCCCATTGCGAAACTGTATTCGCAATGACGATTCATAAAAGCCAGGGATCAGAATTTGATGAAGTACTGATTGTCATGCCTGAGATTATGAATCCAGTGTTAACTAAGGAATTACTGTATACCGGCATTACCCGCGCGAAGAATCGTGTGGATATTGTAACGAGTCAGGAAGTATTTTTTGGGACGTTGAAGCAAAAGATTAGGCGATTTGGGGGCTTAGTTGAGAAATTGAGCGTTTAGGCTCCCTTTTACCCATTAGAGCGGCGGATTTACGCCTAAATACGACATTGTGGCCCCTTTCTAACAGCGGTATCCCTGTTACCTTATAAGACAACTCAAATAACTGTTTCCGAGCGATCCAAATATTTCGGTATCAACTCCTACTAGATTTGACTTAACTCAATTTCATGGCGAATCGATGAGAATAAACTCCGCCATAGTCAAATGAACCCATACGTAGAACCAGATTGTCCTTAGCGTATTAAACAAAAAGCAACTCCTCTAACTTAAAGGCCAATCAAATTTTATCCCCTAACGCACATTAGTCCTGAAGGATCTAGTTGCAGTGTCAATTTTGCCGGGAGCTTCATAATGATTCAAAAAAACTTCATTCGTTGGTTCGAAACACTCAGTTTGGAAGATGTTGCTCTTGTTGGAGGGAAAAATGCTTCACTTAGCGAACTCTATCGAGATCTAACAGC
>CAZZET010000040.1:0-27316 GCA_964653275.1 uncultured Methylococcales bacterium
AATCCGTACGAGGAAACGCAAATGAAACTACTGATCGGCATTATCATGGGTTCTAGCTCGGATTGGGAGACCATGTCTCACGCCGCTGATACGTTGGACAGGCTCAATATTTCCTACGAGACTGAGGTCGTCTCGGCTCATCGGACCCCCGATAAATTGTTCAGCTATGCTGAGTCTGCCCAAGAGCGTGGGCTTCAGGTCATTATTGCGGGGGCGGGTGGTGCCGCGCATTTGCCGGGCATGGTTGCTGCGAAGACAGTGGTGCCAGTTCTTGGCGTTCCGGTTCAGTCCAAGGCGCTGGGCGGGATGGATTCGCTTTTATCCATTATACAGATGCCAGCAGGTATTCCGGTTGGAACTCTAGCCATTGGTCGTGCCGGGTCGGTTAACGCGGCTTTGTTGGCGGCCGCTATCATTGCCAATACACAACCTGGTGTCAGGGCCGCGCTTGAGGCTTTTCGCGCCAAGCAGACTGAAATTGTTGAGGCTAATCCCGATCCACGGACACCTGCTGTTGGATCCTAGAAATGGTTGTAGGACTTCTTGGTGGCGGACAGCTTGCCCGCATGTTGGCGCAGGCCGCGCATCCTCTGGGCATAAAAACCGTATTTCTTGATCCCGCAGTGGATGCCTGTGCACAGGTGGCTGCCGATCACATCTGTGCGGCGTTTGACGATACCGATGCGTTGGACCAATTTGCGGCTCGGGTTGATGTCATCAGTTACGAATTTGAGAACGTTCCCTTTGAGAGCGTACAGCGGGTGGCAAAGAAAAAGCCGGTTTTTCCCCCTGCCGACGCGGTCGCTGTTGCGCAGGATCGATTAGTCGAGAAGACCATGTTTGGAGAGTTAGGGATTGCGACTGCGGAGTTTAGAGCAGTTGATAACCTGAGTAGTCTTGCGAATGCTGCGAAAGAAATTGGTTTGCCAGCCGTGCTAAAAACTCGTCGTATGGGTTATGACGGTAAGGGCCAGGCGATTATCTGGGAAACATCGGAGCTTGAGGAGTCCTGGTCTTCGATCGGTAAGGTACCCGCTATTCTTGAGGCGTTCGTGCCTTTTGATCGTGAACTTTCGATTATCGCAGTGCGTTCGCAGTCGAGTAGGGTCGAGTTTTATCCGGCTAGTGAGAACACGCATGCTGATGGGATCCTACGATTATCACTCAGCCGGGTAGCGGATCCTTGTCAAGGGCGTGCTGAGGAATACGTTGGCCGACTACTGAATCGATTTGGTTACGTCGGTGTGATTGCATTGGAGCTGTTTCAGCTAGGTGATGATCTGATTGCCAACGAATTTGCTCCGCGTGTACACAATTCCGGACACTGGACTATCGAGGGCGCTGAGATCAGTCAATTTGAGAATCACATGCGAGCGATCTGCGGCTTGCCTTTAGGTTCAACCCAGGCCGTGGGCAAGGCAGCTATGGTTAATTTTATAGGTAAGATCCCGACGGGTGGAACAGTAATGTCACAGCCCAATGTATTTTTGCATGACTATGGAAAAGTGGCGAAACCCGGGCGCAAGGTTGGACATGCTACGGTCCAGGTTCAAACTGATGGCGATTTTGTTAATACTGTCGATGATATTCTTGCGCTGGCGAAGTGACTGCCAGACCTATGGTACTTGAAGGTAATACAAGCTGATATAGCTATACTAACCCGGACACACAACCTGAAGTAAAATAGACTGAAAAAGGGAGTGTTCAGCATGAGTCAAGAAAACCAAAAGTTTATCCATCAGAATTTAGAGAGAGTTATCGGTTAAGTTAGCGATTGACTCGAATCAACTAATTTGGTGTCTTATGGAACATCAAATGCGAGATTATTTTCAATACCACGAAACCACAGTCACTCAATAGTTTTTCCGATCAAGCCTACGATAGCCAATCGCTTCGCTTAAATGCTTGATGGAGATGGCTTCCGATTTCCCTAGATCGGCTATTGTACGAGCGAGTTTAATAATACGATGGTACGCTCGATGCGATAAACCGAGTTTATTGACTGCTTCCTCGAGAAGCTGATGTCCTTCGCGAGTGATAGGACAATATTTTTGTAATTCTTGCGGTGTTAGAACTGCGTTTTGTTTGCCGCATCTTGATAGGGCACGATTTCGCGCATTAATAACGCGCGTTCGGATTGTGCTACTGCTTTCTTGGGCTTGGGTTTGATCGTCCCGTAGGAGTAGATGAGAAACTCTTGGAACTTCAATATGAATATCGATACGATCCAAAAGCGGGCCAGATATTCGGGATCGATATCGCTTAATGTGGTCCTGTGTGCAATGACAACGCCCACTTTGGTCGCCGAGGTAGCCACATGGGCATGGATTCATTGCAGCAATCAGTTGAAATCGAGCGGGGAATTCTGCTCGATGATTGGCCCGTGAAATTGTTACGTGCCCAGTTTCTAAAGGTTCGCGTAGAACTTCCAATACCTTTCTGTCGAATTCCGGTAATTCGTCTAGGAATAGCGTACCGTTGTGAGCCAAGGATATCTCACCGGGTTTTGGGTTATTGCCACCCCCTACCAATGCGGGTGCTGATGCCGTGTGGTGGGGGCTTCGAAATGGCGGTTGGCGCCAGAGCTCCGGTTTTAATCCAAGTTCACTGATTGATGCAATGGCTGCGGTTTCTAATGCTTGCGCTTCTGTCAATGGCGGCAAAATTGTTGGTAGCCGTGCGGCTGTCATCGATTTGCCAGTGCCTGGAGGTCCCAACATTAAAAGATTGTGGGCACCTGCGGCTGCGACTTCAAAAGCTCGTTTGACATGATATTGACCGTGAACATCTTGAAAGTCCAAGCATTCCTTGGAGTTGTTTAGAAAGGGAGTAGATATTGCCGGGCTCAGAAGTCTCTGACCGTTGATATGGGCGCAGACTTCGAGTAGGTGGTTTGCAGCCAATACCTGGGCATCGGTTGCCAACGCAGCTTCTTGTGCATTGGCTGATGGAATAATTAACATTCGGTCGGCTTTTCCGGTGGCGAGTGCTACGGGCAAAGCGCCACTGATTGCTCGTAATTCTCCGCCCAAAGATAATTCTCCTGCACACTCAAAGGTATCCAAAGAGTCGTTGTTGATTTGGCGTGAGGCGGCAAGGATACCGAGAGCAATAGGTAAATCGAATCGACCACCGTCCTTGGGTAAGTCGGCCGGAGCGAGGTTGACAGTCATGCGTGAAGAAGGAAATTTAAATTGGGAATTTTGAATCGCTCCGCGTACTCGATCCTTACTTTCTTTAACCGCAGTTTCTGGTAATCCGACAATCGATAGACTAGGTAATCCATTTGAAATGTGGACTTCGACGGTTACTAAAGGCGAGTGGATGCCCTGTCTTCCCCTACTAAAGATCGTTGCGAGGGACATGCTGAGATCTAGTATTTTCGATGTTGATGATACTGGTTTGAAGTTTCAAACTACCAAATTTGCTTTCAGGAAAAGGAGTTTCTGCGATATTCTCTGTTGTATTTGTTGTCAGTAGCCATGACGATGAATGGACCCAGTGTGTGTGAAGGGCAATATCAGTGGGCATATATTGCGGTAGGTTGAGCAGATATTTAAAACCGAAAGCGATAGAAAGCTGGGAATGCGATTCTGTAGTAAATGGTTGCTGAGAGCTGCTAGCTGATAGAGGTAAGGTGGTGTGCATCGGTTTCAGATAAATTTACAAGTTTCCTTCAGTTTAAGCGAAATTGCTACAGATTCCATTCTAGTTCGCCATCAATATTACCTTTGTAGAATACTAGAATGGTCTTTTGGTGTAACAAGGGCTCTAGAATTGAAATATTCTGAATCGTGTTGAGTACTAGATATCAACAATAAAATTCAATTTGGATTGGTTAGAACGCTGATACAATGGTGTTTCTAGGGTTTAATTTTCAGAGGTATCCGTGGACAAACAAAGTGCTTTTCCAATAGGTGGGGCTAGCCGCATCGCCCATGTTTTAATTGAGGCATTGCCCTATATCAAACGTTTTAAGAATAAGACCATCGTGATTAAATACGGTGGGAACGCAATGGTTGATGAGAATTTAAAGAATAATTTTGCCCGAGATATTGTGTTGTTGAAACTTGTCGGCATTAATCCTGTTGTCGTTCATGGTGGTGGACCTCAAATCGGGAAGTTATTGGAAAGGCTGGGTAAAACTACGCGTTTTGTCGACGGCATGCGGGTTACCGATAGTGAAACTATGGATGTGGTTGAAATGGTCCTAGGGGGATTGGTGAATAAGGAGATTGTTAATCTTATCAATAACCATGGTGGATCGGCGGTTGGGTTGAGTGGGAAGGATGGTGATTTGATACGTGCCAGGAAAATTAGTTTTAAAAATAATCTGGCGTCTCATAATGTTTTGGAAAATAATGATTTAGGACATGTTGGTGAGGTTGCTAGCATCGACTCGTCGGTTGTAGACCTTTTGGTTAAAGGGGGTTTTATCCCTGTAATTGCTCCCATAGGCGTTGGGGACGATGGTCGTTCTTACAATATTAATGCAGATTTGGTTGCTGGGAAAATGGCCGAAATATTAAATGCAGAAAAATTTATTTTGTTGACGAATACATCAGGCATATTGGATAAGCAGGGTGAATTGCTGACGGGTTTATCTTTAGGTGAAATTGAAGAATTAATAACTAACCAAACCATAAATGGGGGAATGATTCCGAAAGTTCGATGCGTAGTAGGGGCATTGAACAGTGGTGTCGCCAGTGCCCATATCATCAACGGGACCATAGAGCATGCTGTGCTATTGGAGCTATTTACCGATAAAGGTATTGGGACGCTTTTATTGAGACGATAGGGTGGGTATTCGTTATTTCTGGACTATTCCTAAGCGTAGTTGATTTTCAATATAGGGCTTGAAGTTTTCGCGAATGTTTTGAGCTTGTTCACTGAGGCATAGTTTGCTTCCACTCACGTTTTGTTTGCAGCGAAGGTCCAAAAAAAACTGTTTATGAATATTGTTTTTCTCTGAAATATTTGAAACCGAGAGACTAATATCCTGATCGTTCCTTGGGTCGTAAGTGTATATGATTTTCTCGGTGCTAACACTCATATCGGTGGTAGCGTTTTGCTGAATGTAGGCTTTTGCTAGTTGCCAAGCTGTATCGCAGGTATGTTTTTTATAACAATGAAAAATGCTGACGGTATTTCCTGAATTATTTTTTTCAGGGATTTGTTGTCGCCAATTAAGACTCAGTGGTTTGTGGCCATTTTTATATTGATTTGATAATTGGTTAAACCGACTAATGTCTTTTTCGTATTTGACGGTAATGCGCTTTTTTTCCTCTTCCTGTGTTGCGATGTGGGCGCGTAGATCTTTAAGTTGTTGTCGTGATACACTAATTTCTCTTAATAATTTCTTAGAAACTTTCTTGCCATTAGTTTCGGCACGGGCAGCGCGTCGCTCTTGCTTTTCTAATTGGGTTTGAATTTGCTCTATATTTGAATTGTTAATGTTTATTAATACTTCGACGGTGCTGAGTTTACCCGCTAAGTTACTACGGATTTCTTCCACATCACGGAAAGTGCGTAGCAAAACATGATCAAATTTTAGTTGGGACGCAAGCAAGCTTTTTGATTGTTTTCGAAGATCCTTAAATTTATTCCTCAAGTCTATTTGTTTTTTACTTTTTGCTGCCCCAACTACTTTGACAGTCCTGCCATTTTTGTTGATTTCAGAACGACCGAATTTGGAGTGTTTCGGTGGAACTTGATCCGAATAAAAAACTTTTCCCTGATCGTCATACCAGCGAAACACCGGTGTTGCGGAAAACCCCTGAGGTAGTGCTGTCAGAATCCAAAAGCCAAAAAGGATCAGTGTACGAAAACGAAGGGGACTCATCGGGTAAGTAGAAATAGGTGTACCTAAAATCAAAAAGTAGATTAGCTAAAAGTTCTGCAATAAAGGGTAGCTGCCCTTGGGGATGATTCAACCTCTATTGAGTCGGATTTCTCACTAATTCTTTAAGAGAAGAGTACTGGCTAGCATTTCCCGCATGCTGCCTACTATAGATTTCAAGCATGAAAGTTTACCGTAACACCGGTTTAGGTCGTTATGCCAAATTGTTTTCGATACATCTGCATGGAAGAAAGGGTTTGTGCCGATTTTCCTTTTTCGTCGAGGAATTCGATGATATCGGAAAGCGTAATAATAGAAATCACCTCCATACTGAACTCAGCTTTAATTTCAACAATGGCGGAATTTTCGTTTTGTCCTTTTTCCTGCCTATCGAGAGCGATTACAATACCTTTCGAATCCGCACCATGTCCTTGGATTATTTCAACTGATTCACGAACTGAAGTTCCGGCAGTAATTACATCATCAAGAATTAGCACCCGACCTTTAAGGGGTGCACCAACCAAACGACCGCCCTCACCATGATCTTTTATTTCTTTTCGATTGAATGTGAAGGGAATATCCATTTCTAATTTCCGAGCGAGCGCCATCGATGTGGCGCATACTAGAGGAATACCTTTGTATGCAGGCCCATATAGAATATCGTATTCGATATTTGAGGCAAGAATAGTCTCGGCGTAGAAACCACCAAGCTGGGTCAATGCTGCACCATTATTAAATAGTCCTGTATTGAAAAAATAGGGGCTTGTGCGTCCCGATTTTAGAGTGAACTCTCCGAATTGTAATATTCCACAATGAATTGAGTATTGGATAAATTTACGTTGGTAGTCTTGCATGTTGGTTTTCCCTATAATGGCTCGAAGGCGACTATTCAGCTCATCTGTATTGTTCTTAAACGGTGTTTTAAGAACATTAGGAGCGTTTTTTGAAAAAAAGTTAGCGTGAACGTTGGAGTGCATAGACGTGTGAAGACGTATGTTCATATATGCGTGTACTGTGTGGGTGTTTATTCTGCTTCAAAAATTGAGGCAATCTGAACCGTGGCTGTTTTGGCGGCAAATAGTTAGACCTCAACTTGATACACTGAAATTAGATGATGAAATGAAAAAAGAGCGAAAAGCTATTGCCTTGATTTCTGGAGGGTTGGATTCTATGTTGGCGACAAAAGCAGTCCAGGAACAAGGTCTGCACGTTGAAGGCATTAACTTTTATACTGGATTTTGTGTGGAAGGACATACTCATGCAATCCGCAAAAAAGATCGGGCAAAGGCAAAAAGAAATAATGCTCTTTGGGTGGCCGAACAACTCGGCATTAAACTGCATATTATCGATATCATTGAAGAATACAAAAATATTGTGATCAACCCCAAACATGGATATGGAGCACATTTGAATCCATGTTTGGATTGTAAAGTATTTATGGTATCTAAAGCTAAGGAATGGATCACGGAACATGGTTTTGATTTTATTGTGACAGGAGAAGTGATTGGTCAGCGTCCAATGTCACAGCGCAAGCAGACCATGCCAATTGTCTCTAAAGAATCCGGGGCTAATGACCTGCTTGTACGCCCACTTTGTGCAAAGCTGCTGCCTCCCAGTTTGCCAGAACGTGAAGGCTGGATCGATCGCGAATCCCTTTATGATTTCAGTGGTCGCTCTCGAAAACCGCAAATAGCATTGGCGAACGAATTTAAAATAAAAGATTATGCTCAGCCCGCTGGAGGCTGTTGTTTTCTCACCGACGAACATTATTCGGATAAGTTGGCCGATCTTTGGCAATCTCGTGGAAACAAAGAGTACGAACTTGACGATATAATGTTATTGAAAGTGGGTCGTCATTTGAGGCCAAGACCAAATTTTAAAATGATCATTGCCAGGGAAGATGGGGAAGTAAATTTTCTCTCCGGCTATAGAAAATCCTTTACCCACATGAGTCCCATAAGCCATAGTGGACCACTGGTTCTTGTTGATGGAGACCTTAGTCAGGATGATATTGAATTCGCTGCTAGCGTTACCGCTCGCTACAGTCAGGGACGGAATGCTGCAAAGGTTGATGTTCGAATTGTTCATCAAGGTGCAGAAAGTGTTGTCACGGTCATACCGATGTCGGCACATGAGATTGCCGAAGAATGGCATATATGAGTAAATTTGCATTAGATGCACGGTTTTTGCTATGTCCGCTACCCGTGATTCGGGTTCAAGATAAAGTGAAAGGATTATCTTCAGGGGATGTTGTCGAGGTTGTTGGGACGGATCCGGGTGTAATGCAGGATATACCCGCATGGTGTCGAATAAGTGGGCACACGGTTTTGGAGGCGCGCAGCCATGACGACGAATATATTATCTTGATTGAAGTGGGTTAGGGTTTATAAAGCTAATGTTACATTTGGTGGATTTGTAGATCTTTTAGCTAAAAAAAACTACAATAACGCGATTTTGTGTCGAGGTGGTTCGTCCCCACGAATCGGAAATTTTAATAATTAATATAATGAGGAGGCTTGAATGTCCGCCGAAAAAGTACTTGGGTTAATCAAAGAGAAAGATGTTAAATTCGTCGACTTTCGTTTCGCCGATACTCGCGGAAAGGAACAGCACGTTACTGTACCTGCCCATACAATAAGTGGCGATACTTTTGAAGAAGGCAAAATGTTTGATGGTTCTTCCATTTCCGGATGGAAAGGCATCAATGAGTCGGACATGATTTTAATGCCGGATGCTGCTACCGCTGTACTCGATCCTTTTTACGAAGAAACGACTTTGATTTTGCGTTGCGATATTGTCGAGCCGACAACAATGCAAGGTTACGAACGGGATCCCCGTTCTATTGCCAAGCGTGCAGAGGCATACATGACATCGACAGGTATTGCCGATACAGCTTTTTTCGGTCCGGAAAATGAGTTTTTTACATTTGATGATGTTCGTTGGTCCGCCGATATGAAGGGCGCGTCGTACCATGTTGATTCTGAAGAGTCCTCGTGGAATACCGAAAAAGTTTATGAAGACGGGAATATGGGTCATCGGCCCAGTGTAAAAGGTGGTTATTTTCCTGTTCCTCCTGTGGATTCGCAGCAGGATTTGCGTTCGTCAATGTGTTTGACGTTGGAGGAAATGGGGCTCGAAACGGAAGTTCACCACCACGAAGTGGCAACGGCTGGACAAGCTGAAATTGGCGTCTTGTTTAATACTTTGGTCAAAAAGGCCGACGAAGTGTTGACGCTTAAGTACGTCGTGATGAATGTCGCGCACGCTTTTGGCAAAACAGCGACGTTTATGCCTAAGCCGTTGGTGGGGGATAATGGCAATGGTATGCACGTGCATCAGTCGCTTTCAAAGAATGGAAATAATATCTTTGCAGGTGATCTTTACGGCGGATTGTCTGAAACGGCGTTGCATTATATCGGCGGTATCATCAAGCATGCTCGTTCGATTAATGCTTTTGCTAATGCATCGACAAACAGCTATAAACGTTTAGTGCCGGGTTTTGAAGCTCCGGTTTTATTAGCATACTCCGCGCGGAATCGGTCCGCCTCGATCCGTATCCCTTATGTCAGCAGCCCTAAAGCACGTCGTCTTGAGGTGCGTTTTCCGGATTCAACTGCGAATCCTTATTTTGCCTTTGCTGCTATGTTGATGGCAGGCTTGGATGGAATTCAAAATAAGCTTCACCCAGGCGATTCCTTTGATAAGGATCTGTATGACCTCCCTCCGGAAGAAGAACAGGCAATTCCTACTGTTTGCGCTTCTTTGGATCAGGCATTGGATGCTTTGGATAGCGACCGGGATTATTTAAAAGCTGGTGGTGTTTTCACCGATGATGCTATCGATGCCTATATTGAGCTGAAAATGGAGGAAGTTACTCGATTACGTATGAGTACGCATCCTGTGGAGTTCGATATGTATTACAGTTTGTAATCGGGTTCTCAGAGTTTTACTAGAACGCCCCGTTAAGGGGCGTTTTTTTTGCTTGGGACATCATCTTAAAAAAACTGAATCGGAGAGCTTTTCGATCCGTATCGCAGTCACGGATTCAGGTTAAAATTACTTGGTTGTTGGTCAACATAGCACTACAATGGCGTAATGTTGGTGTAAGTTTCCCTCTTTTGTCGGATTTATTGGGTGGGCATGAAAAACCCATCGATCATGGCTTTCGTATTCGATGAGTCCAGTTGCTGATTACCGGTTGTTTCAAAGCGTATTAGACAATCTCACAACAGCGGTATTGCTTTTAGATAGAACCCGTCGGCTCGTATATATCAATACTGCTGGAGAAATGATATTTGCGGAAAGTTCTCGGCAATTATTAGGTATTTCGTCACGGGATTTGTTTAGGGGATGTGAGGGAGTCATTGAAGAGGATCTTGTGCGTTGCTTGGATACTGGTGCCTCACTTTCCGAGAGGAATATCGTTCTCGAAATATTGGAACATCCAGTGACGGTCAATTTTTTTGTTACCCCGCTATACGACGGTACCGAACCAGCAAATATACTGGTGGAAATGCACCAGGTTGATCGCCATCTTCGTATTTACCGAGAAGAACAGTTGTTGGAACAGCAACATGCTTCACGAATGTTGTTGCGAGGTTTGGCCCACGAAGTAAAAAATCCACTTGGAGGCTTGAGGGGAGCGGCACAGTTATTAGATCAAGAGTTGGATAGTGTAGACTTAAAAGAATATACCAGAATTATTATCGAAGAAGCCGACCGTCTTAGGGTTCTGGTTGATAGGATGGTGGGTCCTAAAAGGCTTCCTAATAAAAGTCTGCTGAATATACATAAAATCATTGAACGGGTTCGTCAACTGGTTCAAGCTGAAGCACCTCCAAATGTTAAGATTTTGCAGGATTATGATCCCAGCATTCCCGATTTGTATGCGGACAGCGACCAGCTTATTCAGGCAATTTTAAATATCGTACTTAATGCCGCTCAGGCGGTCGGCGATAAGGGGCGAATAACGCTTCGTACTCGGATCGACCGGCGAATGACTATTGGCCATCAACAAAACAAATTGGTGGTCAAACTTGAAGTCATCGATACCGGTAAGGGAATTGAGCCAGAAATCCTAAGCAAGATTTTTTATCCGATGGTTACGAGCAGGGCCGAAGGGACGGGACTGGGGCTATCAATTGCACAATCAATAATCAATAATCATGGTGGTTTGGTGGAATGTATGAGTTCCCCAGGCGACACCGTATTTTCTATTTTTCTACCTTTGGAAATTGTTGATGACTAGTGCCCCGTGTGTATGGGTGGTCGATGATGACAAGTCGATTCGTTGGGTTTTGGAAAAAGCCTTTCAAAAGGCCTCTATTGAGGTTAAAAGTTTCACTAATGCAAAGTCGCTTCTATCGGCTTTAGAAACTGGAGGGGCGGATGTAATTTTAACGGATGTCCGTATGCCCGGCATGGACGGACTAAAGTTAATGGATCGATTGCAAAAGGATTACCCAGATTTGCCCGTCATTATAATGACAGCGCACTCAGACTTGGAAAGTGCTGTCTCCGCATATCATGGGGGTGCTTTCGAATATCTTCCAAAACCGTTCGTTGATCTCAATGAGGTGGTTGATTTGGTACGTCGGGCCTATAGTCATCGACAAAGGAAATCTGACGAGCAGTTGTCATCGGTGGATTCTCTTTTTAAATCAGATGAAATTATAGGAGAAGCTCCAGCCATGCAGGAGGTTTTTCGTGCAATAGGTCGTTTGGCTCGATCACATATCACGGTGTTGATAAATGGTGATTCGGGTACTGGTAAGGAATTGGTCGCGCGCGCATTGCACAAACATAGTCCCAGGGCATTAAAGCCTTTTATTGCTTTGAATATGGCGGCTATTCCCCGTGATTTGCTTGAATCCGAATTATTCGGACACGAACGTGGTGCATTTACTGGTGCCCAGAATCGGCGTGTAGGCCGTTTCGAACAAGCCGACACTGGGGTTTTGTTTCTGGATGAAATTGGAGATATGCCTTCAGAGCTGCAAACTAGGTTGTTGCGGGTCCTCGCTGATGGTGAGTTTTATCCAGTGGGTGCACATGTACCGATCAAGGTTGATGTACGAATCATCGCCGCAACCCATCAAAATCTCGAATTACTTGTTGAACAAGAGCGGTTTAGGGAAGATTTATTCCACCGACTCAATGTTATTCGTATTCATGTTCCCCAATTACGGGAAAGGCAGCAAGATATCCCATTGTTGTTACGCTTTTTCCTATCTCGTGCCGCTAAAGAATTGGATGTTGAATGCAAAAAATTGTTGCCTGACGTAGAGGCATACTTAGGTACACTAGATTGGCCGGGAAATGTGAGGCAATTGGAAAACACCTGTCTTTGGTTAACGGTAATGGCTACGGGTCAGGAAATCCATATGGATGATTTACCCCCGGAGTTACTTGTGAACAAATCTACAAAAAGTAAACCACTTACCGAAAACTGGGAAGACTATTTTAAAAATTGGGTGGAAAATTGTCTCTATCGAAACGAATCTAATATTGCAAAAAATGCTATTTCCTCAGTTGAAGAAATTATGATCAAAGCGGTTTTGGGGTTTACTCGTGGGAGAAGGCAGGATGCTGCCAAAATACTGGGTTATGGGCGTAATACGTTGACTCGAAAAGTTAAAGAGTTGGGGTTGGGGGACTAGTATGGGACAGCAGGAGTCTAGTCTACGAATTTATCTTAGGCTTTTGTCCTACGTAAAGCCGTATTTGGGTATTTTTGTGGTCAGTATTTTTGGCTTTATGATTTATGCTTCAACGCAACCTATGTTTGCTTCGTTGTTGCAATATATCGTGGATTCCTTCGAACAACAAAATCGTCAGTCGATCTACTGGATTCCCGGGGCGACAGTGGGAATTGTAGTATTTCGGGGTATCGGGTCGTTTCTGGGAAATTATTTTCTTGCCAAGGTTTCCAACAGTGTTATTCATGTCCTCCGCTGCCAGATATTCGATCGGTATACGGTTTTGTCTAATACTTTCTTCGATAATACCAATTCCGGTCATTTGATTTCCCGAGTGACCTACAATGTCAGTCAAGTTACATCGGCAGCGACCGATGCTGTCAAAGTCGTTATTCGTGAAGGTTTGACGGTCGTTGGTTTGCTGGGGTACCTGTTTTATATGAACTGGGCACTATCCCTTATTTTTATTGGTGTCGCGCCGGTTATAGGGATTGTGGTCCGCTATGCTAGCAAACGATTCCGTAAAATCAGCCGTAAAATTCAAGCGTCTATGGGTGATGTTACCCATGTATCGGCGGAAATGATTAATGGCTATCGGGTCATTCGAAGTTTCGGAGGAGAGGATTACGAAAAAAAGCGGTTTCGAGAGGCTAGCTCGAATAATTTTCGTCAATCCATGAGGCTCGTTAAAAGTTCTGCTATACACACGCCGTTATTGCAATTGATTGTTGCCACAGCGTTGGCGGTACTGATTTTTTTCGCGCTAAAAATGATGGATGAATCTAGCGCTGGAGCATTTATCGCTTACCTCACCGCCGCGACTTTGGTACCTAAGCCTGTTCGCCAATTAAGCGAGGTTAACGCTAATATTCAAAAAGGAATCGCGGCAGCAGAAAGTATTTTCGATGTCCTTGATGAGCCCGATGAGTTGGACACGGGCACCCATACTTCCGAGCGAGTCAGGGGTAAACTCGAGTTTAGGGGTATTAACTTTAGCTACGCCAATACTGATACACTTGTATTGAAGGACTTGTCGTTTATAGTAGATCCAGGCTCGGTTGTAGCCTTGGTTGGCCATTCAGGAAGTGGTAAAACTACATTGGCGAGTCTCATTCCGCGTTTTTATGATCACAGCTGTGGTGAAATCTTATTGGATGATATGGAAATCAATCAATATGTTTTAAAGAATCTTCGTCATCAAATAGCTTTGGTGACCCAGCATGTTACATTGTTTAATGATACCGTCGAGCGGAACATTGCATATGGTGCATTGGCGGGTTCGACCACACGGCGGGATGTCGTCAGGGCGGCTGAGGCTGCTAACGCGATGGAATTCATTACCAAACTTCCCGAAGGACTCGATACGGTGGTGGGTGAAAATGGTGTCAAGCTGTCCGGTGGTCAACGCCAGCGGCTGGCGATTGCCCGTGCGATTTTAAAAGATGCACCTATACTCATACTGGACGAGGCTACTTCGGCGCTGGATACCCAATCAGAAAGGATAATCCAAGATGCCCTGGAACGCGTGATAAAAGGGCGTACTACAATTGTGATCGCTCATAGACTCTCTACAATAGAAAAAGCCGACCAGATTCTGGTGATGGATCAAGGTGAGATTGCCGAACGCGGTAATCATTCAGAACTTCTGGAGAAAGAGGGTAGTTATGCGCAGCTATACCGGATGCAATTTCGCGATTTGGTAAGATCTTAGTGAAGCGCTTAAAACGTGGACCTTGTTCATTAATTTCTCGAATAGTTGGCCAAATAGGCTTATAAGCCTTAGATTTTTTAGAAAAGCCTCGGGATATGTGCATAGATAAAGGAGCTGGAGCTAAAATCCATGACAGTAAAATTACAACCTAAGAATAAATCGTATCATCGTATGGATAAACTTCCCCCGTTAAAAATGGATAAACAGGCGATCGTAAATCAATTTCGCCATTATCTGAATTATACGATAGGGCGTGACGATTCCTGTTCGGCACCTCCCTGTTGTTATGAAGCGCTTGCAGCGACAATCCGTGAACGATTGACCGAGCGATGGAAAAATACCCAGAAAGCCTACCAAGAAAAAGATTGTAAACGGGCTTATTATCTCTCCCTGGAATTTCTGATGGGTAGGGCGTTAGGTAATGCGATGCTTAACCTAGGATTGACCGATATTGTTAAATCCGCGATGTCTGAATTAGGGCTGACGCTGGAAGATTTGGAAACCAGTGAGTTGGATGCTGGTTTGGGAAATGGTGGATTAGGGCGTTTGGCCGCTTGTTTTATTGATAGCTGTGCGACGTTACAGTTGCCTGTAACCGGGTATGGTCTCCGTTACGAATACGGCATGTTTCGCCAACACATCGAAAATGGTGAACAAATTGAAGAACCCGATCATTGGTTGAGGGATGGGTGCGCTTGGGAGCTAGAGCGTTCGGAGTTCACCCAGCGGATACGATTTGGTGGACACACCAATACCTATGTAGACAGCAATGACTGCAGCCATGTGCGTTGGGTAGATACCCATGATGTGCTTGCAATTCCCTATGACGTACCGGTACCAGGGTATCAAAATGGGACTGTAAATACTCTACGGTTGTGGAAAGCTGAGGCTACTGACATTTTCGATTTGGGCGAATTTAATGCTGGAAGTTACCCTGAATCTGTAGCCGCTAAAAACAACGCGGAACATATCACTATGGTGTTGTACCCGAATGACTCCAGTGAAAATGGAAAAGATCTTAGGCTTCGTCAGCAATATTTTCTAGCTTCGGCCAGCCTTCAGGATGTTGTTCGCTCTTGGGTCGAAGTTCACGGTGGGGATTTTAGCGAGTTTGCTGAGAAAAACTGTTTTCAGTTGAACGATACGCACCCCAGCATTGCAGTAGCGGAGCTGATGCGACTACTGGTTGATGAACACAAAATGGGTTGGGATGGGGCATGGAAAATTACGACCAAGGTTATGGCATATACCAATCATACGTTGTTACCCGAGGCTTTGGAAAAATGGTCGGTTTCCTTGTTTAGTCGATTACTACCACGGATATTGGAAATTATCTACGAAATTAATGCTCGTTTTTTGCGTGAAGTTGACAATAGATGGCCGGGAGATGTGGACCGTCTAGCTCGAATGTCGCTGATCGAGGAAGGCGACCAACAACACGTTCGTATGGCCTACCTTGCTATTGTCGGTAGTTTTTCCGTAAATGGGGTTGCCCAGCTACATACCGAGCTATTAAAGGAAGGTTTGTTTCGAGATTTTCACGAGCTATGGCCCAGTAAATTCAACAATAAAACCAATGGCATTACGCCGCGTCGTTGGTTGGCATGGTGTAATCCTGATCTAAGCAATTTGATCACTGATGCGATTGGTGAGGGGTGGGTTACTGATATCGAAAAATTGCGTAGACTGACCGAATTTGCAGATGATTCGGGTTTTCAGGATCGTTGGAGGAGGGTCAAATTAAAAAACAAGGAACGTTTGCTCGAATATAAAAAGTCCGAATTGGGTATTTCCTTTGATGCGACCGCACTGTTCGATGTTCAAGTTAAACGTATTCATGAGTATAAGCGACAGCTGTTAAATGTTCTTCACGTCATTCATCTTTATGACCGCGTTAAGCGAGGCGATGTGGGAGATTGGGTGCCACGCTGTGTGCTTATAGGCGGTAAAGCTGCTCCGGGTTATTGGTTGGCAAAACGTATCATCAAATTGATTAACAATGTTGCTAATGTTATAAATCGAGATGCTGGCGTCAACGATAAGTTAAAGCTTGCTTTTTTACCCAATTACCGGGTATCAGCTATGGAGATCATATGTCCTGGAGCGGACTTATCGGAACAAATTTCGACTGCTGGTAAGGAAGCTTCCGGAACCGGTAATATGAAATTTATGATGAATGGCGCGCTTACGATAGGAACATTGGATGGCGCGAATATCGAAATTCGTGAAGAAGTAGGAGAAGAGAGCTTTTTCCTTTTCGGTTTAACCGCGCAGCAGGTCGAAGAAACTAAGAGAAACTACGATCCTGTTTCGATCATTGCAAATGATGACGATTTTGCGCGAGTCATGCAGTTGCTGGAGTGTGGCCATTTCAACCGTTTTGAACCCGATATTTTTAATGAAATTATTGGATCGATTAAAAATCCTTTCGATCCTTGGGTGGTTGCGGCCGATTTTCGAAGCTATATTGACGCTCAACAAAGTGCCGCAAAAGCGTATCAGGATCAGGAAAATTGGACGAGAATGAGTATTCTCAATTGTGCCTACAGTGGCAAATTTTCCGCTGATCGGACGATTCAAGAATACAGCAATGAGATCTGGGATTTAAAATCTGTCGCACCGAAAGAATTAGGCTAAAAGTCATTTGTTTTTCGATACGATTAGGTCACGATTATCATTTGCACGAACGAATCGGTTTGGGTAATGTATGGCTTTGAATTCACTATCATCTTTACAGACTGAAATCGGTATTTTGTTTCACTTGGGGAATTTCTAGCTGAAACGATAGACTTGTAGTTTGACGATGGATATTTGCTTGGTGTCTCAGGTTTTGGTAAGGAATACTCGGCACTCCTTTACTTTATCAATACAGTAATACCAAGACATTTACGGTGTTTTTGTCTTGCATTTTGGTTCTTCTCTCGATTTTTCATTGCATTGACACTTAATGGTGTCCGAATGTTGGTCATCGAAAGTTCGACCTAATGAGTTGACAGGGAGCTGTTATCATAACCCTTTGCTGCTTTTTGAGAGGAATACTATATGGAGCTTATTTTTAAGAGTGTATTACTGGTTTATTTCTTTCTTTTTCTGCTTATCGCTCTACTTTGGCGTAGTCACATAATCTACAAGAAAACAGGGATCAACGCACTGACACAATCGAACCAGGATCCATTTCTTAAGTTTCTCGCGATTGTGTTTAGAATTCATTTAATATTGGCATTGGGTTTGGTGGTTGATTACGTATTTGAATTTAATTTTTTAACCAGAAACCGCTTTGGATTTTTGCCTATTCAGTTTACAGCATCCATTGGTTGTTTCCTGCTATTAATGTGTTTAGTTATTATCATTACGGCTCAGAACCAGATGGAAACCTCATGGCGTATTGAAGTAGACACTGAAAATCCTGTTGCTTTGATTGAATCGGGGTTATTTCGATATTCGCGTAACCCTATTTTTCTTGCTTTAAGACTTAGCTATTTTTCAATGTTTCTTATCGTTCCCTGTCCGTATTCGCTGGTAACCTTTCTGATAGGAGATTTTGCGTACCAAGCACAGGTTCGACAGGAAGAAAAGCACCTCAGAAAAACTCAAGGTACTATTTATTTAGATTACTGCTCACGAGTCCGACGCTGGTTTTAAATTAGAAATACTCAGACAATACATCGGTTCATCCATGCTCGGATGGCGATCAGCCCAAGCCAATTACGGTAAATCTTCCGCCAGTCTTTTACTTCAAAAAAATTGAGAATTAATTCACAGTTCATGAACTAATACGGCAGTAGTACTCGCTAGATTAAAGGCTTAAGGAAACCTTAAGTTTTTGCCTCCATACTCTCGCATATTCTAACTATTCAAAGGTTTAGTTTATGTCTGTTAGTGCTATTGAAATTTCAAAGCCGGTGGTTTTACGATCCGGGTTACGCAAGTTACCTTTCAAGCTTACTCCTGAATTTAAATTATACGATAAGACGTGTTTGGAACGGACACTAATTGAGTCTTATATTTACGATAAATTCAAGGAAGTATATATGGCGGATATAAGCCATTATCTACCCTATCTATTGGCATTAAGGTGTCAAGGTCGATTGAGTGGGGTGGTCGGATGTAGTTTTGCTAACCGCAATCCGTTATACCTTGAGCAATATCTAAATAGTACTATCGAGCAGGAAATTGAAATGATGTGCGGTCTGGAAGTTGACCGAAGTGAGATTGTTGAGATTGGTAATCTGACTGTGACCCGCTTTGGGAGTGGTCAGCTTATTTTCTTATTTTTAACACTTTTTCTAAAAGAGTTGGGCAGAGAATGGGTGGTATTTACAGGAACACGAGAGGTGGAAAGGTTGCTCGATAGAATGGGTTTTTCACCCACATTGATTTGCAATGCAGAAGCGAAAAAGTTAGTTGATGATTCCACCAATTGGGGTAGCTATTATCGTGAATCTCCTCAAGTATTATTTTGCCGTATTTCTGAAGTAGCCGATACTATTTCCAATAATAGTCTCATGAGGAATATCGCCGAACGCTTAAAACCGTGTGTTAGTACTGTTATATCGCAGTGGTTTTAGGCGGTGGTTCGCATCCTTAGAGCAATTGAATGTTGCGCTAACAACAACCCTATGGCAGTTGCTATCGAAAGTGAACGAGAGTCAGTTAACTACATTCAACTACTTCATCGAGCAACGCTGGTCGCTGGTTGGTTATCCCATCATGGCCTTCGCCGTATTGGGTTATACCGAGAAAATAGTATCGAATGGATCATAATCGATATAGCTAGTGCGCTAGCTAATGTAACGGTTGTGCCTATTCCCACCTTCTTTTCTGATGAGCAGATTTCCCATCTGATTCAATCAGCAATGCTCGAAGCAATTTTATGTGATGATTTAGATCGGATAAAGACAATCGAACCAGACTCCGAAATTGATGGTGCGCTAATAGAGCGTAGTTTTGTCGTGCGACTGAAATGCCATGATTTGTCCGACGAAAGCCTAACTATTAACGCAGCCTCAAAAATCACCTTTACTTCGGGTTCGACTGGAGAACCCAAGGGGGTTTGTATACCATCTGATACCATTGGAAATGTGTCTGTTGCGCTCACAGAGACATTAGCGACAGTGTCGTTTCAAAGGCACTTGAATATTATGCCTTTAAGTACTCTGCTCGAAAATATAGCAGGTGTGTACGTCCCGTTTTTACAAGGAGGGTGTGTTATGGTTTATCCGGGTAAAACTCTCGGGCTTTCCGGTAGTTCCGAGCTCGATATCGAACAACTCATTTGTCGGATAAATGCCATTCAACCGACTAGTTTTATTGTCCTTCCCCGATTACTAGAATCTCTTGTGTCTGTTTTGGAAGCAGGTGAAACACTAACCGCCAATCCTGAATTTATTGCAGTGGGTGGAGCAAAAGTATCGCCAAATTTAATTGGCCGAGCGAGATCCTTATCTCTGCCAGTGTACGAGGGATACGGTTTATCTGAATGTGGTTCTGTTGTTAGTTTGAATACCATGGAATGTGATCGAGTCGGTAGTGTTGGAAAACCGCTGTCTCATATCGATATCCGCATTGTCGGGGGAGACGTCCGTGTAAGGGGAAATTGCTTTTCTAGATACCTGGAAGGGCATACCGAGAATAGCGAGTGGGTTGAAACCGGTGATTTAGGCTATCTCGATGAAGATGGTTTTTTATTTATCTCGGGACGTAAAAAAAATGTGCTGATTAGTAGTTTCGGTAGGAATATCTCACCTGAATGGGTGGAAAATGGACTTGTTGACTCAGCGGAGATAATGCAGTGTGTTGTTTTCGGTGAAGCCAAGCCTTATTGCGTGGCGGTAATTGTTTCCACTAACCATGGAATGTCTGAGGCGAAATTAAGGGCAGAAATCAGCAGATTCAACCAGAAATTACCCGATTATGCACAAATAAAACGTTGGTTGCTGACGGATGTACCTTTTTCCTATGCGAACGGATTGTTATCAGTGGATGGAAGTTTGCAGCGGGACGCTATCGAATCACGGTATGCACGCGGGCTGAATGCACTTTATAAAGATGTTTAATTTTTCACTTTTAGGATGTATAAGATGATGTTTTATGAACAATTGCAACATGAGACCGAAAACGGTAGGCAATATCTACTTTCATCCCCGCTTATTCAACGTTGCATGCAGGCAAAGATGACTAAGGGCGAGTATATCGCGTTTTTGACTGAAGCCTATCACCACGTTAAACACACTGTGCCTTTGTTGATGGCTACGGGAAGCTCTCTACCAGCAGAGAAGGAATGGCTTAGAGAGGCATTAGTTGAGTATATAGAAGAGGAATTGGGGCATCAGAAATGGGTGCTCAACGATATTAGTGCATGTGGTGGCGATAAAGAACTTGTACGGCTAGGAATGCCGAACGAAGCAACCGAGCTGATGATTGCCTTTGCCTACGATACAATCCACAGGAACAATCCGGTAGGTTTTTTCGGAATGATATTTGTGCTTGAAGGGACCAGTGTTGACCTGGCTTCACAGGCAGCCGATATTACGCAAAAAAGCCTAAAACTGCCTGATGGGGGCTTTACCTATCTACGTTCACATGGCAGCTTGGATCAGGATCATTTGATTTTCTTCGAGCAACTGATGAACAAAATTGAGGTGTATGAGGATCAGCAAGCGATTATCCGATGTGCTAGGCAATTCTATAAACTCTATGCGGGTATCTTTCGCTCATTAACGGAAGATTCCTTTGATCAAGCAGCATAATTTATTTATAAGCAGAATAGAACGATGATTCAGAAAGACATTAAAATAGTAAGAATCGGTTTATTACTGATTATGCTGACCCTTTGCTTTGGAATAGGTTTAGGTATTTCGTTTGGTATTGCAGAGGATTCATATAAAAACTATATAGAGCAAGGGGTTACGTCACATTTTAGTTTACATGATGAAAAAAGCACCACTAAGATATGGCGATATGCTCAAAGGGCTCATTTCCATGCCACTGGAATTTCCGCCTTTTCGCTTGGTTTGGTGCTTCTGATTTTATTTTCGTCTTTAAAGGATAGGATGAAAAAGATCTCAGCGATATTTGTTGGATTGGGTGGTCTTTATCCTCTTTCTTGGTTTGTAATGTTTTGGCTTGCCCCGGAAATGGGACGAAGTGCGGCCCATCACCATATTTTAACTCAATTATTTGTTTATATCGGGGTAGGAAGCTTGCTTTTGGGTATGTTGATTCTGTGTGCAAATTTGTTTCAAGATAGTTTTTTGCGTGGGCCATATGACGGAGAATCAAATACCCAGACTGGCAAAAGGGCCCGAATCGGTCATCCTGTTTCCAATAAAGCTTTACCTATAAAACCTTCAAAGTATCAAACGGATTTAAGAAATAAGACGGTCGTGTTGACCGGTGCTACCGGAGGGATTGGTGCCTGTATCGCTTTGGAATTACGATCCAGAGGTGCAAATCTCATATTGATCGGTCGAGATGAAAATCGCATGAAAAAGCTCAGAAAAGACTTAAATCTCCCAAAACAGGATTGTACATATATCGTAGCGGACATAGCGACTGATAATGGTCGTCAATCGGTCCAACAATATTGTACTGATTTGGAATCGGGTTTTGATGTATTAATCAACTGTGCGGGGGCTAATTCATTTCACGAGTTTTCTCAACAAGACGGACGCGAGATTGAAAAGGTGATTGGCGTTAACCTGACTGCTACCATGCTTCTCACACAGGGGCTTTTACCGTCACTGATGAAAAGCGTTGATAGTCGAATTATCAATGTTGGTTCGGCATTCGGTTCCATCGGCTATCCGGGGTTTGTTGCCTACAGTGCAAGTAAATTTGGTTTGCGAGGATTTTCGGAAGCTTTGCGCAGAGAGTTGAACGGTACAAGCGTTTCTGTTTCATATATTGCTCCACGGGCGACCAGGACTGCACTTAGTAGTTCTAATATCATCGCTATGAATGAGGAGCAAGGGATAGCGATGGATAATCCTACGGAAGTCGCGAATGATATCGTTAACTTTATCGAGAAGGAAAGGGCTATTGAATGTTATCTAGGTTGGCCAGAACGATTTTTTGTTAAGGTCAATGGCCTCTTTCCGCGGCTAGTCGACAATGCGATTTCTAAACAGCTAAATAGCATATTACGGTATGCAAGAATGGAGATTCAAAATGATCAATGTGCGTAGTTTGGGCGTTATAGGGGTTGCGGGAATATTAATAGCGTGGTTATCGGTCAGTGCCTATGCGGATAGCAGTATCGGTGTTCCTCAGTTACAACAGAATTGGGCAAGAATCAAATATCAAGTCTCGGGGGATCGACAAGAAAAGGAGATGAAACAGCTCGTTGCCGATGCGGATCAGGCGACCGTTAATAACCCCAAAGACCCCAATATTTTGATCTGGAATGGTATTATTCGAGCAACCTACGCTGGAATTCAAGGTGGTTTGGGGGCCTTGAGCAGTGCTAACCAAGCAAAAAATCTATTCGAACAGGCCATTGCAACCGATCCTTCAGCCTTGAAGGGCGGAGCGTATACAAGCCTAGGATCTTTGTACGCTAAGGTTCCAGGCTGGCCAATATCTTTTGGCGATGATGAAATAGCAGAAGAAATGTTACTTGTCGGTCTAAAATTTAATCCCGATGGGCTCGATGCGAACTATTTTTATGGCGATTATTTGCTAGATCAAGGCAATTATGCAAAAGCGCTTTTTGTACTGAAAAAGTCGCTTAGTGCACCACCTCGTATGGGTCGTGCTGTGAGTGATCAGGGCCGAAAAAAGGAAATTTTTAAGGCTATCCATTATGCTAAGCGAGAACTAGGTTTGGAATAGTCGCCGATATGCGATTATTACTGGTAGAGGATGATGCCTCCCTGGCGGCGGGTATGGTTCGTGCCTTAAAACGCGAAGGCTTCGCGGTAAGTCATGTTATTGATGGAAAACATGCTATTTTGTTTTGTAAGACCGATCATCCGGATATAATTATTCTGGATTTGGGTCTCCCCGATATGGACGGTCTGGATGTGTTAAAGCAAATTCGTCGTTTCGACATCAAAATTCAGGTATTAATTCTGACGGCGCGGGATTCTCTAGATGAAAAAGTCGCTGGGCTGGATAAGGGCGCTGATGATTATTTAACAAAACCTTTTGAGTTGGATGAATTATTGGCACGACTGCGGGTCTTGGAACGCCGTATCGGATCAGCCCGCAGTTCTGAAATCGAAATTGGTCCAGTCGTGATTGATACCGCTGAGCATAGAGTGAAGTTAAGTGGGAATCTTATACCACTTTCCAAGCGCGAATACATGCTTTTGAAAACACTTATGGAAAGTGCTGGTATCATACAAGCACGTGCCAAGTTGGAGGGTAGGCTTTATAGCGATGGCGAAGAAGTTGCGAGCAATGTAATCGAAGTACATATACATAATCTAAGGAAAAAATTAGGTTCCGGTTTTATTCACACAATTCGTGATGTGGGTTACCTTGTTAAAAAAACGTGAAATCAATCCGCGTTTTTTTAATCGTAACGCTTTTATCGATTATAACGTTGGTTAATTTTCTAGCCGCTCTCCATGGTTATCGAAAAGGTATGCGCGAAGCGGAACGCCTATTCGATTCGCATTTGATTCATTATGCACAAATAGTTACAGCGCTGATTGCCCAGGGAGGGCGTGTGGATATCCGATTCTCACCAAATGTCGTATTCAACAAGAATTTGTTGGAGGAATCCGAATCGGCACTGGTCTTCCAGATATGGGATGAAGACGGTCACCTTTTGTCCCGGCCAGAAAATGCCCCGGACAAAAAACTGGCCAACCTGAAACCTGGTTATAATGAAATCAATTTCAATGGGTATCGTTGGCGTTCAGTGATTCTTGACAATGATCCAAGTGGTTTTCGAATTATGGTAGCCCAAAGAATGGATGTGCGCTATCGGTTGGCCGAAAAAATAATTCTTGTATCGGTTTTGCCTGTGATACTTGGGCTTCCGTTTGTCGCTGCGCTGATTTGGTTGATTGTGAAATTTGGTCTTGGTCCGGTTGATGCGCTAGCAAAACAAATCACGCATAAAGAAATGCACGATTTAAGGCCGATCGTGATGGATGTTGTACCCGCTGAATTGACCCTGCTGGTAGAAACTATCAATCAACTTTTTCGGCGTTTAGAGACTTCCTTCAATAAGGAAAAACGATTTGCCAGTGACGCGGCCCATGAATTACGCACTCCTATTGCGGCACTTAAGATACATGTGGAAAATATGTTAATCGAGTCTGAAGATTCTTCAAACGACTTGATTATACTCAAACAAAATGCAGATCGAATGGGGCATGTGGTTGAACAAATTCTAAATTTAAATCGTACATCGCCTGACCATTATAAGGCGAAGTGGAATAGAATAGATTTGTGTGAATTGGTGCTTAAAATCATGTCAACAGCTTCGATTCAAAATGTAATCAGGGATAAGAAACAAGATCTTTGCTGTGATGCTACATTATCAGAAATTTTTGGTGATGAAGCCACGCTTGAGCTGCTGCTCCTGAATGTTGTCGAAAATGCTATCAAGTACACACCGGAATTTGGAGAAATAGCTATAAAGGTAGTAGCGAATAAGAACCATGTTAGGTTCTCTGTATCCGATTCTGGACCCGGTATCCCTGAAGAAAAATATGCCCAGGTATTTGAACGTTTTTATCGTCTTGGGGGAGACCACCATAATTCAGGTGTTTTAGGCTGTGGCCTCGGTTTGTCGATTGTCAAACAAATAGCTGAATTGCACCATGCTGAGGTTCGGCTAAGTGCTTCCCAATACGCCAGCGGGTTGGCAGTAACCTTTTTATTTCCGAAAGCCGAATTTCCCATTGGTCCATAGTCCAGTGCGTCCGTTGGGGGAGGTTGGTGTGAAGAATGTCCAATCTATTTTTTTAGCATGTGTTCTTGGGTTAGGTATTCCGAATGCTTATGCGGAGATACCCATTTTTGAAATCGAAATTAAACAACATCTATTCTTCCCTTCCGAAATTATTATCCCCTCTGGGGTGAAAGTTAAATTGCTTGTTTATAATCGTGATCGGGCACCAGAAGAATTTGAAAGTTACGAGTTGAACCGGGAAAAGATCATAATGGGGGACAGCAAGGCAACCATTTTTATAGGCCCGCTGCCATCAGGAGAATATCCTTTTTTTGGCGAATTTCATCCCAAAACAGCACTGGGAAAAATCATTGCCCAATGAGTGTTAGGGCCGTCTTATGTTAAGCTCAGTCATCATAATGTTAAGAGAAGTATTGGAAGCATCGCTGATTATCAGTGTATTGCTGGCATCGTCACGGTTTTTCAGCATGAGTTATCGTTGGATAATGCATGCAGCGGGCATTGGGTTCGTAGCCGCCGTGGTTCTGGCCTTTACGATGGGAGATATTTCTGAAATGTTTGAGGGCGTTGGACAAGAATTACTAATCGCCTTAATGCTACTGAGCGTAAGCTTAATGCTCGGTGCGAGTTGTTTGAATGTTGCATCGCACTCGATAAACAGAACTCAGGAATTAACGAATAGTAAATCTATAAGGCTGCTTTTTAGTGCCATAGTCGTGGTTTCAATAGCACGTGAAGGTACCGAAATTCTAATTTACGGCTACGCATTTTCATTCAATTTGGAAATGTTTTTACCGGTTCTGATGGGAGGATTTATCGGCGCAGGCATCGGTGCGAGTTTGGGTGCCCTCATTTATTTTGGCTTAGTTAATATTCCTCAATGGATGATGGTGCGTATTATTACGGTTTTATTGACACTAATGTCTGCCAGCATGGCTTCGGAGGCTGTACTCAATCTTATTCAAGCGAGTTGGTTGCCATCAATGCTCCCGTTATGGGATTCTTCGAAATTGTTGCCGGAATCATCGGTGCTCGGCCAGTTATTACACGCGCTGGTTGGATACGAAGCCAGTCCTACAGTAATTCAGGTTGGTATTTATTTGTTTATAGTACTGGGTTTGGCGTTGATTTTGCGCAAACAATACAAACAATCAGCTGTACCGTGAAACAGCGACTATTGTGTATTTTTCAACAGAGGGTATTCTTTTTAATCGTTCTCCTATCTGTGGTTTTATCGTTTTCTGCCAAAGCGGAGGTTGAAATCGATAAAGTTTATCATCCCTACGTACAGCCCTTTGAACGTGAGCTGGAAGTCAGATCATTTTATACCAAAGACAATCAAGATGAATTGGATGGAAACCAGAAGTATCAATTCGCGGCAGGGCTTAGTTTAACCGAGAGCTTTAATCTTGAAACCTACGTGATCGGACAAAAATTGTCGGGTGAAGGCTTCAAAATAGTGTCCTTTGAAATCGAAGGTCAATTGCAGCTAACAGAGCAGGGGGAATACTGGTCGGATTGGGGGTTGCTCATTGAATTAGAATCGGAGCGAGAAGAAAAAGTGTGGGGAATAGCGGCGGGGTTACTCTGGGAAAAAGAATTTGGCAGTTGGGCAACCACCGCCAATTTATTTGTCGATTACAGTTTTGGTTCAGACATAAACGACAAGCTGGAATCGGCTTTTCGCGGCCAGCTTAGATATCGTTGGATGCCCCAGTTCGAACCTGCAGTTGAGTTGTATTTGGGTGATGAAGCCAACGGTATGGGCCCCGTCCTTTTAGGTAGTCAACGTTTTGGCAGGCAAAAGTTGAAGTGGGAGTTGGGTGTTATATTTGGTTTAGATAATGAAACGCCAGATCAAACATTGCGTGCGTTGGTCGAATTAGAGTTTTGATACTGATCGTTGTACTGCCCTTTGCCTAATCCATCCAAAATTTTCTGAAATGGAACCAGTTTTAAATTTTGATTTCCTTCGCCCCCTTCGTTAGCATCATCCTGGACGACCAGTATCCCCCTAGGAAAACGCTGACCGAGATTCGCGGAGGTTGCGGCGATTCCATCGGTGTGGGTAACTTCATCTACCTGTTTTAATACATTACCGGATATATGAAACCTTCCCAAACAATGGTTGGTATTCAGGTCGTAGACAACGATAGTGCTGTTGCCCTGGCTTGACGCTAGAAGGTAACGATTGTTTA